>JBEKZY010000129.1:0-12861 GCA_049509395.1 Thermoguttaceae bacterium | reverse complement strand
TGCTGGGGATCATGCTGGTGAGCCGCTGGCTGTCGCGATATTGGATCGGGAACCTATCAGCCGAGAGGGAGTGCAACCGCTACTCGGTCAACGTGGGCGACACGGTAGCAGTGGTGATTACGGTAAACAACGCCGGCTGGCTGCCCGTGGTCTGGGTGCTGCTGGAGGACTTGTTGCCGCGCCGGGCCTTTATTTACCAGCCGCCGAGTCTGCAAGTCCAGGGGAGACGCATCCAGTTGGCCATGCTCGGCGGGCGCGGCCGGCGCACGGTGTTTTATCAGTTGAAGTGTAATCGCCGCGGATACCACCAGATCGGCCCGCTAGTGGTCGAGACGGGCGACTTGTTCGGATTGCACCGGCGCTACCGCGTGCTCACCGCGCCGCATTTTTTGCTGGTGTATCCGGAGGTCGTGCCGCTTCAGGGTTTTGAATTGGCTTCGCGCCGGCCGATCGGCGAGGTCCGCATCTCGCATCGCCTTTATGAAGACCCTACGCGGATCGCAGGCGTGCGCAGGTACGAGGCCGGCGATCCGCTTAATCGCGTGCACTGGCGGGCAACCGCGCGAACCGGCCAATTACACTGTAAACTCTACGAGCCGTCCTGCATTGTAGGGGCGACAATTGTGCTGGACTTGCACCAGACGGCATACGACCCGCATCACGAGCCTTACCGTTCCGAACTGGGCGTTAGCGCCGCAGCATCGCTGGCCAACGCGGTTTACGAAATGGACCAGCAGATCGGGCTCGTGACAAACGGTCGCGACGCGGCCGACCGCATCCGCCAGGAAGGCTGGGACTACGACATTCGCTCGCGTAAGGCTGCCCGGCTGGCCGCAAGTATGATGGACAAGAGCAATCGGCTTCAGCCGGTGGTGGTCGAGACTCGACGCGGATCGGAACAACTGATGCGAATCTTGGAAACGCTCGCCCGAGTGGAACTGACCGACGGACTGAGTTTCGCCCAACTGCTTTATGAGACTGCCGGCCGCATTCCCCGCGACGCCACGGTGGTGGCACTATTAGCATCGCTAAGCGTCGATACGGCCGTGGCCCTGGGCGAACTGCGGCGCAAAGGGCTGGCCGTAACCGCGATCTTGAACCTTTACGACGACGTGGAGTTCCTCAATGCATCGGCCCAACTGGCCGCCGAGGGAATCGAGGCCCGGCACCTGAAAAGCGTCGAGATGCTGCCCGACTTGTGCCGGCAGCAAGTGTTGCGATGATATAATGACAATGAGAGGATTTCAACTCCCATGGCCCGCCGGCTTAAAAAGACTCTGCTCGATTACCTTGTCATCGCCATCAGTCCGGCGTTGATCACGATGATGGTCGGCAGTCTGGTACTTTTCCTTATACAGGTATTTTACCAGGGCAACTACCAGGGACGACTGCAATACATATTTGCCCTGTTCGTCATGGCCGCGGTGTTGATCGCCCGGATCTCGATCGAATCGGGCAGAGAGCGGGCGCTGCTGTTCGCCATTCCCTTGGGCATTGTCACCCTGCTGGCCATCAACAAGTTTGTGCAATTTCAAGGCGGCATGTTGCAGTCGCTGACCTTTTTCATCAATCTCGGACTCATCGCAATAGTCTGGTGGTCGTCGGACAAGCTGACTTGGGACTGCACGCTGATCGACGAAGATCAGGAGGATTCCGGCGAAGGCCTGTTGGAAGCGGTCGGGCTGGATCGATCCGGCAAGGCCGCGCTCGAGCAGGAGATAGCGCCTTTGCCCGAGGAACCGGAGGCGACCACGTCGCGGGACGAGCCGCCGGGCTGGTGGCAGCGGTTCATCGACCGCCGCCGCCGTCCGCACGCACCCGGTGTTTGGGTTATTTACTTTTCGCTGGCTGCATTGCCGCTGTTCGGGATCGGACAGCTCTTCATCCCGGCCGGCGATCTGTCTGCCCGGCAGGATGCATTCAATCTGCTCTGCATCTATACGGGCAGCGGATTGGGACTTTTGATGGCGACGAGTTTTTTAGGGCTGCGCCGCTACTTGAGGCAGCGGCGGCAGGAAATGCCGCTTTCGATCGTCAATCTATGGCTCACGATCGGCGGGTTGATGATTGCGGGTGTGATGCTCGCGGCCATGCTCCTGCCGCGGCCGAATGCCGAGTATGCCATATCGGAGCCGCCCTTCCGCATCGGATCGCCCGATCAACAATCCTCGCAATACGGCGCGGGCCGCGATGGGGTAGAAGAAAACCAGCCTTCGGCCCAAAGCGAAGAGCGCGAATCTAAGCAGTCGGGGTCCACTTCGTCGAAGCAGCAGGGCAAGACGACGTCGGACAAGGCGGATAATGATGATAAGGCGGACAAAACGCAGTCGGACAAGACGGACAAGCCGTCGTCGGATAAGGCCGCCTCGGAAAAGCCCCCAAAAAAGCCGCCAAAGGCAACGGGCAACTCGGCCGCCGGGAAGCAGTCGCCCGATAATGCCCGGGGGGAGAGCCATAAAGACAGTCAAAGCTCGGACAACGCCCCGCACACTCCAACTCTTCCGCGGATCACGTTCTCACCCGCAGATTCCTTGATGGCTTTGTTCAAATGGATTTTTTACGGCGTGTTGTTGCTCCTGGTGATATATGCCGTGTGGCGAAATCGTTATGAGTTGCTATCGGCGCTAAGCAACTTTGGGCAGTGGTTATTGGACTTCTGGCACAATCTATTTGCTGGAACTGCCAGCGGCGGGGATGAAGCAGGCGACGAGGCAAGCCCAAAGCGAGCAACGCGGCGGCCATTCGCCGATTTCGCCGATCCGTTCGCCTCAGGCATAGCCGATCGCTATTCGCCGGCGGAGTTGGTTCGTTACACGTTCGAGGCCGTGGAGGCCTGGGCCTGGGAACACGGTCAACCGCGTCAAGCGGATCAAACGCCCCACGAGTTTGCCCGTTGCCTGGGATCTAACTTCTCCACGTTGGGCGAAGACGCACGGCAACTTGCCGACTTGTACGCTCAGGCCGCCTATGCCCCAATCATGTTGCCGGCGGCAAGCGTGGCAAGATTGTCGCACTTGTGGCAGAACTTGCGCACGCAGGGGGCTGCGCCAATTTTGACGCAGTGAGAAATCTTCGTTCTCACGCAGGAATGTGGGAATGAGTAAATTAACTCTCAGATAATAAATGTCCCATTTAATAGCCGGCGGCTAACAGCCGCCGGCGCGATTATGCATGGTTTCCGGCGGAAGTTGACCGCCGGCTAACGATATTATTTATCCGTGGATCAATAAATATGCCTATTTTTGTTTGTTTCAGGACGGTTTCACATAATTTGCAAAATCCGTTTGACCTTTTACGGCCCAAAGCGTCTTATACGTAGTCAATCCGAACTTGACGGCGGTTAGCGGCGGTACCTGGTGCAAGCCGTGCTGCGGGAGCGTGCCAAAGCGGTGAAGGATCTATTTGAAGAATATGTTCCGCGCCTGTATCGGTTTGCGCTCCGGCTGACGGGCAACCGGGATGACGCCGAAGACCTTACGCAAGCAGCGTTGTTAAGAGCGTGGAAAGACCGTGTGCGGTTGCTCGATCCGGGCGCGGCAAAGAGTTGGCTGTTTGCGATCGCGGCCAATTTGTGGCGGAGCGGGCTGCGGCGCAAAGGCCGGGAAGAGCGATTTGTGCGCGGTGCGGAAGAGTTGGGCCCGCGCCAAGTCCCGCTTCCAGAGGAAGAAATCATCGTCAAAGAGGATTTGCTCAGGGTGCGGGAAACGATGGACGCCCTGCCCGGCCGTCAGCGGGAGGTTTTGTACCTGCACGCCTGCGAAGGCTTTTCGCTGCCCGAGATCGCCGAGATCCTGGCCCTCAGCCCCCAAGCCGTAAAGTCTAGCCTGTCACTGGCCCGCAAACGCATGCGGCAGAAACTTAAGGATCTGGACCGCGTGCATTTTCCGATAAAGTGAGTTTTGATCATGAAACAATTGCCTTGCGACAGACTTGACGACTACATGTTGGGCTGGCTTTCGCCCGACGAGGCGGCCGAGTTTGAGCGCCACTTGACCGATTGCCCGGCCTGCCGCCGCGAGTTGGACCTGCAACAATCGATCGACGGCCTGTTGGCCGGATGCAGAGGACCGCTGGATGCGATCCCCTCGGGGCTGGTCGAGCAGACCCGATATCGGGTCCGTGCGGAGCGGCGGCGAAAAGTCGTGCGATGGGCGTTCGGTCTGACCGTGGCGGCAGCCGTAGTAATATTGGCCGTTATGGGGCGATTCGCGTTTTGGCCTATCAGCGGGCAGGGAGATAAAGATGTCGCCGTATCGCAAAACGCCGCGGGAGCGCAGGATAATGCGGCATTGAACTCGCCTGTCAGTGCGCTGGAGAATCCGAAGGCATCGACGCGCGTGGCCTTGGCCGATCCTTCCTCGGGGATCGTCATAGAGTGCAAAACGCATGATCCGAGAATCAATATAGTTTGGATTTATCCGACTGTAAAACCGGCCGCCATGCCGGACAAAGAGACCGATGAGTAGTTTTACCACATACTTAACAGGAGACTGATCATGACAAAATTTATGCAAATGTTATCGCGAAATCTGGAGATCGCGGCAATCATTGTAATTGCCTGTGTTTACGCCTATCCGGTTTTTGGGCAGCGAGTCCCGGGAGCGAATCCGGCCAAAGAGGAACGAGTCCCGGGGGTGACATCGGTCAAAGAGGCGCAACCTCCGTCAGAAGAGCAAACGCTTTCGGTTTTTTATCTTGTTCACAGCAACGCCGGGGAGATGGCCAATGTGCTCAACCAAATCGTACCCGGGTTAAATGTGGCTATTGACCAGCGAAACAATGCAATTGTGGTGGGAGGCACTAATGATAAGTTACAAACTGTTAATGTGCTTTTAAAAAGGTTGGATACCGCCCGCCCAAGCGATAATCCTCATTCGTCACCGGTTAGCGTCCGCCTGGTTTGGCTTGTTGAAGGCGATGAGAGCGCGGCCCCGCCGGCGGAGAATCTGAAAGGCGTCGTCGAAGAACTCCGCCATCAGGGATTAAAGAACTTGGGCCAGGTGGCACAGACCGTTGTCAGAAGCCAATATGGAAACGTGTTTCATATCTCCTGCTCGCCGCTTTTAGAGAACAAACCGACTATGCTTACCGCCGATGGAACGATAATGCCGGGAGGAGAACTTGAGATTCGTGTCGCCTCTGCCCGGCCCGGAAGTCCCGAGACTGAAGCGGTCGCGCCCGGGCCTGAGATGAGGGGTGGAGGCAGGCTGGGTGCGGGCATGCGGGGTGTCGGACCTATCCGTCAGAGTTCGGTCGAGGTTGCCGAAAAATTGACCGATCTTAATGTGCATACGGTTTTCAAAACAAACGATTATATCGTGCTGGCCGTGGCCCCAATTGGAAAGATCACTTCCGTGTTTGTGATCCAAATCACCGAAAGCAATCCTTAGTACCGGTTATCAACACTGAACTTGCGCAACGGCATAAAGACATAAGCCTCGACGGTATTGTTGCGGTCGAGTAATGCTGAGAATTAAGTGCGGAGCCGGATCGTGTCAGCCCGAAAATGCCGGGGCGACACGCCCCGGCTCTGACTTTTTATCGGCGACATGCTCCGGCTCTGACTTTTTTTAGCGACACGGCCCCCTTTCGGTTTTCCACGAATTTAGAAGTCACGCAATTAACGTCCAAGGCCCGGAAATCGGCCGTTGGGCGTTTTGCGTTTAATCCTTTTTCTGGAATAGATTTAGAGCTTATCCTAAAAGCCCTACTGTCATCCTGAGCGCAGCGAAGGATCTCCCTGAATTCTAGTATATTCTTCGCTGCGCTCAGAATGACAAATACCGTTTTGGGATAGGCTCTTAGAGTCTGCCGGCTGATTGACTTGAGGTTTACGATGTGGGACAATCATATTTGTATTTAATCGTTGTTTAATGCCGGCTATTGCATCAGAATTGCGGAAAACCGCTGAGCGCACTTTGCCGGGCGGATAAGGTCGATTCTTTGAGCGAATGGGAATATGAAAATCAAATTTCCAGGAGGAACCATTGTGAATTTTTGCCGCCGACTTCTTGTATCGCTTCCTTGTTTTTTAGTACTGCCTGTCGCATCTGTCCGGGCCGCCGATATGGCCGTGAAATCGCCGCGGGAGTCTATTCCGCTAACTACTTGGGAGTTTGCCGAAGATACTGATACCGGCGCAATAGCGGTTGAACCGCCGAAGACGGCCGAGTGGAAGCAAATCGCCGTTCCACATGTATTCCGCCAGGCCGGCCTGCCGGACAATGCGGCCGGCTGGTATCGCCAGAGTGTTGCTTTGACCGATGCCGACCGGAATCGGCGTGTGTACCTGGTGCTGGAAGGTGCCGCCGCGGTGAAAGACGTGTACGTCAATGGCCGGCACGTCGGTCAGCACAAGGGTGCGTTTTCGGCGTCCGCCTTTGACCTGACAGATGCGCTAAAGTTCGGCCAAGCCAACACGCTCGACGTGCGGGTGAGCAACCGCGAGAGCGAGGCCAAGAACTGCTTTTCGCGATCCGGGCTTTACTATGTCAACGGCGGAATGTTCCGCAAGGCCTGGCTGGTAAAAACCGGCGAGGTGCATATTTTTCCGGATATGGGTTCCAGCGGCGTGTATCTTACGCCCGGCAATATCAAGGAGGACAGTGCCGATCTCGATGCACGGACCGTGGTGCGGAATTTTCTTGCGTCGCCGGCCGAGGTGGTGGTTCGCCATATTGTCACCGATCCTGGTGGCAAGGCTTGCGCGGAGTTCGAGGCGAAGCAAACCATTGCGGCCGGGGAAACGGCAGCGGTCAATGCGGCGGGAAAAATCGCCAATCCCAAACTGTGGGATATCGGGCGGCCTAATCTTTATACGGTGCGCACTGAAATAAGCGTAGGCGGAAAAGTAAGCGACGCGGTGACTGAACGCGTGGGGATGCGCAGCATCGCAATCAAAGACAATCGCTTTTTCCTGAACGGGCGCGAAGTGCAGTTTCGCGGCGTAAACAAGCACGCGCAAAACGAATACGCTTGGAACGCGGTCAGCGATGACGATCTGCGCCACGAATGGCAATGGATGGCCGATATGGGCGTGAACATGGTGCGGTTGCCGCATTATCCGCACAGCCATTTGGAATACGACATCGCCGACGAGCGCGGCATTGTGGTTTGGGCCGAGAACGGCTACGCGGGACAGATTTGGAAAGACCCGGGCGGCGAGGAAAAGACCATCACGCCCGACGGCGAGCGGCTCACCCGCGAGATGGTCCGGCAAAACTGGAACCATCCCAGCATCCTTTTTTGGAGCGCGGGCAACGAGACCATCGTAGACGTGGTCAGCCATTATGCCAGCGTGATTCATGGAGAGGCCGACCCAAATCGCCTGGTTACTTACGCGGCTACCGGCGATCAAAAACCGAAGAACTGCGATTTTGTCGCATACAACACCTACGACGGCTGGTACACCAGCGGACCATATACGGATTTCACCAAATCGCCGCATAACGACATTGTTTCCGAGACCGGATCGGGCGACTGGATCACGCACCACGTACCGTACGGCACGATAAAGTTTACGGTCGATAAATACGAGCCGGAGGAGTACTCGGAGATGTTTACCGAATATCGGCTGCAGACGATTTGCCGAAATGAGGTGCAAAATCATCCCATGTTCCTGTGGTGGAACTTCCGCGAGTTCTACAATCTGAAGTTCAAAAAGAATCGCAACACCAAGGGATTGCTTACGCTGGCGGGCATGCCTAAGGACATCGCGTTTTTGTTTCAGGCGTTCTTCGATCCTGCCAAGCCGGTGGTTCGGCTTTGCGGGCGGCAGCACTTCCTGCGGGCTTTTGCACCGGACAACGGCATAAAGGCTTACTCCAACGCCGAGGAGTTGCAACTGACCCTGAACGGAGTCGCCCAGGAAAAAATCAAAAACGGCAGTTATCGCATACCGGACGCGGAGATGAAAAACAAAGACGGAAAGTTTACGCCCGTGCCGGGCATTCCGGCGGCGAACGTGTTCTTCTGGACAACGCCGCTTAAGCCCGGGCGAAACGTGGTTGAGGTGAGCGACGGCAAGGGACACACAGACAGTATGATTATTTACCAGAAGGCGGCCGGCGAGTCTGATCCTAATGCCTTGGTGCAGAATTTGCGAAGTTCGAATGCGGAAAATCCGGCCGTGTTCATCGACCGTCCGGTCGAGTCGCAAGGCCCGGTTTATACGGACGTGGACGGCTCTTCGGACAACACATTCGACATACTGCCGAAGGAAGTCGAAGGCGCGGCTTGGATCGCCACGCGGCGGCTGAGCGATCCGAACCTCAAGACTGATCTGGAGTTGCGTATCAACCCGTCGGCGAAAGGCGCGAGGGTTTTTGTGCTTTTCTCGACCGGCGCGTATCCGACGGTTACGCTCAAGAAGCCGGATGCGGCGATTGCAAGCGAGGCGGATGCAATGCGGAAGTCGCTGGCCGCCGCCGGATTTAAAGCCTGCCCAGCCGAGGCCGTGTGGCGCGATCATCTCTTGAATCGGGCTAATGCCGAACTTTGGAGCCGCGACTTTAAGCCGGGCGAAAAGTTGAGCCTGCCCGGCCGGACGCTCGATTACGTGCTGATGGTGCGCGGCGCGGAAAATGAAAAACAGGATGCTAAAAGTAAGATCGGATTATGACTGGAGTTTTACCAGCTATCCAAGCCCTCACCCCCTGCCCTTCTCCCAAAGGGAGAGGGGAGTAATTTGCAGAACTTCGATTATGACATTGCCTTTGCTGCTTTTAGAATAAATGGGAGGATTACTATGCGCTGGTTGACATGGCTGCTATTGATTGTGTCATGGGTTGGATCGCAGGCACTTGGGGCCGATGCTCCGCCGCCGAAGGAGTGGATTGACCCGGACACCGGGCATCGCGTGGTTCGCCTTTCCGACGAACCGGACAGCGAGAGTTTTTATTTCAACGTCAACCCGTACACGCCCGACGGCAAAAAAATGGTCTTTACCTCGCCCAGCGGGATTTTTGCGATCGACCTGGCAACGCGCAAAATTGAAACGGTCGTCGAAGGCCAGCGCCTGCGGGTCGTCATGGTTGGCCGTAAAACCGGACAGGTTTATTACAACCAGCGGACGATTGTTTTCGCGGCCGATCTGGAAACCAAGGAAATCCGGAAAATCGCCGAACTGCCCTTCGGGCACCGCGTCAGCGCCGTAAACTCCGATGAAACGTTGCTGGCCGGAACAAACGTCATCATGGACGAAAAACAGGCCGAAGAAGCTCGAGCGCGGGAAGAAGCTATCACGGCCAATACCGACTCGGCGCGCAAAAACAGGACCCGGAACCTCGAGCAGCGGTACAACGATCGCCTGCCGATGGAACTATTTTTTTACAACGTTAAGACGGGCGAAATAAATAAATTCAACCGCTGCAACGACTGGCTCAACCATCTGCTGTTTTCACCCACCGATCCGAACCTGCTGATGTTTTGCCACGAAGGCCCGTGGCACAAGGTGGATCGCATCTGGCTGATTCACTCGGACGGCGCCGGGTTGGCGAACATCCACAAACGCACCATGAACATGGAAATCGCCGGGCACGAATTCTGGGGCGCCGACGGGCAGACCGCCTGGTACGACCTGCAAACGCCGCGCGGCGAGGATTTCTGGGTTGCCGGGTACAACGTCGCCTCGGGCGACAGGACCTGGTATCATCTCGAGCGCGACCAGTGGTCGGTGCATTTCAACGTGTCGCCCGACGGAAAACTTTTCTGCGGCGACGGCGGCTCCGAGGGCATGGTGGCCCACGCCGAAAATGGCAAGTGGATCTACCTGTTTCACCCCGAACCGGTGCCCGACGACGCCGGACCAAGCATCAACCGAAAAGGCCTCATCAAACCGGGCGTGTTCCGCTGGGAACGGCTGGTCAACATGGCCAAGCACGACTATGCGCTGGAACCCAACGCCATTTTCACGCCCGACATGAAATGGATCGTCTTCCGCTCGAACATGTTCGGACCATCCTATGTTTTCGCGGTGGAAGTGGCCAAGGCGGGGAAATAAGCGGCGCCTTGCCAAAGCCAAGCCGCCGAGGTTGTCACCCCGGAAAAGGGGCTAGTCCGTTTGTTTTCGCCGGCGGGTCTGGCAGATAAAACCACCTACCGGCCTGCGGAACTCTTATACTGGAAAGAAACCTCTCGAAAAAAAATCGGGGGCTATAGGCCTAGGGGGGTTGAAGAAATTAGAGGGAATGGTAGGATAAGTATCGTATCTGACTTCTATCCATATCTAATTTTGAGGCAGCGTTAGCACCCGGACATCCATTTCTGGTCGTAACAGAACGGCCCAGGGTGCGCTCTTTAACGTGGCTCGTTTGTTGCGGGCCAAGCTTCCACAGATCAACTGGTAGGGATTTCCTGCTTGTGTTTTTATTCCATGTTGCTAATCAACTTGTAGTTAGGATGTCTGAAATGAGAAAATTATTTGCCTCTTTGGTAGGATTGGGGTTGATATTGTGCCTTGATGTAGGAAATGCATGGAGTGCATCTCAATACACTGTTACCGATCTAGGCATGTATTCCGACAATTATAGGAGCTCAGCCAGCGGCATCAATAACCTCGGACAAGTGGTTGGGACTGTCGGTTATGACGCTTTTTTGTATGACAGCGGCACGATGACCAACCTTGGCACGGTTTGTAGGACACAGATGCCCTATTATCCGGCCAGCGTTGCAACCGCTATCAACGACTCGGGGCAAATAGTAGGCTATGCCCAGAACACTGATGGCGGTTGTTGCGCTTTTCTATACAGTAACGGAACAGTGACCAGTCTCCACGCGCCCAACAACGTCCTCACTTGGGCCAACGACATCAATGCCGGCGGTCAGGCGGCGATTACGGCGTCTACGACAATCCCTGACTGGTCTGATGGCTATAATTATGGCTTCATCTACAACTCTAGCAATGGGACGTGGACCAATTTGGGTACGTTGCCAGGCGGTCTGAACTGTGACGCTATCGCTATCAATACTGCCGGTCAAGTGGCAGGAGACGCTGACCTTGACGGCAATCGCACCTTTGTGCCGGCGATCTACAGTTCTGGCACGCTGAATAGGGTAGATTCGCTGCCGGGACGCCGAGTTAGCACCGCATCGCTCCCCGACTGCTACACCAGCGACATCAACGACAACGAACAGATGGTAGGGGTGTCCGCTTCAGGTGGGTTTCTATATAGTAATGGGACAACGACTTACCTGGGAACTCTGGCCGGCCAAACTGCGTATCCATGGAGCATCAATTCGAGTGGAACGGTCGTAGGCATTGCCGGCGCACCCTACGGCCCAGGTCGTGCTTTCATCTACAGTAATGGGACAATGACAGACTTGAATTCCCTCATTAATCCAGGATTGGGCTTTACGCTTGTGGGAGCTATGGACATTAATGATTCTGGGTGGATCGTAGGATATGGAGCGAATGTGGCTGGACATGAGCATGCGTTTCTTCTCACCCCCATCCCCGAACCTTCCACCCTCGTCTTGTTCGGCGTCGGTGGCATTAGCCTATTAGCCTACACTTGGCGACGGCGGAAGTAGAAGATTGACAGCCGCACCAAAAAATCAAGGGGTCGGCGGCGTAAGGCTGGCAACCAAACCGCCCTACAGCCGCCGGGGCTAAAGCCGCACGGTATGGAGAGCCCAACATCGCCCCCTATTGTTCCCGGTGTCGTCGCTCCAACACACCGGGAAGTTTTTAGACCGGCGGGCAACCGATCGGAGCAGAGTTAATCGGCTCCTACGTCCGCAACTTCGGGCTACGGGACAGCAGGAAACGCCCTGTGGTCCAACGATCTTGTCCCTTTTTCTTCCCATTGTGAGTCCCTTTTTCTTGGGTATAATTGCTATGCCAGGCGGATTTTCAACAATCATAAGCCCATGTGAATATTAATGCCAATAGCAACAAGCCCCGGTAGCTCAGGGGATAGAGCACTGGTTTCCTAATTTGATATGGGCAATTTAGGTAAAATAGAGAATATCTCGGTAAATCCTTGTCTTTTAAGCAGTTAGGTATAAATTATGAGGATCAAGATAACCTCATAAAACTGCCTAAAACATCGTTTGCGGGTGTAGTTACACCTGCTTAAAATGCGGGAAAATGGTCTGTAATTGTGCTCTTATTTTTATGGGTTTTCTTCCCTACTTCCTTGACCCTGCCCATAGCTTCTAGGTCGGCCCGTGCAATCCGATAACGCGGTCTATAACCTCTTGAGGTGTTGGTTGCTCTTAATCTGCCTGTATTGATAAGTGATAACACGTTGTCTCGATTTACTTGCATGAGTCTTGCGGCCTCTGTCACAGATAAATAATCTGTTCCTTTGGTTGCTTGCCGACATTCTGCTAAGTACCATTTACAATCTGAAAATGTTCCTTTTAGATTCAAAGACTTCTTATATAAGTCCGCAAGTCCTAATTTTGCGGCACGGTCGGCAGTCTCTTGAATCATATATTCCGTAGTTTCCCACGGGGCGTCTAATTGTGCCCAATTAGCTTCTAAGCCATCTAGGTACTTAATCTGCTTATTCAAGAATGTTTTAAATGATTTCATATCACGTACAATATCCCGATAAAAACAACAATCAAAATAATACCTAAACAACCAGAGTTTTTATTACCCCGTTGTTTCTCCGATTCATTAACAACAATCGCCGTTATGGGATCGACCCCGCCCGCAATCAATTCCGGCAAAATGTCGTTATCGTCTTGCATATTTATATTATACCTTAGCGGAATATCTCCCTAATCGCGTATAAAACTACATCTTCCGTCAATTCCGGTTCCTTCCATCCAGCGTCCACTAGGTCGGCCCGTGCAAGGGATTTGATTCTCTCCCTTGTCACTTTTGGTTGGTTGAATTGACGCCCCCGATAG
>JBEKZY010000128.1:0-12865 GCA_049509395.1 Thermoguttaceae bacterium | reverse complement strand
GTAATGGGCATCGGCTGCGGCCTGCAATTATTGAACGTATCGCAAGGCGGGAATCTGTTTTTTCACATTCCTGAGGATCTGCCCCGCGCACTGCCTCATTCCGATCAAATGGATCCCAATCACCGCCACGCCTTGGTGGTTGAAAAGGGCTCGTTGATGGAGCGGGTATATGGCGAAGGGGAAATCCGCGTAAACAGCATGCACCACATGGCCATCGACGAGGTAGCGCCGGGCTTTGCGGTTACCGCCCGTTGTCCGGACGGCGTGGTCGAGGCCATCGAAAGCACCCGGGACGACTGGTTCGCCTTCGGCACGCAATTCCATCCCGAGAACGATTCGGCCTCGGCCCTGGATTTGCGGATATTCGAGGAATTCGTGGCCGGAATTACCGGCGAAGTAATCGAAGAAGCGCGGATGGTGGCGTAAAAAAGCTGTCGGCTGTCAGCTATCAGCTTTCAGCCTATAACCTATTACCTATTACCTAGGCCATGCCTAAGCTATATCGGCCGGACATGCACCAGTGTGTTGACGGCCGTCGTTGGACGGTCGGCGCGCTGGTATCGTCGCGGTGCACGCGGGTTTCGGCGGCCTTGATCGGAGCCGGCGGCAGCGGGCGGGACTTGCTGGTCGAAGTGGTCCAGGCCGCCGAGGCCGAGGTTCCCAGGCAAACCGTGGCGCTGTTTAACGATCTTACGGGATCTGGGCCGGGCAAGATTTCGGCGGGGATGATAGCCGCCTGCCGCGCGCAATTGGCCGACGTTCAAGGCGCGCTGGTCAATAAATTGGCGGCGACAATGGCATTAAGTTCAAACCGGATATTGGCCCTTGGCGTGCACGATCCGGGTTTGTGGGACACCGTGCACGGCGAATCGGCCGGATATCTTGGGCTATGCGACGCGGCCCGATTGGCCGAATCGACCGGCATGAACGTGGTCGACGCCTTTCCCGCCCGCGATCTGGCCCTGGGCGGCCGGGGCGGGCCGGTCACGGCCGTGGCCGAATGGATGTTGTTGCGGTCCCAACTCCGCAATCGGGTGCTCTTGGATTTGGGCCGCACCACCAGGCTGACTTATCTGCCCGCGGCTTCGGCCGATCGGGCGGATGCCAAGGTCGTGTCGTTCGAGGTCGGGCCGGGCACGGCCATTCTAGACATGCTCGTGCAGCGTTTGACCGATGGGCAACAGCACTTTGATCCCGGCGGGCGCTTTGCCGTGCAAGGGCACCGCATCGAGGAATTGATTGGGCATTGGATGCGAGATCCGTATTTCGATGTGCCTCCGCCCCGCTGGCATCCACGCGGCGTGCGCCCGGAACGATTTTTGGGCGATGCCTTGCAAATGGCCGTATCGGCCGACTGGTCGGTGCGGGATTTGCTTTGCACGGCCACGTGTTTTATCGCCGAAATGATTGCCGACACCCTGGCTCGGCGTCTGCCCGAGGATGCCGAGTTCGATGAAATCATCGTTACCGGCGGCGGGCAACAAAACGGCATGCTATTGCGCGAGATGGGCCGGCTCGTGAAGGCCCCGCTGATCCGCGACGCCGAACTTCACATGCCAGTTGGGGCCCTCGAGCCGGCTTGCATCGGTGTATTGGCCCTGCTTTACATGGACCAAATCCCCGCCAGTCACACGGCGATCAGCAAGACCGAGACGCCGCGGCTATTGGGCCGGCTTACGCCCGGCTCGCCGCAGACGTGGCTAAAAATGCTGGAAACGTGTGCGGCGAATAGCCCGGCGATGCGGCCGCTGAGAAGTGCGATGTAATCCCCATAAATCTAAAGAGATTCACCACGGAGACACGGAGTTCACGGAGGAGAGTGATTGGGATTTATAGAATTTTGTGTTTTAGCCCCTCTTGTAAGACGGGAGGCGAACCTGTTATATTGAGTTATTGGACGGATTTTCATTTCCGACGCAAGGAATTGCTGCATAAGTGGTTGTATCAAATGGCGTCGGTCGAACGAGGATAAAGACCTGTAAATAAACCCTTTACGGAGCATGTTGTGGGAGTCAAAAAGTCTGGAAAAGGCCGCCGGAAACTTGGCCGTAAGAAACGCCGCAATCGGGCCAGGATTCGACACCGTAAGGGTTAATCTTCTTCTTACGCCGAGCATGATTTTTTATTGTGCGCTGACAATATGCTCATTTCCTTGGGGTCAGTATCGCCGGCCACATTGAAGGAAAAAAGATGATGGCTTTGAAAATTCGACCTTATCATGCTAAGGATGAGAAGGATGTAATCGATCTATGGATTGCATGTGGGCTGGTATCGCCCGTGAATAATCCCAAACTGGATATTGAAAGGAAGACAAAGGTTAATCCAGAATTGTTTCTCGTAGGGGAAATCGAGGGAAAGGTGATTGCATCATGCATGGCGGGCTATGAAGGCCATCGGGGATGGATCAATTATCTGGCGGTGCACCCGGACTGCCGGCGACGCGGTTTTGCCCGCCGGATCATGGCGGAAGCGGAAAGGCTGCTGAGAGCGTCGGGCTGCGCCAAGATAAATCTTCTAGTTCGATCCTCCAATGCGATGGTAATGGAATTCTACAAGAACATCGGATTTCAGATGGAGGACGTTATCTGCATGGGCAAACGAATCGAGTTTGACGAACCTTTTCAGGTCGAATAATGGAGCTTATTGAGTCTCTGATAAATAATGTCACTAGCAGGCGGTCAACGACCGCCGGAAATCTCGCAAAATCCTGCCGGCGGCTGTTAGCCGCCGGCTAATGTATGTGACCTCAAACACTTTCGCATTGCTCATTTTACCCAGTCTTCCGTGTTCGTTGATCTTGACCTGCCCCCGGGTGCCGGTTATTCTCCGCTGCTTTGTTGCGACCGGGAGGTCGCCACTAAAATAAACCGACCTCTAACTTGCGCCATGGATGGTGCGGCGGGCGAGGCATGGAAGCTTATTGGTGGATTTTATATTGGGCCATCGCCGGGGCGGCGATTGTTCAATCGCTGCTATTGGTTTTGCAGACCTGGGAACACCGCCGTTTTGTGCGGAGTTCGATGCAGGGCTGGGATCGCCATCAACCCACCGGCCGGGTTTTGTTGTGCGCGCCTTGCAAGGGTCGGGATTTGAACTTGGAAGACAATCTGCGCGCGCTCTTGGAGCAGGATTACGACGACTACGAGGTGTCGTTCATCGTGGAAAGCGCGGATGATCCGGCCTGCGCGGTGATCCGGCGGGCGATGGCAGCACATCCCTGGATGTCGGCGCGGATGGTCGTGGCCGGCCGAGCCTCGGATAGCGGGCAAAAAGTGCACAATTTGCTTGCGGCCACGGCCCGGCTCTCGCCGCGGATCGAATATCTGGCTTTTGCCGATTCGGACGCGCGGCCCAGGCCCGAGTGGCTGCGAATGTTGATCTCGCGCTTGTACCGGCCGCACATCGGAGCGATGACCGGGTATCGCTGGTTCGTGCCCGAAGGGAATTCGGCGGCGAACAAACTGCTTTACAGTTTAAACTGTAATGTAATGTCGCTGTTGGGGCGGGACAGCCATCATTTGCTTTGGGGCGGATCGTGGGCCATTCGCCGGGAGGTGTTCGATAAAATCGGTTTGCGTTCGGCCTGGAAAGGAACCATTTGCGACGACCTGGTCGCAAGCCGAGTATTAAGCCAAGCCAAGCTGCAAGTGCGTTTTGAACCGGCATGCGTAGTAGCCTCGCCTATCGATAATTCCATTTCCGAGGCGATTTCGTTTCTGCGGCGGCAATATCAATTAAGTTATTATTACGCCCGGGATTGGTGGGCGTTTGCCCTTCTGTCGGTGACGTTCAGCAATCTGTCATGGCTTGGCAATCTGGGCTTGCTGGCCTGTGGATTTCTTAAGGGAGCAAGCTGGGCCTGGATTCCCGCGGCAGTGATATCGCTTTTATATCTATTGGCGGTTTATCGCGGCAAAGTGCGTCAGGATCTGGCCGATATATATTTTCCGCATTTGCGCCGGACGTTGCGAGAAGCCAAGCGCTTTGACATTTTGTTCCAGCCTGCAATCAGCCTGATTCATGGAATAATTGTATTAAGCGCCGGGTTTGGGCGGCATGTTAACTGGAGGGGAATCGGCTACCGTTTGGCAGGCGACGGGAAGATAAGGGGGTCCTGGCGGAGCAATGACCAGGCCGTGCTGCCTATGCCCGGACTTGCAGCCGATCTTCCGAAATCGAAGCGAAGAATCGCCGAATATGAGAAGATTGCATGAAAAATATTACTAATTAAGAGTAGGGTGCGTGCTTGTACGCACGAACGGCTTTATTTATGAAATCGGGCTGCAAGTTCTTATATTCGTTCAATTTGAAATTTGAAATTTGTAATTGACAGTTTGCAATCCGGCCCTCACCCTAGCTCTCTCCCAAAGGGAGAGGGGACTTAGCAACAGCCATCTCCCGGAGGGAGAGGGGACTTAGCCATGCACGTTGTACTATGGGATACGCGCAAGAGCGA
Source organism: Thermoguttaceae bacterium (assembly GCA_049509395.1). GTDB lineage: Bacteria > Planctomycetota > Planctomycetia > Pirellulales > Thermoguttaceae > JBEKIK01. The sequence continues at coordinate 8,409 of JBEKZY010000128.1, read as the reverse complement.
TGTTTCCAAGGATTTTGCCGGAGGATTCGGGGTGGGGCAGCATCCTGGTCATGGGGGATGGCGAGGATGGATCATCCGCCGTTTTTTCACCCGCGATCGCCGGCCAGTGAGCCTGCTTTTTGCATATTTGGCGGCGATTTTCCGCGGTTTGGGACATACGGTTGAATATGTCGAGGATCGCATGCCGGTGGGGGCCGATCTGATTGTTTTTTGCCCGGCGCTTGTCACTTTAGCCTTGGAGCGGAAGGCGATTGCAGAGGCGCGAACGAGGTTTCCCAAAGCCCGGATAATTGTGACCGGGTCGGCGGCATCGGCGATGCCGGAGGCGTTTGGCGATTTGGAAGTAACGATCGTCCGCGGCGAAGCGGAGCAATTGTATTGGAAGTTGGACGAGGTGCTGAGCCGGCCGGCCGCCGCCGTGCATTTAGGGATTATCGAGGACTTGGATCGCCTGCCGATGCCTGATTGGTCGCCGTTTCGTCCGCGGACGTTTTGCATCGGCTATGATTTTTGGCAATTTCCCACGGCATTGATCCAAGCCAGCCGCGGGTGCACGTTCAAATGCCGATATTGCCCGTATATATTGGCGGATAATTCGATGCGGTTCCGCGATCCTGCGGCCGTGGGCGATGAGATCCGAGAGGGCATCAGGCGCTGGGGTTTTCGATCGTTCAAGTTCCGCGACCCGCTGTTTGGGCTAAGCCCTGCGCGTGCGTATCAATTGGCGGAATTGATCGGACGTTTACCGCGAAAGATCCAATTTTCCGTGGAAACGCGGATTGAATTGATGCCGGCGGAGATGCTCCGCGCGTTAAAACGCGTAGGGCTTACGAGCATTACGATAGGCATGGAAACGCCCGACGAAAGCCGGTTGCGGCGTTACGGGCGGAGCGCCCCGAGCGAGGATCGGCAAAGGGAGTTTATCGAAGTCTGCCGCAAGTTGGACATACGCACGGCGGCGGGATTTATGATCGGCTTTCCCGACGACACGGAGCAGTCCATCCGGGAGGTGGGGCGGTATGCAAAGCGGCTGAATCCGACATTTGCCAACTTCAATATGGTCACGCCCTATCCGGGGACCGAGTTTTTTGCTGAAAATAGCCGTCGCATAGCCGAAACCGACTACAGCCGATACTCTCCTTATACTCCGGTGTTTAAATATGATAACCTTACACCCCGTGAGTTGACGCGGCTCAACGGACGGTGTTTCAATACTTTCTACTTTCGCTGGGAATATTTGCGTGAAAATGCCCATTTGCTTTGGCCGGCGCTACGGAGATTTGGATGGGGTGGACGCTCGAACGGGGCGGTAGGCAGCGATGCGGCGCATCCGGCCGTGCCCAGACCGCTTTCGGGCCTGGAAATGCTGAAGCGCAAGGGACTTCGTGCAGATACCCCCCATCGTCCGCGGATGGTTTCCAAATAGAAAGAATAAAGAAGATCTCGGCGCGAAATTTATCTGTTTTTCAATAAGTATATAGGGTATTATGAAGGCCCCACCCTAAAGTTTAGCTATTATTTTTGGCCTTTTATTGCTTTATCAGAAGGAAGCTCTTTTTACTTGGGTGGTGGTTTTTAATAGCAATTTGTGTAATACTGGTATACATACTGACTTATACATAGATATTTGAAATGCACGTGTAGACGGAGAAGAGTCGATGTCCAAAAAGCAGAAACCTGATAATGGACTAGATGACACCCCCCAGCTTATGCCGATAGGCAAATCGGGCAAAGGAAAAGGCTGGCAGAAATATTTTCAGTCAAATGCCGTTAAGGCGGGTGTGGCAGGTGTGGTGGTGTTGTTGCTTGTTTTGATAATTGGCTGGCAAATACTGGGCGGCAGCGAAAAAAAACCGATGGGGCCCTCGGCCTCTTTGAGCTCGCATCAAGCGCAGCCGGCTCCCCCGCCTTCGCCGATGCCTGCCGAGCCGGCGCCGGCTACGCCCGATCAGAAAGATACATCCGCCGATCAGAACGCCCAAACCGGACAAGAGAACAAGCAGGGTCAACCTGCCGAAACCCAACCGGAAGCAGCTCAGCCGGAACATGCGCAACCTGTCATGGGAGCACATGGGATGAGTCCGGGCGCTATGCCCGGGGCCGAAAATACATCGACCCTGCCAAAGTTGCCGGATGACATTTCAAAGTGGGAAAAGGGCGACTTCGTTCGCGCCCGGCAGGAAAACAATCCCAAGCTACTCGAAGCGGTGGCATACATGGGCGAGAAGTTTCCCGGCAGCGTGCCGAAAGCCCTGGAATTGGCCGATTTGTTAAAGACGCCCAAGTCGTTGGACCCGAATACCGCGCCTTACGCCCAAAGTCCCATACCGGGCTTGATCGAGGCAACTATCGACGCTTTGGGTAAGAACGGCTCACAGGCCGCCCGTCAGACGCTGATGCAAATATTAAGCGGAAAATTTACGACCGACGACGATAGAGCGGCGGTCGAAGCAGTGCTGAAGACGTTGCTTCAAACTCCCTCGGCCGAAAACGACGATATTTTAGCGAAAGTGATTCTCTCTCCGGAAGAGATCCGTCCGGCTACCCCGCAAGGAGTCTGGCAACCCGCCGAGTTGCGAACGCGGGCATTGGATTTAGTCAAACTGAACCCTTCGGAGAATTTGAGCATAAAATTGGCGGAAATTCTCGCGCAAAAAGGGCTGGAGCCCAACGATCCTGTGGTGGATTTTCTGCTACAGGACAATCCCGCCAATCTCAACGCCCAACTTCGTTTGTATCAAAGCGAAGATCTTCCCCTGGATATCAAGACCAAATTGGAGCAGTACTTCCTGAAGTACAGTTCACTGGCGATCAACCTGACGATGGGGATCCCATCCGCAACCGATGCGACAACGCCGACAGGCACGTGGACCATGCCGCCGCCGAGCGGCCGAGAGAGCAGGACGGCTCCTCCGGGCCCGGGCACGCCAACCAACGGGACCTTGCCCGGCGATGCCTCGAAGGCTAAAGCCAGCGACTATGAACGCGGCGCATATTTGGCCAAATTATTATGGGGCGAACCGCTGGCAGGCTTGATGACCGCGCATTTGGGCGAAGTTCGAACGCTGGAGAAATCGACTTCGGATATCATGCTGGCCTCGACGTTGCCGCTGGATTCGATTCATGCGGCCATGTTAAAGATGCTCAAGAAACAGGCCGGCTACGGACCTCAATCGCTGGAGGCCGCCGGATGGAGCGACAAAGTTCTGACCGATCCGAGTTTGGTCGTGGTAATGAAACTTTTACTTTTGACCCGATCAAAAAATTTGAAGACGGCGCCGGTTTCAGGCAGCGCGACGACATCTGCGCCTACGGCGACACAGCCCGGCCGGTATCCTCCGCCGCGCAGGCCGACCGGGGCCGATGCGGGCGGCGCCGCAGGACAACCTACCAAGACCGAGATGGCCCAGAGAAGAGAACAGGTTGAATTGGAATGGTTGACTACGCTGTCGAAAATGGTGGACGCCTGGTGCAATCGATTTGCGGATGCGGCACAAGCGCAAAAAAGGGCCGAGCGCAAAGGGCAAAAGGTCCTGGAACAGAGGCCCACCCGGCTCGACGAATTTGAGATGCCCCAGGATGCCAAGAATCTAAAAGACGTGAAAATCATCGCCGCTTATCAACTCAACTGGCCGGACAAGGCGCCGGGCGATATGGGAAAGGTCAAACTCCCCGGGCTGAAAATCCAATTTTTCCGCATCCAATTAAATGGAAAGCTCAAGGGGACAATGACCACCTTCAAGCAACTGGCCAAGGGCGGCGACATTCACAATATGTCCAACGGCCAATGGTTGGAATTGATCAAAATCGGCTCGCAACCCAGTAGCAAACGCTCTCTGGACATTCTGGTTACCAGCGCCGATAAACAAGCGGTGGATTTATCCCAAAGAGTCGAAGAACCCATCGACCTCGAAGTGGATATCCTGGCCATCGAAATCACCGATCCGGGAACAGTCAAAGAATGAAGTGCGGAGAAGTAAGAGGGCAGAGGCTATATATCTCGGCTTAATTCAGGGGATAGTCTTTTGCACGGCCTGCGGCCGCAGCCAATTTATTGCATAATGCAAATTGCTGCAAGTTCGTCACAATGCGGCGTCAATCGGCCGAGATTGCGTTGCAGACGGCATTGGCAAAGCTCCGGGGGGAGTGTCTCTCGGCGAACAGACTGGTTTCCAGGCTGTGCCGCTGCCGACGCCCCTTGTCCTCAGCCAGGCGGTTGATTGCCTCGACGACCTGCTCCGGGTGGCGGACGTCGAGGACTTCTCCCAGCCGGTACTTGTCGCACATCCAACCGATCAAACCCTTGGAGCAGGCGATTACCGGAAGGCCGATCGATCCTGCCTGAGCCATGACCCCGCTCATGCAGTAGAATCCTCGGTAGCCGAGCCAGGCGATGTCAGCGGCGTGGAAGACTTCCCACTCTTCCTCGTCGGCTAGCAAGCCGCGCCGCACGATGAGCCGTCCCTCATCCCGCAAGAGCCGCGCCGCCGGACCGTCGAGCATGGCTTCCACGCGGGAATTAGTTTGTCCGGCGAGCAGCACGACCGCGCGGGGGCGACAACGGGGATCGGCTGCCGCCTGCAACAGGCAATCGACGCCCTTTCGTTCCGTGATGCAGCCGTAAACCAGAATCGCGCAGTCGTCATCTTTCAATCCGAGCGCGAGCCGGGCTTCCTCCCGCGAGCAGCGTCCTGCCAGCGCGCCAATGTCGGGAACGTAGCGGACCTTCGATCCCAGAGCCGGACAGCGTTGCCGGACGAACTCGGGAAGGGTTTCGTCGATCGTGAGCAAGCGCCGCAGCGACGGCAGGCGCAGTAATCTCATAAACTCTCGGCAGCGGAACCAATCCAGGCACGACCGCCGGCTCCTGATTCCCATTCGCCGGTGATGAAACCAGGCCCCGATCAGGACGCAGACGAACGGCACGTCGGCGAAGGGCGAGCCTAGGAGGCACATGAATTTGCGCACGTAGTCCAAGTGCCCGAGGTAGATGGCGTCCGGCCGGTCGGCCGACGCTATTTTCCTGTAGGCGTCGACAAACGCCTGATACCGTCGCCATTGTTGCCGCAGGAGGCGCCATCCGCCTTTTTCGTCGGCGCCCCCGCCGTCCATCAGCCACGTCTGTATTCTGCCTTGGCCCTCGTCCAGCACGATCTGCGTGGCGGGGTGGCGCAGCGCTTCCGGCGTGGTGACCAGACTCACTTGCCAGCCGCGGGCCAATGCTTCGCGCGCCACGTGGCGGACGTACAATATCATGTGGTGACCCGACGCGCTCGGCTCGAATATCGCCAGTTTCATGGTCAGCTTCCTTCACATGTAGCCGTTTAAGCCCAACACTGACTAGGGAATCAAGTCAAACGGCGCGAGAATGATGATAGCTTCTCCCTACGAAAGGCAAAATAGGAAATCCCCCGTGCTCAAGAAATCCCCTTGTGTCCTAATCGTCCCCGTTAATTGCCATTGACCCTGTGGAAGGTTCTACTACAATGCCGCAACCTGTAATTTTGGCTTATTCTCTTTGTATTGCGGTAAATAAATCATGTCCGAGCACCCGGATTCCAAACCGACAACATCCGCAGAGGCCCTGGAGGCCGCTAGACGGGATAAACTGCGCAAAATAGCTGAATTGGGTGTGGACCCCTGGGGCTCCCGTTTCGATGGACACCAGGCGATTGCCCAGATCCGCAACCGGGTTGAAGAAATTGTCGTGGAACCGGCGCAGGAAATAGTCAAGCGGGAAGGGTACAGTCCCATTTTTGCCTCGCAAAAATCGGGACAGTCCCCGCAGCACGGCCCCCACGTTCGAGCGGCAGGACGCATTGTTTTGCGGCGTCCGTCGGGCAAGGTGCATTGGCTGCAAATTCGCGATTGGACCGGCACTATCCAGGTGATGATCGGCAAGAACCAAGTGGGCGAGAAGAATTGGGAACTTGCCCAGTGCTTTGACCTGGGCGACCTGGTGGGCGTGGACGGCGAATTTCATCGCACCATGAAAGGCGAATTGACGATCTTCGCCGACGACCTGCATTTCCTGAGCAAGTCGATCGAAACGCCGCCGGAAAAATGGGCCGGCTTGAGCGATCCCGAACTCCGCCACCGCATGCGGTACCTGGATTTGATTTACACCGACGGCGTGCGGGAGCGCTTTTTACGACGAACAAAGATTGTTCAATCGATCCGTAATACATTGGCCGGCCAGGGATTCGTCGAGGTGGAAGGGCCCACGCTGCACGCCATTGCCGGCGGTGCGGCCGCCCGGCCTTTTACAACCCACCATAACGCACTGGACATCGATCTATATTTGCGGATCGCCTTGGAACTGCATCTAAAGCGGCTACTGGTGGGCGGAATCGAGCGCGTGTACGAACTGGGCCGGGTTTATCGCAACGAAGGCATTAGCCAACGGCACAATCCCGAGTTCACCATGCTCGAGGTATATCAAGCCTACGGCAATTACGAGACCATGATGGCCCTGACCGAAGCCGTCGTCGTGGATGCCATCCGCGCTTCGGGCCAGGATTTGAAATTGCCTTGGGGTGAAAAAACGATCGACTTCACTCCGCCGTTTGCTCGAAAAACATACGATGAGTTATTTGTCGAACATGCGGGCGCCGCGCCCGACGACCGGGCGGCGGTCAAGGCGGTTGCCCAACGCCTCGGCCTGGAGACTGTGGGAAAACACCCGGACGTGATTAAAAGCATGGTCTTCGAGGAGGTTGTCGAGGATGCTCTGGCCGGCCCGATCTTTGTGCTCGATTATCCGGCCAGTATATGCCCGCTGACAAAGCGCAAGCGCGACAATCCGGCAGTAGCCGAGCGTTTCGAACTGTTCATCCAGGGCATGGAAGTGGCCAACGCCTACACCGAACTGAACGATCCCGACTTGCAGGAAAAACTGTTTACAAGCCAACTTGAAGGCTTGCCTGAGGAGGAAGCGATGGCCAAGATGGACCGCGATTTCATCCGGGCCCGGCGCCACGGCATGCCGCCCGCCGGCGGACTGGGCATCGGCATCGACCGGCTGGTGATGCTGTTGACAAATTCGCAGAGCATCCGCGAGGTGATACTGTTTCCGCTATTGCGGCCGGAAGCGTAGGAGAAAAATTACAAATGACAAAGCTCGAATGACAAAGGAATGTCGAAGTCCAAATGACGAATGATGAGTTAATAAATGAACAGCATTCAGAATTGCACTGGGCACTAAAGTGCCCAGCCCTACTTGTCTAAAAACCTGAATCATGGATTCTGAACCCTGAACCCCGAACCCTGAACCCTGAATCCTGTATGTACAAACTGCTTATTTGTTGGCGATATTTGTGCACGCGGTACATCGCGCTGGTGTCGATCGTGAGCGTGATATTGGGCGTATGGGCCATGATCGTGGTCAACAGCGTGATGGAGGGGTTTACATCGGAGATGCAGAATCGCATCCACGGCATACTTTCCGACGTGGTTCTGGAATCGCAGAGCTTAAACGGCATGCGCGACGCAGAGTGGCACATGAGCGAGATCCGCCGCATAGCGGGCGATAAGATCGAGGCCATGACGCCCATGGCGATGGTGCCGGCCTTGCTCAATTTCAAGGATATTTATGCCGGGCGATCCATTACGCAGCCCATTCAATTGATTGGCATAGATGAAACCTCCAAAAGCGCCGTGAGCGATTTCAACAAGTATCTGCAACACCCGGCCAACCGTAAAAATATGAGTTTCGAGCTCCGCCAGGGCGGCTACGACGTCCGCGATCACCAGGTAGGGCCGGGCGCGCCGGATCGCCCGCAAATGGCCCTCGCCGGTTGGAAACATCGCGGCGACATGACTCGGCTCAAGGCCTTTCAGGAAGAAATTTACAAAAAAGAAAAGCAGGAGGCATCCGGCGCGGGCAATCCGCCTGACGGAAATGGTTCTAAAGGCGTGTCCGCGACGGCCTACGAGGAAGGCGTGAACGGCAATAACATCAAAAATAACGTTGCCGATCCCGCTCCCGATTCGCTGCCCATACAGTCGCCGAATGCTCCAGCGGTCGATCCCTTCGCTTACCCCCGCGCATCGTCGAATTCTTCGGGTCCGCCGGGCGATCCGATGTCCGGCCAGGACAAAGCCCGGGAGTTCGACATGGCCACTCAGCAGCACACCGGCATAGTGCCGGGCATTGCCATGGCCAGCAGGCGATTCTTAAAAGACAAACAAAATCCCAGTGCGGGTTTTGAGGATCGTTTTCTTCTCCTGCCGGGCGACGACGTGGCGCTGACTACGCTTACCGTAGGCCAACCGCCGAAGTTCACAAGCGACAACTTCACGGTCGTCGATTTTTACGAAAGCAAGATGAGCGAGTACGATTCGAGTTTCGCCTTTGTGCCCATTCGCAAATTGCAGGAATTACGGGGGATGATCGATCCCAGTACCGGC
>JBEKZY010000127.1:0-12878 GCA_049509395.1 Thermoguttaceae bacterium | reverse complement strand
GCCAACAACAACCGGAAGAAATAAATCAGCGAAGCTTGCGAGAAACCGCGCTTAAAGAAATCCACGAGATTATCCAGAGCGAGCAGCCCCAACTTGCCCTGAAGTTTCATCAACGCATATCCCGGGAATTACCGGATTGGGACCTGCCCGAGAACGACTTATTTAAACTCATCCTGGCCTTGCATAAAAACAAGCTCTGGGCGGAATCGGTTCCGGTTATGGTGGAATATATTGCTAAACATCCGCTAAAGGCCGCCTTGGTGCGGCTGAAGCTTGCGCAAATTCTTGTGACCGTAGAAAACCGGCCGGCCCAGGCATTGAAACAGATGGCCCAGATCGACGCCGCGGCGCTGGACGCCCGCCAGCGGGATTTTCTCGAAAAACTTCGGGCAAAGGCCGAGCAATTGCACCAGAAAAGTCCTTATGAAATAGCGGACTAAGAATTTTAATTTACTACATTCTTCCGCTTTCAACCTGTAATTTTCACCTCGAAGCTTCGCGGTGGTTTTATTTTTTGGGAAAAATGGTATAATGGCGCGATAGGAAGGCAACCGTTAAATACCCCGCACGCCGAACCTCTTTATAAGAGCCGATTATGAGCTATGATCCGCTTGATTCTCAGGCTGATCCGTTTAAACCGCCGGAAACGCCGGTGGAAGTCAGTTGCCTGCATTGCGGCCGGGAATACGAAAGCTATCTGATCGAGTGGCGCGTGGAAACCTCGGCCGACGGCTCGCTGCACGGTTTCTGGTGTTGTCCCACGCCGGGCTGCGACGGCCGCGGATTCGGCTTCGACATCCTGCCCACCGATCCGAACTATCAAGACGAGCGCGGCGGCTGGTTTCACGATGACGGCGAGGAGGAAGATGACCAATCCGACTGGGACGAGCTCGATGAGTCGGATTTCGATCCCGACGATTTGCAGCCGCCCGAATCGGGCAACGGCCACGGCGATATCGGAAAAACCGGCCCCAGCGACGAAGACATCCCGTTCTAGCACCACGGAGTCGGGGAGACTGCGGAGATTGGATAATAACAACATTTCAATCCAATCTTTATCCACGAAGTTCACGAATAGCACGAAGAAATGATTGATTTGTACTTCGCGACTTTTCTTCTTCGCGAGAAATATTTCCAAATCCACCGGGTGCCACTGCTGGCTTGCCCAGCAGCGAGTTACTTTCCACTGCCCACTAATCTCCAATCCCTCTATTCACACCATTCAAGCTTTTCCCATTTATCCCCGATCCTGAACCCTGAATCCTAATCCATTAGAGGCTGGATTAGGGCCGTGCGGGGAAAAACTCAGTGATAGGGGCAGACGCGGCACCGTGCGTTTGTGCCTGATGCGCTGGTTCTGCGGTACTCCCGAAAAGGCTCGCCGCGCCAGATGGCGTTGAACTCTTGTTGAAAGATGTTGCCCATGATCGCTCCCTTGTCGGAGCCAAAAAGGGCACAGCATGGAGCCACATCCCCGTTTGCGCGGATGAAGACATACTCCCATGGTTGCGTGCAACGCGGCATGAAGTTCAGCAACGATGTACCGCGCTGAAGGGAAAAGAGAATTTTCAACCCAAGGCCGCCGGCTAACTCGAGCAAGTCTTCTTGGCGTACCGTGGAAAGCTCTGCCGGGGACGGGCATAAAGCGGCCGAAATATCATCCACGGGAATTGGCTGCAAGATGTAGACGCCATCGAACCCCAATTTGGCTGCCAGGCGGATGATATCTCCTATTTGCTTAAGATTCCCTTTGCTAAGCACCACATTAAGCCCAACGCTCAGCGTCCGCCCCTGCTGCTGCTTGGCCGCGGTCAAGAACTCATGGACCGACTGCATCCAATTCTCGAAGTCCGCCCCGACTCGAAGATTCTCGAAAGTCGCTTTTTCCGCGCCATCGCATGATATGCTGATGGAAGCGATATTAGGCCGTGCGAGGATCGCTTGCCGCATCCGTGCGGTCAGCAACGTCCCATTGGTGAAGAACTCGCACTGGATTTTTCGTTCCGCCAGGATATCGACCAGGTCGAAGAAGCGCGGGTTCATCAAGGGTTCGCCGATTCCGCTAAGGAGCACTCTTTCCGGGGACCAAGGCAGGCGATCCAGAATTTGGCGAAATTCTTCCTCCGAAAGATGCCGTCCCGTATCCTTTTCCCGTGAATGCGAGCAACACGGACATCGCAAGTTGCATTTACTGGTGGCCTCGATCTGTATCCTGATCGGCAGCCGCCGAGGACGTTCCGGAGCGATGAATCTCGCCCTCAGTTTAAAAGGAACACGCTTCCAAGAATCCAAACGGCTCAGTTTCGCAAGTGCAAGGTTCAGCTTTTTCTTGATATTGGCGGTCATGTTTAGTTTCAGCGGATTTGGCGCAAAATCCCGTTGAGCTTGAGCAGCGACTGCACGCTGGTAAAGGGTAGCCCGGGCCGCCTAAGTTGTAGCCCGGGCCGGTAAATCGGTAATTCGTCCTAAAATATTATAGGTTAAGGATTATGATGTTGTTTAAAACATGCCCACGACGAGCGTGGGCATGGCACCGGGCAGAAAGTGCTCATGCCATGCCGGCATAAAAAAGATAATCTGCGCAAACTGAGTCGATCTGGGCCGTGAAAACTGACCTGGACAATTCCCGATTATTTTGCGACACTCCCGCCCCGATCGGGTGCCCGGGCGTCGTTGCTTTAAGCGCACTGGTCGTTGTTTGGCAGCACATCAATAAAGGTGACAATCATGATCTTGAGAATCGGACGAGTTTTGTCGGCGGTTTTGGTGATGTTGATACTCATGGCGGAGGTGCGCCCGGCCGCGTGCCAGGCCGCAGGGCTTTTTACTCCGATCAACAACGTGACCCATTCGGTGACAAAGACGACAAAGAAGGTCGTTAAGGCATCGGTCTCGACCGTGAAAACAGTAGTCACGGCGCCGATAAACTTGGCATCCAAGGTTGGCAAGACTCTAACGGGCAAAAAATAGAGCAGGTATAATTTCCGCGATAAGGATTTTGCTCAGAACCGCAAGAACCACGCGGGTTATTCCGACCGTATGGCAATACTAAAGAGGCATTGCACGATTTTACCGCGGCATCTTGCATTTTATCCGCGATTTTGCAATCATACTGCATGGTTGCCTAAATTATTTTCCGGACTTTTGCATAATTCCGGTCGTTTCATAGGGTCCTAACCACAGGAGGACTGGTCCATGGCGGAAATAGAAATCGGCAAGGTTACTCATTATTTCAGCAAGATCGGCGTGATGGCGATCACTATCACTGAGGATAAACTTTGCGTGGGCGACACGATCCACGTGAAAGGCCACACCACCGACTTTACGCAAAAAGTCGATTCCATGCAGATCGACAACAATCAGGTCGCCGAGGCCTGGGTGGGCCAGTCGGTAGGCATGCGCGTAGCCGAACACGCGCGCCAGCACGATCAGGTCTATAAGGTTGTTGATTAGCCCGCGCCTCTAAGGCAAAAGTCGATGGCTGAAGACTTATTGATTACGCTGTAGCAAATGATCCTTATTCAGCCGCAAACACGACTGTTCCAGCCGAGTTTGCTAGTCGTTTGGCCGTGGAACGGTTCATTTGCAATCTAAGACGCCATAAAGACAAATGCCGGCCCTGTCCAGCCGACTATTTATCTTTAAGTACAATATAGCCGCTTGTCAGTATTCACATTGAAAATAATCTATCGGTATGCCTGCAAAAATGGATGTTCATTGCAGCCCGCACATTCCAGGCGCGGGACCGGCACACGGAGTGAGCCGTGTACTTTCTTATGTCGATCCACTTAGGAGATTGGGGATTTAGCGGTGAAACGGGCAGTCTATTGGCCGGTTTAGGATAGTAGGCAAAAGAGCCTTCAATCGGATTAGTTGTTCGTTAACGCTGCTGTGCCTGCTACCCCCCAGGTTGTTACGACGAGCCGGCAATTAATCCATATCTCTAAGCTGCATAAGGGATTACTTAAACTTGATCCCTGTTGTTTGCCTAATGCTGAAATCCGAAAAACTACAATATATACCAAGTAACAGATATTTTGAGCTAAATTTGTATGGATTATGAAGATACATCGCCATTTGGAGCGCTGGATGAGCAGTTACGCAGCATCCAGAGGGCGCGAATAATCGGAGTTGGATCATGTATAAGAACACAAGTAAGTGTTTTTCTGATTATCGCAACTATCTCAGCATCCTGTATGGCATCGCGATCTTGGCCGGTTTTTACGTTATAAGCCAGTACAATTATCTTCTTTTTCACAGTCTTGTAGAAATACTTGCCGTTGTCGTGGCCTGTGCGGTATTTATTCTCTTTTGGAATACGCGCCGGTTTCTGGATAACGGATTTTTTTTGTTCATAGGCATCGCCTGCCTGTTTGCGGGCATGTTCGATCTAATGCATGCTTTATCGTATAAAGGAATATCAGTATTTTCCGCAAACACCGGCGACGAATCCATCCAATTGAAGACCGCCGGCCGGTGGCTGGCAAGCCTGTCCTTTCTCATTGCCCCCTTGTTTTTTCGACGCAAGATCAACCTGACCGTCACATTGGTTGCATACAGCGTGTTTTTTGCTGTTATGATTTACCTTATTTTTTGGGATGTACTCCCGGACTTTTATGTGGCGGGAGCGGGGATGACCCTTTTCCAGCAGATTAGCAGGGGAATTAGCTGCGTCATTTTTTTAGCTGCCGCGGGCATGTTGATTATCAAGCGACAAGAGCTGGATGCCCAGGTGTTCGGGCTGTTTCTGGCCTCGTTGATTGCAAGTTCTTTGTCGGAGTTGGCGTCCGCCGTATCCGTGGATTTTTTTGGTTTCCTTAAAGTTATCGCCCATTTATCCCAGGTTATTTCACTGTATTTCATCTATAAGGCCTTTATTAAACTGGGACTAACCAGGCCTTATAACCTTCTTTTCAGGAGTATGAAGCAAAGCGAGGAACTGCTGCGCGAGCGGGAGGAGAAATTGAGCAATATCATCCGGAATGCAGCGGAGATTATTTACACGCTTTCTCCCCAGGGGATTTACACTTTCGTTTCTCCCGCGTGGACTATGAAGCTCGGACACGCCGTGGCCGAAGTCGAAGGGCAAAGTTTCACGTCGTTTATTCTTCCGGAAGACGTGCCGGTATTCCGCGGCTTTTTCGAAAAGGTTATGACCGCAAGAGAACCGCAGCGGCGCATTGAATACCGCGTTCGGCACAAGGACGGTACATTGTGCTGGCATGCTTCCACGGGTTCGGTGATCAAGGACAAGCAAGGCAAATCGCTGTGCTGTGTAGGCGTTGCGGAGGATGTCACGGATTGTAAAAGGGCGGAGGCCCAGTTGGCCCGAGCCAAAGAGGCGGCCGAGACGGCCAACCGCGCAAAAAGCGAATTCCTGGCCAATATGAGCCACGAGATTCGCACGCCCATGACCGCGATCCTCGGTTTTGCCGATATACTCCTGGATAACCCGACGCCGCAAGAGCTTCACGAGTTGGCTGGAATTATCAAGCGCAACGGGGAACATCTCCTCCGCCTCATTAACGATATTCTCGATCTCTCCAAGATCGAAGCGGGCAAAAACGTCATTGAACGAACGCGCTGCTCGCCCAGGGAAATTGTCGCGGATGTGATTTCCATGATGAAAATTCGCGCCGATGCGAAAGGCCTCCCGTTGGGCTTGGAATATGAGCAAAATATCCCCGGGATCATCGAGACAGATCCCACCCGCTTGCGGCAAATATTGGTAAACCTCATCGGCAACGCCATAAAGTTCACTGAAGTCGGCAGCGTGCGGGTGGTCATGGGATTGGATGCCAGTTTTGCCCATGAGACCGAATTGAAGTTCGACATAATTGACACGGGCATCGGTTTGTCGAAGGAACACATGGAGTTGCTTTTTCAGCCTTTTTCTCAGGTCGATACATCGATGCACCGCCAATATGGCGGGAGCGGCTTGGGTTTGGCGATTAGCCGGCGACTGGCCAGGATGCTGGGCGGGGATATCACAGTCTCCAGCGTTCTTGGGAAAGGGAGCACATTCAGCTTAACAATCGCCACCGGTCAGCTTAAGGAACTAAAATTAATCGAGCAACCGGCCGACGCCGCCGAACAGCATCCGCGAAACGCATTCGCTGAATCTATTTCCGGCTCGCGCATTCTCCTGGCGGAGGACGGCCCTGATAATCAGCGATTGATCGCTTTTATACTCCGCAAGGCCGGGGCCGAAGTCACGGTGGCGGATAATGGAATGATCGCCGTCGATCTTGCCCTGGAGGCGGAGGAGGTCGGCGCTCCTTTTGACATTATCATCATGGACATGCAAATGCCGATCATGGACGGGTACAATGCAACCCGACAACTGCGAAATGCCGGTTCAAAGCGGCCGATCATTGCTTTGACAGCGCACGCCATGCTTGAGGATCGCCGGAAATGCATAGAGGCCGGCTGCGACAGCTATGTAACAAAACCGGTCGACACGAAGTTGTTCCTAGGATTAATCGGAACCTATATGGCGAAAAACAAGAGCGCCGTTGAGGCCGGATCTTAGGGTTTATCCTTAAACACATTTGAAGCGCGGCCGTCCCGGCCGCATCGAGCGGGCAAGATGCCAGCGCACCAGGTTCGAGGATAAGCACTTAACATCGGAATTATTTATGGGGTTCAGAGGGCAGATGCCGGGTTGTGACGTGAGTTGTAGTCGCGTCCCGGTCGGCAAATCAAGGGCGGCATGTACATCTGCCGCCCCAACTTCTGCAACATCGGCAATCTGAGAGCCAATAGCAGGACATTGCCCGGCTATTGCTAGAATGATAATTCCAGGCCGGCGGTGGCTCCGTGATAAAATACAGTGGCATTGCTGTCTATGCCGATAGGATTACCGATTTGTACGGGAGCAATCGCAACGCCGTCGAGCAATAGCAGTTCATATCCGGCCCTCAGCGCGAGGCGTTGGGTAACTTGGTAGCGGGCCTGCAAGCCGAGTTTGCCTATAAAGGCGGTGTGGTTGGTGGAGGCGGAGAACGACTCCGGCTCTTCAGACGGCCCTTCCGGCTCAAACGATGATTGTTCCGCGTGGTTGCCGTAAATGCCGGCCTTGCCCAGCCCGTTGATCGAGAAGCAGCCGCACTGCCAAAGCCTTGCATCGGCGCCGACCTGGAAACCATAAAGATTATTATTGGTCCTAACATTCCCGACGGGCAGGAACAGGGAATCATCTAATACACGTTCTGCGATGAAATCTTCCCGCAGATTGGCCCAGCGAAATCCAGCCAGCATAGTCAGTCGGCAACTAGGATTCCATCGCATGTTCAACTCGACGTTATAAAGCCTGGAACTCCAATCGAACAGCAAGGGTGAAGCAGGATTCAGAGATTGGGGTATGAATCGAATATCGGACCAGCCGTCGATCCCAAAATACAACACCTCGTAGTCGTAGCACTGGGTTTGCCGAATCAGGCTGAGCCGCGGTCCGGCTGCGAATCCAAAGGCAAAGTCGTTGCTGTCAAGTCTGTCAGCGGTTTCACCCTCCCGGGGTCCGAGGATCGTTTGAGACTTGTTGCCGATACGGTCCAGAATCATGGCGTCGGCCGTGGCCGTCCACTGCGGACAACAACACGATTGACAGCAGCCCAGATCGCAGCAGCCCGAATATTCCGGACCGGATTCCACGTTCTCCGGCTGAAGGACGGCAGTCCCGGGGGGAATTGGCTCGTTGTTTTCCGCATCGCTTGAAAACAAGCGTAATGCAGCGGAGTCGTCATTGGCAAATGCAATGGCGGAACTTACCGCCAATACTAAAAACAAGCATGGTATTACAGCAAGAGCTTTGAAAGACATCTTTGCGTTCCCTCCTTGAAAGACGATATGTAAAAAGCCTGTTTTGTTTTATCCGCTCGCATGGCCGCTATTAATGGAGTGGCGGTTGATTATTTCAAGCGCCACCCCTGGGATTCATAATTGTCTGAAGCGGCGGATCGAAGAGATCCGGCAAGTGTCAGAAACTAAATTCAAACCCTGCCGTGGCCCCTTGATAAAGCACGGTGGAGCTTGTATTGATGCTGGTATCAACGTTTTGTGCGGTAGCAATGGCAAGACCGTCGAGCCATAGCAATTCGTATCCGGCCCTAAAAGCAAAGCGCCTGGTGAGCTGGTAGCGGGCCTGCAAGCCCAGTTCGCCTATAAAGTCGGTGTGGCTGCCGGTAACGGCAGAAGTTCCCAGTTCTACGAAGGGTCCTAAAGGTTCTGTTGTAATTTGCTTGGCATGATTGCCGTAAATGCCGACCTTGCACAGTCCTTCGATTGAAAAGCAGCCGCGCTGCCAAAGACACGTGTCGGCCCCGACCTGAAACCCGTAAAGATTATTATTGGCATCAATATGATCAAGATATGGCCCGAACTCGTCCCGGTATTGGGCCCAGCGGAATCCACCCAGCACGGTTAATTGGCTTGACGGATTCCATCGCGCGTTTAATTCTACATTATAAAGCCTTGAACTCCAACCGAATGAAGCTAATGGTTGACCTGGACCAACGGGCTGGCCAACGCCGGGATTTCCGGCATCCGCAGGGAGAGGCGCCGTAACTACAGTACGGGATGTGCCGTCGACGCTAAAATACAAGATCTCGAAGTCGCAGCAGGGGGTTTGTCGAATCAAGCTGATCCGCGGCCCGACTTCGATTTCCCTGCCAAAATTTCCGAAGTCATTTGTGTTTCCAGCCCTTTCCATGACCATGACGTCGGCCGTGGCCGCCCAGCGCGGACAACAACACGATTGACAGCAGTCCAGATCGCCGCAGCCTGAATATTCCGGACTAAAATCCGCGCTCTCCGACTGAGGAACGGCAGGCCCAGTGGGAATCGGCTCGCTATTATCCTTATCGCTCGAAAATAAGCGAAATGCCGCGGAGTCGTCATTGCCAAAAGCAGTGGCAAAACTTATCGCAAATACCAAGAACACGCATGGAATTGCCCCGAGAGCTTTGTAAGACATCATTGTGTTACCTCCTTGAAAGACGATTTGAAAAAGTCTGTTTCGTTTTATCCTGTCGCATGGTGGCTATAGGGAAGCAAACTCTACCGCCCCGGCTGGGAAATCGCGAAATCATCCGATTCCTTATTGTTTTATGCGAGACGGACAAAAAAGGGAGGGTATATACGTTTTAGGTAGGGAGGGGCAGCGGCATGTTCGGCGGATCTGTTTCTTTGAACTTACATCGGCCTGATAATCATTAGAATTGATAAAAAAGGTAAAACTGTAATTATCCATAATAACGTCATGACAAGTCCATCCGGATAATTTCGCCGGGCTTGACAACAGATTGGATAATATGGCTTGAGTTTACGGGCCCGGATTCGGTTCCGAGCGATACAGATTACCAAACTCAAAATACGTGCGATATGCCGGGGAAAAAAATTTGGGGTGGCGGTTGATCATTTCAAGCGCCACCCCTGGAATCCATTATTTTCGGATCCGGCGGGTCGAAATAGTTGGACAAGTGTCAGAAACTATATTCGAACCCTGCGGTAGCGCCGTGATAAAACACGCCGGAGTTGGAATTGATGCCAAACTCACCCGTAGTAACATTGCTTTCCTGGATCTGTGCAGGGGCCAAAGCAACGCCTTGGAGCCATATCGCTTCGTAACCCGCTCTTAAAGTCAGGTTACAGGTAACTTGATACTTGCACTGCAAGCCGACTTCGCCGAGGAAGGCGGTGTGGGTGGTTGATGCGGAAAACACTCCTTGTAGGTTATCGACTGTGCCGGCTGAGGATGTCTGTTCCGCGTGGTTGCCGAAAACCCCGGCTTTTAGCAGCCCGTCAAGCGAAAAGCAACCACAGTCCCAGATTTTTCCATCCGCCCCGATCTGGAAACCATACAGATTGTTTTTCGTGTCGGTATTCCAGAAAGTATCCAGAGTCGCGGGTGCGAAAGCCCCGTCAAGATTTTCACGCAATTCGATCCAACGGAATCCTGCCAGCATGCTCACTCGGCAACAAGGGTTCCATCGCACGTTAAATTCGGCATTGTATAGCTGGGAAGAATAGTCGAATTCCATTGGTACGCCAAAGGTCGAAAATGTAATGTTACCGGGAGCGCTGAACTCCAGTATCTCATCATCGGGTAAAACGCGTCTGGCGCTGCTCCAACCGTCGATCTGAAAATACAACAACTCCAAATCGTATCCACAATCGCCGTGGCGAATCAGATCCAACCTCGGCCCGCTGTAAAAGCCTTGGCGAAAATCGTTGGCGTTGAGCAATTCGGCGCCGGTTGTCAGTGTGGTGCCGATTGGCACTCGTTGAACCAGTGTTTGGTCTGCGCTGCCGACGCGGTCCAGGATGATGCAATCGGCCGATGCCGTCCATCGCGGACAATAACACTTCTGACAACAACTGGGATTACAACAGCCTGGATTGCAGCAGTCGATGCCCTGCGTCTGATCCATCGGCATCCCGGAATCCATTGGAGGCGATTCTTCGGCATCGCCTGTTATCATTCGATAGGCCGCCGGGTCGTCCCGGCCCAGAGTAATGGCGGAACATGTCGCCAATAGCAGAATTGCACATATTGCCGTTCCAAAAACTTTGCGAGAATTCATCACTTTCCCTCTTTATAGGATGATG
The DNA here is from genome assembly GCA_049509395.1 of Thermoguttaceae bacterium. GTDB lineage: Bacteria > Planctomycetota > Planctomycetia > Pirellulales > Thermoguttaceae > JBEKIK01. The sequence goes on along the minus strand of JBEKZY010000127.1, from coordinate 2,270 downwards.
ATTAAAAATAATATTGAATTACATAACACAATGGGGTAGCGGTTGATATTGTCAAGCGCCACCCCTGGGATTCATTATTTTCGGTTCCGTCAGGCCGAAAAAATCCGGCAATTGTCAGAAACTATATTCCAACCCTGCGGTGGCTCCGTGATAAAACACGCCGGAGTTGCTATTGATGCCGACATCACCTGAAACGATGTTGGTTTCATCGATTTGTCCGGGCGCCAAAGCAACGCCTTGCAGCCATATCGCTTCATAACCCGCTCTTAAAGTCAGATGACAGGTGGCTTGATACTTGCACTGCAAGCCGACTTCGCCAAGGAAGGCGGTGTGGTTGGTCGAGGCCGTGAACGGTCCCAATCCTGCCGCTATGGTTGATTGTTCCGCGTGATTTCCGAAAATCCCCGCTTTTACCAGGCCGTCGATCGAGAAGCAGCCGCGATCGAAGATCAGTCCATCGGCGCCGATCTGGAAACCATACAGGTTGTTATTCGTATTAGTGTCCCAGAAGCTATACAAGATCGGCGGGGTGACTCCTTCGTACACATTGCCCCCATCAAGATCTTCGCGCAGTTCCAGCCAACGGAACCCGGCCAACAAGGTCACTCGGCAATAAGGATTCCATCGCACGTTAAACTCAGCATTGTATAGTTTGGAAGAATATTCAAACTGCATTGGTTCGTCGGGTGGATTGGTCGAGACAAGAGGGCCGGGAGCAGTAAAAAACAATGTTCCGGTATCGCCCGAAAAGCTTTTGGTGCTGCTCCAGCCGTCGATCTGAAAATACAACAACTCCAAATCGTAGCAACAATCGCCGTGGCGAATCAGGTCTAACCTCGGCCCGCCGTGGAATCCTTGGTGAAGATCATTGGCGTTGAGCAATTCGGTGCTAGGGGCCGCAAAGGTTGGGGGCGGCACTTCCTCAATGAGTGTTCGGTCTACGCTGCCGACGCGGTCCAAGATGATGAAATCGGCCGATGCCGTCCATCGCGGACAACAACACTTCTGACAACAGCTTGGATTGCAGCAGCCTGGATTGCAGCAGTCGATGCCCTGCGGCTGATCCATCGGCGTCCCGGAATCCGTTGGAGGCGATTCTTCCGCATCGCCTGTAATCAAGCGATAGGCCGCCGGGTCGTCCCGGCCCAGAGTAAGTGCGGAACATGCCGCCAATACTAAAATTGCACATATGAGTGTTCCAAATACTTTACGAGAATTCATCACTTTCCCTCCTTGTAGGATGATGATTTTCCAATTATGGGTCTTTATGTAATCGCGGCAAAGTAAATAGGGGAATCGAAGTGTTTTTGTCTGATGGCAATAACAGATGGACATCTGATTCCTTAGGGTCTTCCAAGATGGGTCAAATTTGTACGGTTGATAATTGGGTGAAGAGATAACACGGATTGCGGGAATGACTCCTTAAAGTTTACATCGGTCCTACAATCCCTAAAATTCATAAAATAGATACAACCGGACTCTTCAAAAAATATCCATGCCGCCACTGACGAATTATCCGGTCCAAAGCAGAGATAGAAGGGGTAAAGTAGTTGGACTTTACGGGCCGGTTGTTTGTCTGACCGGAGAATACGGGCGGAAAATTCAGTGCCTTTTACCCAGCCTACGAAATTGATATATTCCGCAAAAAAGGCTAATTTCCGCCTTGTTGGCTGACATAGCTTGACGATTTTTCGAGCCAAGGGGGTGAAGATGCCGTATCGGCGGTAGCGGCGGGTTCCTTGATGTTAGAGGCGGTGATTTTCAGATTGGCGATGATCACGTCTGATACGACGCGGTTTCCCAAAGTCTGGTTAATTCGCTCGCGAATCTGCCGTTTGAGGTCGTTTAAGGCCGGATCGTCGAAATCTCCGCTGTGCGTCTGACGGAGCAACGCCTCGATCTCTTCTTGCACCCGGAATTTATGGGAATCCAGGCGAGTTCTGGCAATCCGATCCAAGCCCTCCAGCACAGTAATGTAGAGGGAAAATTCGGCACTGGCCACAGTGCCTCCGGCCGTTTTATCGGCCGTGAATTTGTAGTTTCCCAAGGCGATTTCCGGGCTTAACTCAACCGGGGCGCTAGTGTTTACGGCTTTATAATATGCCCAACCGATGCCGTGGATCACCAGCGTGCTGATTAGTAAAAAAGCCAGCCAGTACGGTACGGATTTAGCGCTGAACAAGGCAAATCTTGATTTGCTTTTGGACGATGGTTCGGTTTGCGCTTCCTCGGAATTTGATTCTTCTGGACGCTTGGTTTCAGTGGTCACC
>JBEKZY010000126.1:0-19771 GCA_049509395.1 Thermoguttaceae bacterium | reverse complement strand
CGGGCCGTGTCGGCCCGGAAATGCCGGGGCGACACGGCCCGGCTCTGATTTTTTTCACGACATTATTATTTTCCTTTAACTATGACCTATAATTAAACGGAGCAAGACTGCGGTTTGAAATCGGAGATTGATTTCTCATGAGCAGCGTAGGACCATTAGGCGGAGTGAACGTCAGCGCGGCCGGCGCGCCGTTGGCTCAGACCAAGGGCTCCGACGTGGAACGGGCCGGCCATGACATAGGCGCGCAGCATCGCAACGCCGTGTACGAGCAAAAAGCCGAGGCAGCCGCGGGCATCGGCGAAACCGACGGCGAAGACCACCAAACCGACGAGCGCGACGCCGACGGCCGCCACCCCTGGGAATTACCCCCTAAAAAGCAGAAATCCGCCGAGGATCCCTCCAAGCAACCGCCCCAAAGCCGCGATACCACCGGGGCAAGCGGCAATCTGCTCGATCTGACGGGGTAATGGCCTGTTGCCCGCCGGCCGCTTATTTTCTACAATATCTCGTTCAATCATCGATCCACATTCACACGGAATTACGCCCATGCGTTTTACAAAAATGCACGGAGTCGGCAACGACTACGTGTACGTAAACTGTTTTGAGGAGCCTTATCCGCCCGATGCGGCCGGGTTGGCGCGAAAAGTGTCCGACCGGCATTACGGCATCGGCGGCGACGGTTTGATTTTAATCTGTCCCAGCGAAACGGCCGACGCCCGGATGCGGATGTTCAACGCCGACGGCTCGGAGGCGGAGATGTGCGGCAATGGAGTGCGCTGCGTGGCCAAGTATGTTTACGATCACGGCATTGCCCGCCGCTCGCCGCTGAGGATCGAAACCGGCCGGGGTGTTTTGAACCTGGAACTGGAGATTGCCGATGATCGAGTTCGGCGAGTTCAGGTCGACATGGGCGAGCCGATCCTTGAACCGACAAAAATTCCGGTCGATCTTCCTCATCCGTTTCCCGACAATCGCATGATCGATTTCCGGATGGATAAATTCATGAAAATCCCGACACGGCATGGAATACTCGAGCCCATGGGATTGGATTCTAGAATGACATGTGTATCGATGGGCAATCCACATGCAATATTCTTTTGCGAAAATGCCTCATGGATTGAATTGGATATTCTTGGACCCTACTTCGAAAACTTGCCTCTTTTTCCGCAACGGACTAATGTGCATTTTGTTCAGGTGAAATCAAAAGATGAAGTAATCGTACGCACTTGGGAGCGCGGCAGCGGAATCACCCTGGCCTGCGGCACCGGGGCTTGCGCGGTCTGCGTGGCCGGAGTGCTGACCAACCGCACCGGACGAGATATCATCGCACATCTGCCCGGCGGAGACATGGAATTACAGTGGAATGAAAGTGACAACCATGTTTACATGACCGGCGAAGCGGTTGAAGTTTTTAGCGGCCAGTGGAATATTCAAAAGGATTAAAGATGAATGAAAAATGCAGAATTCAGAATGCAAAATTAAAAATGCAGAATACATAATGCAGAATCATGGAAGAAAATACAAATGAAACCGCTTGCAGTTTCGCGATCTCCAACCTCTGAACCTCGACCTCTCGATCTCTGGTCCCTTCCATGAAACTTACCAGTCCGCTTTTGAACAAGATCGCAGCTCTGTTGGGGACGATGGCCATCCGAAATTGGATGAGCACGCTGGATTACAAAGTAGCCTATTACGATCGCGCGATCGATCCGGTGTTTCCCGAGTGCGAGGGGCAAAAAATATACATCTTCTGGCACGAATACATTTTATTTCCGTTCTATTTGCGCGGACATTGCAATATGGCCATGCTCTTAAGCCGCCATCGCGACGCCGAAATCCTTTCTTACGCCGCTTATCACATGGGATTTGATTTCGTCCGCGGCTCGACGAATAGGGGCGGGGTGGCGGCCATTCGCGAACTGCTCGAAAAAAGCCGGCGCATGCACCTGACCATCACCCCGGACGGCCCGCGCGGCCCGCGAAGGCAAATGGCCCCCGGCTCGATTTACCTGGCGTCGAAACTCGGTCTGCCGCTGGTGGTGATGGGCTACGGATACGACCGGCCATGGCGAGTCACAAGCGCCTGGGACCAATTCGCCATCCCCCGACCGTTTTCCCGCGCCCGGGCCGTTCCCAGCCATGAAATTTTCCTCCCCGCCAACCTGGACCGCCAGGGGATTGAATATTACCGCCAAAAAATCGAGCAACTCTTGAATCGCCTCACGCTCGAAGCCGAGGCATGGGCCGAGTCGGGCACGCGGAAAATCGGCCAGATGAATGTCCAGCGCCGAGGGGCGCCGCTGCACTCGGGACAAAATAAACAACACGGAGACACGGAGTGCATGGAGAAATGACTATTATTTATCATGAAAACACGAAAGAATGAAAAAGCGAAAATAATTTAAAAATATTGATTTCGTGTTTTAGCGAAAATTATCGTGATGAAAATGTCGCAATACGTTTCATTTACTTGTCGTTCGATCTCCGTGTCCTTCGTGCCTCCGTGTTGAAAAAACGGATTAATTCATTATGTCGCAAAATGAATTTAATTTTGACGATTTGAGATCCGCCCGGCCGCTGTCGGTTTGGGAACTGACTGCCCAGGTAAAGGATCTGGTTGAAGCGGCTTTTCCGCGAGTTTGGGTGAGCGGGGAGATTTCCAATTTTTCCCGGCCGCAGTCGGGGCATTGTTATCTGACGCTCAAGGACGACCGGGCGCAACTCAAGGCGGCCATGTGGCGGCCAGTGGCCTCGCGCGTGCGTTTCGAGATGCACGACGGGCTGGAGGTGATTTGCCAAGGCCGGTTGGAAGTTTACGCCCCGCGCGGCAATTATCAATTGATTATCGAAGAGATCGAGCCCAGGGGCATGGGGGCGTTGGAATTGGCCTTTCGGCAATTGCGGGAGAAACTGGGCCGGGAGGGGCTTTTCGATCCAGCCCGAAAAAGGCCCCTGCCCTCTTTCGTCCGGCAAATAGCCGTGGTCACAAGTCCCACCGGGGCGGCGATTCGCGATTTCCTCCAGGTGCTGGGGCGGCGTTGGCGCGGGGCGGACGTGCTAATCGCCCCGGTCCGCGTGCAGGGCGAAGGGGCCGCCGAGGAAATCGCCGCCGCAATCGCAATGTTAAATCGACTTACCCGGCCCATCGATTGCCTGGTGGTCACTCGCGGCGGAGGAAGCCTGGAAGACCTTTGGGCTTTTAACGAGGAAATAGTGGTCCGGGCGATTGCCGCCTCGCGGATTCCGGTCATCTCGGCCGTGGGTCACGAAATCGACATAACTCTTTCCGACCTGGCCGCCGACGTACGGGCATTAACACCCAGCGAAGCGGCTGAACTGGTGGCCCCGGCTGCGGAAGAACTTTTTGCCGAACTTGGCCAGGTGCAAAAACGCATGACCGCCGCATTGCGCTCCCGCGCGCTAACCACCCGATCGTATTTGGATGCCATCCAGCGTCACCATGCATTTCGCCGCCCCTTTCAACTTATCTACGATCTTACCCGGCAGGTGGACGAATTAAGCGTGCGCGGGCAGCGCTCGATTCGCCACCGGCTGCAACTCGCCCGGCAGCAAACCGAGACCTTCGCCTCTCGCTTGGAATCGCTCAGCCCCCTGGCCGTACTTGGTCGCGGTTACAGCATAACCGAGCGCCAATCCGACGGCCGTGTAATCCGCGCCGCCGGCGAACTAACCCCCGGCGAGCAAATTTCCACCCGCTTCGCCCGCGGCCAGGCGATAAGCCGCGTGGAAAAGGTGGAGGGATAAGAAATAATTACTGAATATCATATAACATAACTTACTCGTTTAGCCCCGGAGCTTGCTCCGGGAGTTTTTGCGTAGATTTTAATTTGTGATGCGTTACTTTTATAAAAATTAATCGCCTGAATGATTGGGCTCGAATTATAACAGATATGAATATCATATTACGATGTAAATCTCCACTTCGGAAAGGATCATAACATGAAGGCCAAAGAACTAATCGCTCCAATTTTGGTCATCGCCCTGGGCGTGACCTGGTTGTTGAATGTCATTGACATCATGCCAGGTGTGGATTGGATCTGGACCGTAGGGCTGGCGGCGGTAGGGGTAATCACGCTGCTGTTGGGAGGCATTAACAAACTCACCGTAATTGTGGGCCTGTTTCTGATGATTTCATCGGTCTGCTCGCTGCTCCGGCAAGTCGGCAAACTGCCGATCGAGCGCGAGGTGCCGATTTTGACCATCATCCTCGGCATACTGATGCTACTGGTTCAGATCCTCGACCTCCCCATGCCGGAGGCGCTGAAGCCGATGAAGGACGAGAATCGCCGGCCGTTTAAACGGCCCGAATGAACAAGAATCATTCGATCAAAAGAAACAAAACTACACAGTTGACAATCTCTCGCCAGGCTGATAATCTCAAAGGTGGGATTTGATAAAGGAGAAAATCAGTCATGCCAATGATCACTAAAGTCAAGGTACTGCAAGACTATCACCTGGAACTGACATTTGACGATGGAGTTTTCGGGATAGTAGATCTCTCCGACTTGGTGGGTAAAGGCGTATTCTCCTTATGGAATGATCGGCAGGCCTTTGAACAGGTGCGGATTGGTTCCTGCGGAGAACTCGTCTGGAACGAACGGATTGATTTGTGTCCGGATGCACTGTACCTAAAAGTAACTGGCAAGAAACCGGAGGACATTTTTCCCGCATTACGCCGAGCGCATGCACATACCTGAGAACAGCCGAGGAAGACAAATGAATGATCTGTTCAAAACGTTTGAGAAATTTATATTTCGTGACTTGTCTTTTTTGCTTGGTGGCAGTGTTGTGGTTATTAGCGGAATGTATATTTATAATAGACTACCCACTGCTAATGACCAAGCATTTAAATACTTTATCTGGGCTGGGATTTCCTATGCAATAGGATATTGCATTCAGGAATTATTTACTCTTGTACATCTTGTTATAATGAAACCAAAGTTTCCGCTCAAATGGATTGGCCGCTTATTATACAAGATCTACGACAGAGACTGGCCCAAACACAACAATGGGCAAGATTATCATGATGCGAAATGGTGGCTATACCAGAAGGATACTCCTCAACGTTTTCAAGATGATTACGAGAGAACTGAATCACTGAAACAGGTTGGAACGACACTCGGCCCCTGTTTTTTTCTTTCTGGTTTGATTCTTCTTATGAAAAAATATATTGTGAGTATAGAGTTTAAATATGTGGTATCATATGGACTCATTGCACTCGGCGTATTTTTATTTCTATTAGGGTGGTTAAAGGTTACTCAACAGTCAGAGCACCTGATTGAAATTTATATAAAAAGAAAACAAAAATAGTAACCTACCGACTGGATCACAAAAAAACAGGCGATTTGTTGTTCAATTTGCATTTTGCAATTGACAATTTGCAATCATTTCGTTCCCATGTGGAGCCTAGGAACGAGTAATGAATGGCTTTATGCCCGGGAGATATAGGCGCCGTTACGGGTATCGACTTTGATGGTCTCGCCTTCGACCAGATATTCGGGCACTTGCACGACCAGGCCGGTTTCGAGAGTGGCGGGCTTGGTTCGCGAGGTGGCCGATGCGCCTTTGATGCCCGGATCGCATTGCACGACTTTTAGTTCCACCGTCAGCGGCAGTTGAATGCCCACGCACTGGTCGTTGTAGATCAGTGCCATCACGCCTTCGAGATTCTCGGTAAGATATTGCAGCTCCTCGGTCAAATCGCCCTTGGGCAGCACGAAATCGTTGTAGTCTTTCTGGTCGAGAAAATGCACTTCGCCCGGGTCGGAATACATATATTTCACCAGCCGCTTGGCGAAATCGGCCTCGTTCAAGGAATCCGTGCCTTTAAGCGTGATGTCCACCTTTTGCTTGTTGATCAGGTTTCGCGCCTTGAATTTATAAAGCGTTGCCGCGCCTCGGGCGGAAGGGCTCTGCACGTTGATCGTCTCGATCATGCACGGCGCGCCGTTGTAGTTCATGATATGTCCGCGTTTGATGTCTTTGGCCAACATAGTAGGTAGTAGATAGTATGTGGTAGGTAGTATGTGGTAGGTAGTTGTTGGATTACAGTGGGCAGCGCGAACGCGCAAGCGATTTAATTATTTTATTCATCATTCAGCACTCAACATTCTTCATTTTACATTCATCATTCTGTATTATCTAAGATCGTACCTGTTTGCGGATCGACGGCCACGCCGCCGGTGAGTTTTGCCAGGGTTTCCAGGACAATCAAAAGTGCGCTGGGATCGAGCAGTTCGTCCTCTTCATCATCGGACATTTCGGCGATGCATTCGAAGTGCAGCACGTCGAAGCGGCCGTTATAGGAGAGGAGTTCTTCCTCGGAGATTTGGGTGCCCGCGTCGCCCGTGGATTTTTTCAGATCGGCGACCAGGGCTATCACCTGTTCGCGCACCTCGTCGCCGCAGGTGAAACAGATGTCCAGGGCGGCGTAATCCTCGGGCGAGATTATGGTCAAGGATTCGATGCGCTCATGAGCGTCGGCGCTAAGATTTCTCAGTTCGTAGCGTTTGTTGAGCGCCTGGATGGTTTTAGCGACGATTTGCAATTTCGGCCGTTTTTTGACGTCGAAAAGGACAAAATACGTCTCGCGCCAGCGGTAATTATGGTCTTCGAATGTGGACATATTAATCTTGGATTCCTAGTTCAATTGAACGTTTGGTGGCGGCTTCGACGGCGGCGATGAGCGTGGCCCTTATCGCGCCTTCTTCCATGACTTGCAAGCCGGCGATTGTAGTTCCCCCGGGGCTGGCGACGCGATCCTTGAGCACTGCCGGGTGCTCGCCGGTGGAAAGCACCATGTCAACCGCGCCGCGGATAGTTTCAGCGGCCAAGGAGGCGGCGATATACCGGGGCAGGCCCACCCGCACGCCGGCGTCGCTTAAAGCCTCGATGATCACATAGATAAAGGCCGGGCCGGATCCGGACAGGCCGGTGACGGCGTCGAGCATTTTTTCCTCGACCTGCCAGGCCGTGCCCACGGCCTCTAAAAGCTTGCCGACCAGTTCGCCGTCCTCGGGGGTGGCCCGCTGTCCCAGACAATATCCGCAGGCCCCCTCGCCTATCAGACATGGAGTGTTGGGCATTACCCGGACCAGGCGCACGGCTTCGCCCAGCCAGCCGGCCAGGCGCGAAAGGCGCATGCCGGCGGCAATTGAGACAACAAGCGCGGGGGCGGGAATTTTACCGGCCAGTTCACCGGCCACCGCGGCCATGTATTGCGGCTTGACGGCCAGAAACAGCACATCCGATTTGCCGGCAACCACGATGTTATCGTTGCCGACCACGCCGCCGGTAGCCTGAGCGAATTTGTTTCGGGCGGATTCGCTGGGATCGGCCGCCAGCAGATTGGCCGCTTTTGTCAATCCGGCCCGGACGAAGCCCTGCCCAAGGGCTGTGGCCATATTTCCGGCGCCGATAAAACCGATGCGTTGTTTCAACATGGTGCAGCTGCTGATTGAAAGGGCCTATAAGTAAACTTTTCCCATAATAATTAGAAACATAAAAACTGACAATGGGCCGAAATATCAATACCTCCCACCCCCCATTAAACAGTAGTGAGCGGTCGAATTCAAAAGATGTGCATAAACTGGGCAGAATACGTAAATCTAGCATGTTTTTTTCGCGAAAAAACGACCTGGACATACCCTCATCTTTTTGGGACACTTCCGCCACAAATCCATCGTAAAATCTTCTCATTTACTCTTATCCTGATGTTAGAGATTCTCCGGCCAAATTGCCGGGCGTTCGGTTTTTTGCGATTAACTGGAGCTTGTCAAAGGCAAATCGAAGGGGTTCATTATGATCATTCGAATTGCACGGATTTTCATGCTGGCGTTGGCGTTTAACTTTCTCTTTGTCATTCGACAGGCAAGCGGAGACGGAACGTCGCCGCCGAATTTATCGCCCGACGGCCAAAGCAACGCGAAAAAAACCCCGCTTACGCAAACCAAGCCCCAGCCCTCCTTGTTGAACAAGATGACCACGGGCACGAAAAAGTTTTTCACCGGTGTGGGCGATGCATTGACATTTAAGAAAACGGAAACCAAAAAGACCACAGTCACCCCTACCAATCCTTGGATCAAGCCGCCCAAGGAGGAGCCAAAAACCTCGTGGCTCCCCTCGCTCTTTCACAAGGAAGAACCCAAGAAGCCGAGCAATCCCAGCGAATGGCTGGATCAGAAACGTTTGGATCCTTAATGCCGCCGGGCCGGGAGTAACCGCATGATTAGCATTCGAGCGCTCGGCAGACTGTTTGGCAGGCATCGGGCAAGACGTCTGTTAGTCTCTGCTTTATTGGCGGCATGTTTGGGATTGGCCCATACGGGCTGCAGCATGTTGCCGCCGGGCATCAGCAACCTTCCCGCTAAAATCGGTCTGAGATCGAAACAGGCCGAACTGCGCGACAAGGTCCAGGCCGATAAATTTCCCACGGCGAAAGAAGCGGGCCTGTAAAAAAATCTGACGAAGATTTTCGGGCATAGACAAGTCTTCGGCTCAACGGGCCAACCTTTTCCGCCGATGTCAGCAGGAACGATTGGTCCGTTGGACCGACAAAACATTTCTTTTCTCCTTCCATTCCCAGGGCGTTGCCCTGGGCTGGGAGAATTTCCGCCGCTTCGGGGCTGTAAATGGGTTCTAGGATGCAAACGGCTTCGTGGATGGGGCTGTAAAGGGCCAAACAGTTACGATAATCATTATTTACACGATATTTCGCCTTTTATGGCGCTACTTGGCGAAAGCCGCTCTATATGTCATAATATTTCAAGGTGAAATAGCGTTTTTTAAAGGACCTAATCTTCAGATAATATAACCATGTCGCCCAATCCCTTGCGCAATATTCCGTCGGTCGGAGAATTGTTGGACGCTCCGCCGTTAAAGGCGCTGGTCGATCGGATCAGTCGCAACGCAGTGGTGAGCGCGGTGCGAAAAGTGCTGGACGAAATGCGGACGGAAGTGCATGCCGCCGCCGCGGAAATGACGCTGCCGAACGTGCCGGATCTGGCCGAGCGGATCGCCCGGCGGATCATGGAAAGTGAAACTCCCTTGCTGAGGCCGGTGATTAACGCCACGGGCATTCTATTGCACACCGGGTTGGGACGTTCTCCGCTGGCCGACGAAGCGATTGCCGAGATGACGGCCGTGGCCAGGGATTATGCCAGCGTGGAAATCGATCTGCCCACAGGCCGGCGTTCGCGGCGCAGCCTGGCAGTGGAAGAGTTGCTTAAGGAATTGACCGGCGCGGAAGCGGCAATGGCGGTGAACAACAACGCGGGGGCAACCATGCTCACGCTGGCCGCCCTGGCCGCCGCGCGCGAGGTGATCGTATCGCGCGGACAATTGATCGAGATCGGCGGCAGTTTTCGTTTGCCTGAAGTGATGGCCGCCAGCGGCGCGGTGCTCCGCGAGGTCGGCGCGACCAATAAAACCCATCTATCCGACTACGTCCGGGCCATCGGCGAGCAAACCGCTGCGTTGTTGCTGGTGCATCCCAGCAATTTCGTGGTGGTGGGCTTTACCGAAGGCGTGGAACTGCCGGAACTGGTCGAACTGGGGCGAAAACACAAACTGCCGGTGATTCACGACATCGGTTCCGGGGCGCTGGTGGATTTCAGCCGCTTCGGGTTCCGCGGCGAACCGGTGGCAAGGGACAGCATCCATGCCGGCGCGGACGTGGTGCTGTTCAGCGGGGACAAATTGCTGGGCGGTCCCCAATGCGGGATAATCGCTGGGCGCAAGAGTTTGCTGGAAAAGATTGAGCGGCATCCCTTGGCCCGGGCTTTGAGGGTCGATAAGATCACCCTGGCCGCGCTGGCCGCCACGCTGCGGCTTTACCGCGATCCGGAAAAAGCACGGCTGGCGGTGCCGCTTTTAAGGCTCCTGACTACTTCCGGGGAAAACCTGAAAAACCGTGCCGAGCGATTGGCCCCGCAAATGGCGGCGCTTAGGACCTTGATCAGTTCGGCCGAGGCGATATGCGACGTTACCTATCTTGGCGGCGGTTCGATTCCAACCCAACAGTTGCCGACCTGGTGCGTGGCCTTGAAACCGGCTACGTGGTCGGTCGATCGATTGGCCGCCGCTTTGCGGACCGGCACGCCTGCCGTTGTGGGGCGTGTGCGCGATGACCGCCTGCTTTTGGATCTGCGGAGCGTGTTTCCCCGCCAAGATACAGAGATGATCTCGGCCTTGGAAGCCTTGAGCAAACCGTGACGGATCGCAGAATTCGATCGGTATCAGCATAAGGACATAATCATGAGCCTTATCCAATTAAAGCGGCACTCTCCGTATGCCATATCTCAATGTAGCAGACACACTCCGTGTGCCGTCGCCGCGTATGCAATCAACTGCCTGCTATTCGGCCGCTTGGCGAAAATAAAAGACGTTCTTATGGGGGCATCGATTGTAATTTGTCTTTTGAGCCCGGCCTTTGCCCAGGAAACGCCCCCTCCCCCTCAACTCCATCCCTGGGGCCAATTCGAACCCGGGGCCTGGAAGCTGGTCCGAGTGGTTACCGAGAGCTTCAACGAACAAGGCTCCGTGGCGGGAACCAACACCAGCGATTATAAAACGACCCTGTTGGACACCGATGACGACGGCGTCACCCTGGAAATGAGGGTTTGCGTGGAAGTGGCGGGAAAGCGATTCGACGGCGAACCGCAAACCATCAAACAGAATTATTACGGCGAACAACAATCGCCGGGCTTGAAAATCAAAGATCCCGCCGCCGGCCAGGTGACAATCGAAGGCCGGACTATTCCCTGCCAGGTCCGGGAGATCGAATCGTCCAATGCGAACGGCAAAACAACGACCACGATTTATTATTCGGCCACGGCCCCGCCGTACGTCTTAAAACGGGAAAGCGCGACCACCGACTTGGAAGGCAAGAACATCGTAAGCGAAACCAACGTTTCGGTGCAGGCCCTGGAAATGCCCTGCAGAATACTGGGCGCGATGCGAAGCGCGGCATACGTAAAAACCCTGCAAAAAACCCCCAAGGGCACGATCTACTCGCTGGCCTTCATTTGTCCCGAAATACCCGGCGGCATCGTCAGCAACAGTTCCAAGGAGCTCGATTCATCGGGCCGGCTGGTCCGCCGCAGCACTTTGGAACTGGTGGATTTCAACACCGAGCCCGAAAAAGGCCGCACCGGAATATTCGGCCGCAAGCGCCCGCCCAGAAACCGCGGAAATTAATTTGGATGAATCCGCTTGGGGTTCGCGATGTGGAATAAAGAGGGTAGCCCAGGTTCTTGAACCTGGGCGGATTTGCCGCAAGAGGTTAAATGGGAATTGTAAAATATCACTAAGACCTCTTGGAACTTTGTCCAACCGGTTCAAGAACCGGTGCTACCCTGGTTTTTGAAAGTCATTAATTCCACCCTATCTACATAGAACAGTCACCAGAACAAGAATAAAGTACAGCATGCATGTCAGGGCGCTGATCACCAGGCCGGCGATGGCGTAGGCCTTGAATTTGTCGAGGACGACGCCTACGATGCTGGTCACCAGGGCCACGGGAGGCGATAAGAGTGTGAGCACTCCTGCAAGGAATGCGAAAGGCGAGCCTCAGCCCGGGCGCAGGACCATCATCATCGCAAATACCAGCCATGGCAGGATGGACAGTGCCAGCCCGACTTTTCCAATTGTCGCCTTTTTATCGTTTTGCATGGGCATGGCTCTTTTACCGCAAATGTGGGTGAAGCAAGCGGACGGTCAACCTCCGGCATTGTAACAAATGGCCTGGGAACTAACAATTGATATTTCCCGGCTCATGTATATTATTCTAAAAGATTATGGAAATCTAATGGGTAGCCCAGGTTCTTGAACCTGGGCGGCTTTGCCGCAAGAGGTCGATGGGTATCATAAAAAATTACTAAAACTTCCTGGGACTTCGTTTCACCGGTTCAACAACCAGTGCTACTGGTTAACAAGGAGCGGATAATGAAAATTCTTAAAACTTTTTGCACAAGCCGGGCGCCAGCGGCAACGGTTCTTATCCGGCTGATCGTGGGCTCGGTTTTTCTATCCGAGGGCATCCAGAAGTTTCTCTTCCCCGACGCCCTTGGAGTGGGACGTTTCATTAAAATCGGAATCCCGTATCCGGAGATCATGGCCCCGTTCGTCGGCGTGTTTGAGATCGGATGCGGGGGCCTGATCATTCTTGGGCTGCTGACGCGATTGGCGGCCATACCCATGATCATCAACATGAGTGTCGCCATTGCATCCACGAAAATTCCGATGCTATTGGGACATGGTTATTGGATGTTTAATCTTCCCAAGCTCGACCAATACGGATTTTGGAGCATGGCCCATGAAGCCCGGGTCGATTTCGCGATGTTCTTAGGCGCGATCTTTTTACTGATTGTGGGGGCTGGATCGATATCGCTGGACGCCCTGTTTTTCCGCTTTCGCGACGATCCGCATGTATGAACGATTCCCAACATTCATTTCAGGAGCCCCAAGCCGCGGAAAAGACCGGCCTTAAAGAGCTGGCGCTCATGTTTCTGCGATTGGGAACGACGGCCTTTGGCGGGCCGGCCGCGCATATCGCCATCATGGAAGATGAGTTCGTCCGCCGACGGCGCTGGATTACCCGGGAAAAATTCCTGGACCTGCGCCGAACGATGCAGTTGACCAGTGGCGGCCGCCGGCTTCTGCAACGACCGGTTGGGCGCGATCACTTGTCTTTGTCTGGGCCGCCTTTCCGAAGTTCCTCGACAGCCGAGCGAAGCTCTCGAAGTTCCTTGGTTTGTTCATCGCTCGCCTTCTTCAATTCCTCGACAGCCGTCTGGAGCCGAGACACCTTGGACTCTAAGTCACTGCCGCCAGGTGAAAGCTGCCGTCGCCACTGCTCAGGCGGAGGCCATTCAAGTGTGCCTTAACGGTTGGATGCCCCGATGCATCAAGCAGAAACTCGTGCCCAGCCCGTTTCTCGAATGTGCGCATCTGGTACGTCACACTGGGAATCCATTCCCGAGACGCGATAAGAAAATCCATCTTAGTTTTCTGCCACGTGTCTTCCGCGACCCACTTCGGAACTTCCGGAGATTCCTTAAAGTAAAACCCGATGATGGTGACCGTCCGCAGTTCGGCTAATGGGACTGGCGGATTGTCTATTTGGGCGTTGGCGCCAAAATGGTCGTCCACGGAGATCAGACGATACGGGTTTATCGAGGAGAGTTTCGGCTGGTCGTCCGCCGGATGATTGAAGTAACGCATCCCCCAAGTCTGCGCTAAGGGGATCTGGCTCAGGTCGGAGCAGGTGTAAATGTGGGTCAAGAGGCCAAAATAACGGGCGTCCAGGATCGGCTGGCCCAGTGTTGTGTAATTGAGTCGCACCCAGCGGCGCCCAACATAGACTTCGTTGAAGAGGTGGTTGTCGAAGCCGTTCATGCCGTCCAGCGCCGCCCGAACGGTTTCTCGAGCCTGGTTGTGATGAACGTTATCATAAAACATCCGGGATTGGGCATCGTCGTTCGGGTCGAAGGGAGGAATGCAAAAGACGATGCGGGTCGGAATCCCCAGGGCGCGGAGGATCGTTGCCAAGTAGATCGAACACGAGGTGCAGGAGCCGTGAACCTTGTTGTAGAACATGGATCGGCCAAGCACCTCCTGGTCGAAGATTTGCTGATCGGTCCAGGTTTTGTCGGGCTTTTGCCGATCGAAGGCATCGCGCAAGGGTGGATAGACAGTTGGTTTGCCATCCGGGTAAGAGACGGCCCAAATGCCAAAGGCCTGGGTCGAATGCGCCCTTTTCATCGCCCAACCTGAGACCTGTTCGACGAGTTGTTTGTCAGTCAGGCGATCCGGTTCAATGCCCGCCTGATGGAGTTCCGCAATGAGATCGCGCTGCATGGTCTCATCCCAGTTCTCGGTTGTGGTCGGTTGGAGATACTCGGTCATTCCGGCGTCGTCCTTGCGCCAATTGGGATTTTCACCAATCGCCGGCCGATAGAGCGGATAATAAGTCACCTCGACCGTACAGGAGTCCTTGTCCTGCGCCAGAACCCGGGCGTCCTGAAAATCATCGTTCATATCGGCAGGATTGACGGGGTTAAGGACCTGGATAACGGCGGTGATGGTATAAGAGTCCTCTTTAGGCGGATGACGTTCGGCGGATGGCAACGATTTCAGTTCCCCCACGATTTGCTCTAGCTTCTCGGCATGGGCAATCTGGCGCCCATCGGCCAAAATGCTCAGTCCGGGTCCTTTACCGTACTTTTGTCCGGTGCGATCCCAAAGGACGGTGATGATTTGGCCGTGATAGAGAATGTTATCCAGGCAGAACCAGTCCCAATCGTCGGCGGGGAGCAAAGGATTCACATCGAGCACCGCATCAGCACGGGGCCGCAGCCCGGCCAGGCCGGTAATGATCAAGTCGCAAAAAGTGGAGTGGTTGTAATAGCGGCTTCGCTCGTTGTCGCCTTTAAGCCAGTCGCCGTTCTTCTCGTCCAGGTACTCGCCGATGTACGGCTTGCCATTGCGGTGCTGGGACTTGACATAGGTCTTGAGGGCTTCGAAGTAATGCTCCTTCGTGACGTAGGTCTGCGGATAGTCGTTCAGGACATTGACCAGGGCAACCAGGGTCTGGGAGGTGGCAAATGGCCACACAGGGCCGTCCCATTCGCAACCGTGGCCGCTGCCGTGCGTGCGGAACCTGGGATGGCGCCGCTCGGCGGTGGTGATGCCCAACGGAGCCCAGAACCCGGCCGGATCGATAAGCTGGCGCCAGGCATCTTCGTAACCGCGGTCGGGAAGCTCGAAATACCAGGGGATGAAACCGATGGCCTCACGGGCGTCGGAAAAGGCGCCGTCTTCCAGCCAGCGGACCTTGAAGAAGTGGGCCTGTTCGTCCCATAGCCTGGCCTGCACTGCCTTCTTGATCTGGGCAGCCTTAGCGCGATAGGTCGCGGCGAGATCGGACTTGCCGGCCATGGCGGCCGCCTCGGCAATTGCCAAGGCGTTGCCGTACATGTAGCTGCTGATGCTCGGGCGGCAGCCTTGCTTCTTGCGGGCGCCGTTGATGGAATCCTCCATGGCGTCCTGCGCTTCAAACTGCCAGTACGTGCCATCGGGAGCACGCCGGGCGTTTTCCCATCCCTGGTAATCGCGGACAAAGTCGTCGAGCATGCCGATGAGGAACGCCTTGTCCAGGTTGACAAGGTAGCGCTGATACGCGGACCAGACTGTCCAACTGCTGTAATGCTGGTTGTCGTGCGGCTTGCCGTCGGCGCCGCGGAGCCAGTAGAGCAGGTCTTCATCCAGGTAGCGCTTGTCGTGAATCCAACGGCCTTCACAGATATGATGCCCCACCGCGCTGCTGACGGGGTTCTTGTAGGTGAGGAACTCGGTGATGGCCATGTAGTCCGGCATCTGCTTTATGTGTTTGCGATAGGTCCACCAGCGATAATAGTAAATTTCCTCGAGGTCCTTGTCCGGGCACTCCAAGAGCGGAATGTTCCGCTTCATCCAATCCCAGGACTGCGAGTTGGGAATGAGATTGACGACGTTCTCATCTTCCATCGCGTTGAAGCGATCCACATAATGCTTAAAGGCATCGGCCTTCAAGACAAATGCCGATTCGGCCCCGGGGGAGGCGGGCAAGCCGTCGAGGGCCATGGCGGAGGATGTCCGGACTGCGGCGGTTACAACGAGCAATAAACCAAATCGGCAAGAGATCGATGCCTGCATAAAAGCGTCCTTCATTCAGTCGGTTAGACGGATGCGAAGCGCCATGTAGGGCGTGCCGGGCAGGTTCACCGACCGATTCTCCTCGGCCTGAACGACATAGCGATTGACGGCCGTCGTCTTGAATACGCCGTCGACAGGCGTGATGGTCATATTCCAGGTGTCTAAGATTTCGACGCGGAAGCGGGCTCCATCGGCGATCTTACTGCGAGGCAGCTTGAAAATCCACTGCGCGGGCCGCTCCTTGCCAAAGTAGATCAGGTAGTACTCGCCGGCCTTGCCGGCAATGCGGGGATCTTCCCATTTGTCGATTGGCTCCAGGCCTTCGGGCGGGGCTGATTCAAGGACTTTTTTGAGGAACTCGATCCGCGCCGGGCTTTGCCCGTGAAGCGCTCCGCCCTTGGACCACCAGAGGACGTCGTGCGGATCCAAATACGTTTCGCCGTGGCCGACGTAAGTCCCCGCGATAGCGCCCTGCCAGAAGCGATGCACCATTTCTTCGGCCGTAAGTTGGCCCCAACGCTGGTCGATATTTCCCTCGTATTTCACCTCGTCAAAGACGATTGGCTTGCGGTACACGTCGCGGTACAGCGCCGCCCGGCCGAAATCCTCGACGGCCGAGCCGTTCTGGATGCTGGCATGCGTCACCCACGGCAGCGTGTGGTTGTATAGACGGCTGCCGTTGTGGATCGAGCGCAGGTGGCCGTACGGATCGCTGTCTTGCACGATTTGGAAGAGACGATCCCAGTCGGCATCGGACTTCTCCTTGATGAAGTCGAATTCGTTGGCCAGCGACCACCAGACGTTGCGATAAGCGGCCAGGCGGGCGACGAGGTAGCGCAAGTAGCGGTCATCGGCAGCCGCGCCCATACGGTCGAAACCCCAGTGCCCTTTGTCATAGGGATGGAAGAGGATGACGTCCGCTTCAATTCCCAGATCGCGCAATTGGCCGACTCGTTTTTCCAAGTGCTGAAAGAACTTCGGATTGAAGCGTTCGAAATCCCATTTATTCGGCGGCGCGCCCTGGAACGGGTAATAGACCGGCTCGTTCTCATTATAAGCGTAGCTCTTGGGGAAAACGCACATCCGGAGTTTGTTGAACGGCGCGGCGGCAAGACTCGCAAGCGTCTGCTCCTCCAGCGCGTCGCCCTGATGAATCCACGCATAACAGGTGGTGCCGATTTGCCTGAAGGGCGCGCCGTCGGCGTAAGCGAAGTGGAACATGCCGGCCACACGCACCGGACCGTGATTTTTAGGCGTGGGCCTGGCGACGCTGAACTCGCCGCTCTTTTTATCCAACTCCGCGCGATTGCTCATCGTCTCGTAACGCCACCGGCCCGCTTGCTCCGGCATGAATCGAACGCGATACATCCCCTCGCCGTCGTAAAATCCGGCAACCTCTTTACTGACGCCGCCCTGCGTGAATCGTGCCGCGAAGGTTACGTCTACAAAAGGATTGCCATCGGTCGGGCCTTTCAGCGCGACCTCGAAGACATCCCATTGCTCCACTGAGGCCGCTGCTTCAGCGCGCGCGTGTGAGACGGGCGTCGCCGCGAAGACAATACCGAGACCAATAACGATTTGCGAAGCCAGTGCCATGAACAGTTTCATAAAACTCTCACCCTGATTTGATCGAAAGTAGTATATCAAATCCTTTTAGGCATTCCGAGAGCACTGCCATGAAAGCTAAAAAGGTTAGTCAGACTCTACGAAACTCGACTAAAAGAAAGCTGTTGCACAATTGGCAACATGCTTTTCATTAGCGTGCCCCCCGCTCTAAAAGGCTAAATCAGCCTTTGGAACGGGGGTTCTCGGATGGCTACAGCAGAACCGTCGCCTTGCCAGGACCGGTCGATATTTGGTTGGACAAAATTCCAGGGCCGACGTGCAGGAGTGTTTTCTGCTGTTGTTACACCCTCAAGTCCAACAGATCGAACATCTCGGATGACGCAAACAAATGGTCCCTGACAAATTGATCGTCCATGGAAGCCGACTGGGACGAACTATCGCTATGGCCAACGGCAACTTGCGATATCAAGTCGGGTTGCCGCCAATCCCATCCACCCCAGCCGCCCCATCCGTGGCGTCCCTGTGGCGGAGTAGGAGTGGGAGTCACTGAGCTGGTTGCGTCGTACGTGACCGTGAAGCTTGAGACATTTCCTGAAAAACCACCTGTAGTGGTGGCAGTCGGCAAGGAAGTTGCTGCGGTATCCGTCAACGCCCCGGTTGAAGCTTCCACCTGTGAACGGGACTCCATGTTAATGGAATACGACTGCCAATAGTCTATGGGGTCTGTTGTTCCATTGATCGTTGCATAGGCGTTCGTAAACTTCACCGTTCCAAAGTTTGCCAATGTCAAGACGCCGTAATTGGAGGATGGCGCTTCAACGATCCATTCGGCCGAAGACCTCGCCGCCCCCTTAGCCGACAAGGTTTTTGTGAAAGTCTCGGAATCAGTAGTGTCCTTGATTGTCAACACAAAGGCATTATTAACATAAGCGACTGATCCGGTGATAGAGTCACCTGGCTTTACCGTCATGGTGCTGATGGTCATTGAGGCCGACGGGTACATCTCGTACCAAGCATAATACGTCGCCTTGCCATTAACAACGTCTGAGTCGGTCCCGATCTGCTCCACCGTGGAGGAACTGTAGCCGTCGATTCCGACCCAAACCGAAGAGTATCCACTGGTCTTTGGGTTCACAGTCGGCACCACCCATGATCCAGCGACATAGCTTACCGAACTACCCGTCACCGCATAACCCGACCAATTCGAGCTAACGTTAGCGATGGGAGCCACGGTTTCGCTGGACTTCGCCACATGTGCCGCCGACTGGTTGAGTGCGGCAAGCGGGACTACCGCTCCGGTGGACAATCCAGGGATTGCCGACAGCACCAAACGCCCTTCCAATGCCTCACAACGCAATTGCCTTGTCATTGCACGCCTGGGTTTCATAACCTGTCTCCTTCTGTCGTAACTTGCCCTTCTAAAGTTCCGTTCAGACCAAAACCAATCTTGAATATACGACGTGAGCGGCGGCAATGTCAAGAACTATAAATCGAGCGTGAACTTTGAGAGCAGTTGGTCTGGAAATCAACTCTGCAGCCGGGTTTGAAGCCCCAGCGTTGCGGTGCTGACGGGAATAGTCAGCCGTGGCGGTAGAGCAACCGCCGTGAGGGTAACGGGTAAGTTTGAACTTTCCCCCCTCTTGTTTGGGTAGGCGGCTTCCAGGAGCAGGTCCGCCGTTTCAAATTGTGCCGATGACAGTCATGGATGGCCGTGGTGATTCAAGAAGTGTGCCGTATCAACCTCTCAATTTGCAAAGTCGACGTTGAGCGGCTGAATCTCTCTTTGTCTAAAATCCAATAGCATAGCCATTTCCATAACAAAAAACCGTCCCATTTGGCAACCAACTTGTCAATTTAATATGTTCAACTCCTTGCAAACGGGAATTTTGCACGGAGTTGGCGATTTCCGCTTTTCCGACTTTCCAGTGGGGGAATTTCTCAAAATGTCGGATAACTCCGCCATTCCGTCAAGAATCCATGACGATTAGTTACTCAACAACTCTCATACAAAAAACCGTCGTGCCGGCATGTCAGTAACGAACCGTTACAAAACTTTTTGAATCTCTCGGGCTGCATCCAATGCTTTTTTGGCACTTTCGATTCCGCCGCATTGTTTTAATAAAACAAAAGCCGCTTTGATCTCGTGAATGTCAACACCCGTCTTGGTGGACATGGCGGTCGCCGCTTTACTCCGACGTCTCCGCTTCCCTTTGGAAACAGCCATTTTGCTCTTGATGTTGGCGACGTGGTTGGGGGAGAGTTTAATGCCTTGTTTCTTCAGTGCTTCGGCAATCTCTTTGTTGGCGGTGTCGGGATGAGCCTTGAGATAATCGCGAACTGCTTGGGCTTTGTTGACTGCCGGCTTTTTGGCCATGATGGACTCCCATGAAGTGAGCCGTGTCAAGGGTTGCAAGTGGTTAGAATCGTGGGACTTGACCAATCTCCCATTCGCGCTGGCGCTAAAACGCCGCACACTAAGCTGGTCCTGTCA
>JBEKZY010000125.1:0-13107 GCA_049509395.1 Thermoguttaceae bacterium | reverse complement strand
CAGCGCCTTCAACAGGCGCCGCGAAATGGCCGTCGAGTGCAGCCTATTCATCATTCCAACCCACAAGCAGACGTGACCCAAGATGGTTGCTAGAAATAGGGCAAACTGCATGAGTTGTCGCTATCCGTCGCAGGTTTGCTTGACGGGGTCGGGAGATTTGAGGATCAATTCCACGTTGCTTAGGAGTTGATCCAAGCGGAAGGGTTTGTAGAGCACGGCCTTCAGGCCGGCCTGCCGGGCTTTGACGATGGAATGATCCGGATCGTAGCCGAAGCCTGTCATCAATATCAGCGGCACGGGATCCATCATTTCCTTGAGTTTGAGCATGAAATCGTAGCCGTTCATGTCGGGCAGGTGGATGTCGCTGATAATCACCGCGTATTCGCCGTCGATCATCATGCGGACCATGCTCAGCGCCTCGATGCCGTCGTGGGCGGTTTCGACCACGCAGCCATAACGCTCCAGCAGGTTATGCGCGGCGGTGCGGGTGTTTTCGTCGGCATCGATCACTAATATCCGCCGGCCGTGCAACAATGTCCTTTCTTCGGTCTCTGTAACTTGGGGATGCGCCTGGGCAGGGGCCATTTTCTGACCTATTTTTTGGATCACTTGCTTTATGTCCCGGGCATTGCGCAAAATGCGCTGCAATCGCTCGACCACTTCCGGTTCATGGCCAATGTAGCGTTCCATGACGTTTACCGCGTCGTTGAGAATTTCATCGACGGGAAGAGCTACCGCGCTGTGGATGGCCTCGATGCTTTCGGCCGCCGCGCCGAATTTTTCCGCCGCCAGAAGTTCCAGGGTATTCAGGGCCACCGCTACGTCGCGGCTGAATATTTCCAGAAATTGGAGATCGCTTTCGGTAAAGGCCCGGGCCTGCGGGCTCTCCACGTTGAACGTGCCGATCACTTCGTCGTGCAAGACCAGCGGCACGGTTAGCGAACTTTTTGCGTCCCGGACGCCCTGAAGGTAGAGCGGGTCTTCCGTGGTGTCTTCGCAAAGATAGCTCTTGCCCGTGGCTGCCACGAATCCCGTTACCCCGTTGTTTTGCGGCAAGGCGTAAAGCACGCGAGCCGCGGCTTCGGGATCCATTCCCACCGCCAGCAACGGCTCGAGGCGATTGGTTTTGGGGTCCAAGAGGCGAATTTCGATCACGTCGAAATGCAATAGATCGCGGGTAAAATGGAGAATGTTCGATTTCAGCAGTTCCACCCGATCGGCGACGGGCATTTGCATCAGTTCGTCGGGCGTGAGGTCCGCCAGTTCCATGCCCGCCTGATGTATGGCGGCCAGCTTCTGTTGCTGGTGGATTTCGTGAGTGACTTCGCGAATCGTAACGATTAGATGCCGGGCCGGCCCCGCCGCTTCGCTCAAGGGCACGGCATGCATGTGATAATAGCGGTTCTCGCCGCTGCGGAGCGTGGAACCGGTTGCCTGTCCCGTGGCAAGGGCCGAATGGAAAGGACAGAAATCCGGCCCTAGAATCTCCGGACTACCTAGCACGGCATAAAAGTTTTCACCAACCACGTCGTCGCGATGGGCCCATTCTTTCAGCCGGTGATTGCTCCAGATAATGGTGTTATCGCTATCCAGCAGCATCACCCCGTCAGGCATGCCTTCCAGAATCTGGTCGTTTTGCAGCAATTTGCCGATTTCAAGGGCCTGCTGCAAATATTCCCCGGCTACATATATGCCGTCGATATTTTCCCGCCTCAGATACACAAGAGCCCGCCTGGGGTCTTGGACCGCCAAAACCTCATGCGTATTGGCCAAGTCGGCGAGCAAATGCTCGACATTTTCGCGGGAATCGCAAATCAGTAGTATTTTAGGCTTGGTTGTCAATCTGGAAGTGATCCTGAATTAAATCCTCACGGCTCAGCGGTCGCACAATATTTTTTACTGATAAACTAAAACGCCTACTCAATTGATTGTTACCGATGCAACGCTTAACCGTCTTCTTATATAAAATTTGTTTATTTCTTCCTTACTGGCTATCACTCCTCTATAACATTATAGAAAAAGTAATCATGGCAAACAACAGGTGAAAAACCGAAGATTTCCACCTATGGGTAGCATCGTCCCCTAAAGACCCTTAAATTTAGAGCCGATTTGCTAGAATTCCCAGTTTCCGCTTTTTGTCATTTCGATTTCCGCCCTAAAATCCTCACCTTTATCATGGTTGGCAAGCTTTCCATCCAGCAAAACTGTTACGGCAGTCATCTCAATTCGCCGGTTTCCGTACCTTGAGGGACCGGAACTTCAGGCGCAATGCTTCTGTCGTCGATCTGGAATAAAGGTTATTGGGGACTGTCCCGATTTTTGTGTCAACAAAAATGGGACTATCCCCTTTGGGCTAGCCATCGTTTTCCCGGAGGATTCCATCATGTGGCGGGCGTTATTTTTAGCCATGGGCGTGTTTTTGATTATCTTAGGCGTTCAATGCCTGGGCGTTGCCCAATTTACCCTAAAAATCCGCGATGAAGTACCGGCCTCTACCAATATCTTTGAAACGACACCCGCTCTCGGCGCACAAAAACAAGTTACCCCCCCACCCTGGGCTCCCTGGAGCCTGATGTCCACCGGCGCAGTAGTGTGCCTGTATTCGTTCACAATCCCAAAACGCGTGGCGGGAAACTAAACGATAATTCGGAATGAAGAAGGGGGAAGGAGCACATCGAATTTAGTCGTGGCTGGGCGGGTGGCCAAAATCTTGTGATTCGTGTGGACATGGCACCGAGCGTTCTTGCCGCCTTCTCGCCTGTCATCAGCGTAGATTAGTGGAGATTAGCGTTCCGCGTGCCATTCTCGTGCAGATCGGAAAGGATGAACCTTTTCCATTGCAGTTCGCCTTTGTGCCCGAAGTTGATGAGGTAGCCTACGCTTTGCCGGGCGATCCGCATGTAATTGAAGAATTAAGTTCTCACTTCTTCATTCTGCATTCTGACTTCTACATTTATTTCACTCCCCTTCGCGGAGATTATCGAAATATTCCCTGGCGTGTTGGCTGAGTTTTTTGGGAATTTGCCGGCCGGTGGAGGGATCGGTGGAGCCGCGGCGAGTGGAATCGAACTCCTCTTGGATCTGGCTTTCCACATTCCCTTTAATATTCGGGCCATCGACCAGATCGACCACGCGGGCCGTCCCCGGCCCAACTTTTTGCTTCACGTGGGAGTCATAGGTCGAGGTATTGGTTTTGGCTTCTGGCCGCTCGCCGATGCCTTTTCCCTTGCCCAATCCCGATTTCGGTATTCCGTTACATTTTTCACAGCCCGCTCCGCCGCAAAAGGGACAAACCATTTGATCTTTTGCTTGTGCGAGTTGTTGCATGGCGTCGTCGAGCATTTGCATCTCGTCGATTTGCTGTTGTAAATTGCCCATGCATTTCTGCATTTCGTCCAGGGCCTTGGCGGCGTCTTTGGCATTGCCTTGTTTCATGCACTGGGCGCATTGGCCCAATTTATTAGCTATATCCTGCAATTGTTGCATTTGCGGGCCTTGTTGTTTCAACTGCCGCAATTGCTGCTCCAGTTTTTCAGCATCTGCGACCTGGCCGGCTTTGCGCATCTGCTCGGCTTGCTTCTGTAGATCGGCTTGGGCCGCCTTGTGACTCTCGGCCAACTTGTCCAGCTTATCCTTCATCTGATCGAGTTGTTTTGCCAGGTCTGCCTTTTGTTGGTCGGACAGTTTGCTGTTTTCCAACTGATCCTTGAGTTTTTTCAGATCGTCGGCGGCCTGTTTTAAATCGCCCTTGCTAACGTCCTGGGCGAACTTATCGGCCGGTCCACGGTCGATGTTCTTCAACTGGTCCAATTGCTCCTTTACCTTATCCGCTCCGCCCAATTGCTGGCGTCGTTCCTGCACCTGCCGGGATAGATCGTTGAATTTGCCGAGCGCCTTTTCCCGGTCCGGTGGAGTGTCGGTCATTTCCTTGGCGCCCGGTTCCAATTTAGTTAAAAGATTTGCCAATTCTTTCAGGTCTTCCTTTTTAGCCTTATCGCGGAGATCGGCGATTTGTTTGCGCACCGACTCGGAAGCTTTTTTAACTTGAGATTTTTCTTCCAGATTTTCTTGCTTGGCATCGGCCGAATTATCGACCAGCGACGGGTTGACGAACAACATCACGAAAAGCGCCGCAAAGGCCGGCGCCAAAGGCAGCAAAAGTTTGCGCGGCGGGATAACCGCGAATTTTTCGGCCACTTCGATGCGTTTAATACGCTTCAGGGCATCGGCGCTTACTGCCTGGCCGGCCTCGGATTGCAGATCATCCGGCGGCATTGCCAAGGCGCTGGATACGCGCTCTTTGAGGGCAAAGCGCCGATCGATCTCCATGGCGGCTTCCAGCACCGGAGCGCGGCTTAGCGCAGTCCAGATTACAGCCCCAAATAGTCCTAATGCCGTCGCGCCGGCAATCCATATCCAGGCTTGTACTGGCAGGGGATGGTATTTATCGACAACGATGATAAATAGCGCTATGAGCAAGGCCGCGAACCAGCACCAGCCTAAAACGCTCACGAATCGTTGCAAGGTTATTCGCCGCTGCGCTCGGCGGACTTGTTTGCGGAGTTCGTCCATATAGATACCCTCCGAAATCGACTTACCTAAACCCTTTGCACCGCCGCTTTGTTGTAATTACTCAAACTGTAAACGCCTAGCCAACCAGGAGCCGCGTAAACGCGGCTGACAATGCTGCATGCGAAGGAGTTATAGTAAGTTAACTGACCTCCCAACCCGACGTAAACGTCGGGCTTAATACCGCTGCGCGGAAACGCCCGTAAACGGGCGTGACGCCATTATTTACGCCAATGACGCGATTATTTACGCCAATATTGAGCGTCACTCGTTTACAGTTTGGGTTACTAAGATAATTCATTATTTTGGGCAATTTTGAGTGGGGGGTGGCTTGTAATACCCCGCCATAGTGATTATATTATGACTATCTTTTGAGCGAGCGATCTAAACATTTTGAACAGAAAAGATGCGTTTCACGCACGCTACTGAAAGGGAGCGAGCATGGGGTTTACGGCACTGAATCGGCATCGCGGGGGTCGGGCAAGGTCCGGCAAAAAAGAAAACAAAATCGCGCGCAATTCTTTTTCCACAAAACTGCGATTCGAGTCGCTGGAAGACCGGAGATTGCTTTCAATCGGCATTGGCAATTTCGTTTGGAACGATCAAAATTCAAACAGCATTCAAGACGCCGGAGAGCCGGGCGTGGCCGGGGTGGCGGTCGAGTTGTTTTCATCGAGCGACGGCATCATCGGCAACGCCGACGACGTTTCGCACGGCATAGCCGTCACGGATGCCAACGGATATTATGCCTTCAGCGGCATGCCCGATGGACTGAATTACTACGAAGTGTTTCATGCACCGGCCGGTTACCGGTTCGTAACAAAAGACGCGGGTAGCAACGACTCGGTCGACAGCGATGCCGACTCGACGGGGGTGACGTCGCTATTCACGGTTCCCGCCGGTCAGACCGACAACACCCGCGACGCCGGCATGTATGGCATCGGATTCGGCTGGGCGGGCAAAATGGATTCAAGTTCAAGTTCAACCGAATATATGTCAAGCAACTCCGTTGCGCTAGGGGCTGACGGCAGCGTCTATGCCACGGGATATTTCCGCGGCACTATCTCTTTCGAGATAGGATACGGAGGCGGTTTCCATAATTACACCAGTGGAGATAGCGATGATACATACATTTGTAAGTTGACATCTGCCGGCAATGTGGTTTGGGTGCAGGATCTGGGCGGCAGCGGTTCTGTAGATGGCGTAGCCATATCTACGGCCGCTGACGGCAGCGTCTATACCACGGGATATTTTTATGGAACAGTAGATTTTGACCCCGGAGCGGGCACTTATAATCTCACCAGTCTGGGAAATGACGACATATTCATTTCCAAGTTGGACTCCGCCGGAAACTTTGTCTGGGCGCGGAGCATGGGCAGTAGCAACTACGATTACCCCCATTCCATTGCCCTGGGCGCTGACGGCAGTGTCTATACCACGGGATATTTCTCCGGGACGGCGGATTTCGATCCCGGAGCGGGCTCATTCATCCTCGACGGGGTAAGTAATAGCACGTTCATTTCCAAGTTGGATTCCTCCGGCAACTTTGTTTGGGCCAAGGCAATAGGCGGATCGAGCGAGGGCTTTTCAATTGCCGTGGCCACCGATGGCAGCGTCTATACTACGGGAGGTTTCTCCGGCACGGGAGATTTCGATCCCGGAGCGGGCACTTATAATCTTACCAGTGCGGGAAATTACGACATATTCATATCCAAGCTGGACTCCTCCGGCAACTTTGTCTGGGCGCGGGGTATGGGCGGAAGCAACTATGATTATGCTAAATCGATTGCCGTGGGCGCCGACGGCAGCGTCTATAGCATGGGAGGTTTCAGCGGCACGGCGGATTTCGATCCCGGAGCGGGCATTTATAATCTTACCAGTGCGGGAGGCACTGACATATTCTTTTCCAAGTTGAACTCCTCGGGCAATTTTGTGTGGGCACGGCACATTGGAGGAAATAGCGCTTATTCCGGCACTTGCATCGACGTGCCCGCCGACGGCAATCTGTATGCCATAGGATATTTCAGCGACACGGTGGATTTCGATCCCGGAGCGGGCTATTACAATCTCACTAGCGCGGGAAGCAACGACGTATGCATTTCCAAGCTGGACTCCTCGGGCAACTTTGTGTGGGCGCGGAGCATGGGCGGTGCGAGCGGCGATGTCGGCACCTCGCTGGCCGTGGGCGCCGACGGCAGCATCTATTGCACGGGCAATTTCTCCGACACGGGAGATTACGATCCCGGAGGAGGCGTATACAAACTATATTATGGAGATTCCTTTATTGCCGGGTATGTTCCTATTTATCCGCCCAGCGACATGTATCTGACGAACAACACTATCGCGGAAGGACAAATTCCGGGCACTGTCGTGGGAACGCTTTCAACTAATCCTCTAAATCACAGCGGGGCTTTTTCGTATGCCTTGGTTCCCGGCGCCGGCGATACGGACAACGCCTCTTTTTACATCGACGGCAGCCAGATCAAGAGCAAAGTTGTTTTCGATTATGAAACAAAACCGTCGTACACCATCCGGGTGCGCACCGACTGTTCGGGCATGTGGCTGGAAAAATCTTTCACAATAAATGTCCAGTACATGGCGGGGGCAACTATAGGAGATCTGGTTTGGAACGATCTCGACGCGGACGGCATTCAAGACCCGGGCGAGCCGGGACTGGCCGGCGTGGTGGCCGATCTTTATATGTCCACCGATAGTACAATCGGCAATTCCGATGATGTTCAGATGGCCCAGACGATATCCGATTCTCAAGGGCATTATTCTTTCAACGGCCTGCTGCCGGGAACAAAATACTATATAATCTTTCGCACGCCTGTGGGCTACACGTTCACGACAAAAGACGCGGGGAGCGACGACGCGCTGGACAGCGACGCCGACTCGACGGGCGTGACGGGCATGTTCACGCTTTCCGCCGGTCAGACGGTCATTACTTGCGACGCCGGCTTAGTAGGCTCAGTTCCGGTCTTCGGCTGGGCGGGCAGGTGGGGCGATGGTAATTACGATGAGGGCTATGCCGTAGCCGTGGCCTCCGACGGCAGCGTCTATACCGCGGGATATATCGGCGGCGGCGACGATTTCGATCTTGGGCCCGGCACTTATAATCTGACAAGCGCGGGAAATGATGATATATATGTGGCAAAGTATACTTCCCTTGGCGCATTGCTTTGGGCAAAGCGAATAGGCGGAAGCAGCTTGGATGAGGCCTATGCCATTGCCCTGACTGCTGATGGCAGCGTCTATATCCAGGGACATTTCTCTGGCACGGTAGATTTCGATCCCGGACCTGGTGCTTATAATCTCACCAGCTCGACATTCAGTGACACATTCATTTGCAAATTAAGTTCCTCCGGCGACTTTCTCTGGGCAAAAACCATAGGTGGAGAGAGCTTTGGTCATTATGGCAATTCTATTGCCGTGAGCGCCGATGGCGGCATCTATATTACGGGAGAGTTCTCGAGCACGGTCGATTTCGATCCCGGACCGGGTACGTATAATCTTACAAGTGCAGGAAGTTATGACATATTCATTTCCAAGTTGGACTCTTCCGGCAACTTTGTCTGGGCGCGGAGAATGGGCGGAAGCGGCAATGATTCCGGCCTTTCCATTGCCGTGGCCGCCGATGGCAGTGTTTATACCACAGGATGTTTCTCCGGCACAGTCGATTTCGATCCCGGAGCGGGCACTTCTAATCTCAGCAGTGCGGGAGGTTATGACATATTCGTTTCCAAGTTGGATTCCTCCGGCAACTTTGTTTGGGCCAAGGCAATCGGCGGAACTGGCGATGACTACGGCAAATCCATAGCCGTGGGGCCTGATGGCAGCGCCTGTGTTACGGGATATTTTTCCGGCACGGCCGATTTTGATCCCGGAGCAGGCGTATGTAATCTCACCAGTGCGGGAGGTAAAGACATTTTCATTTCCAAATTGGATTCCTCCGGCAATTTTGTGTGGGCCCGAAAAATGGGTGGAAGTGCTGACGATATTGGCAATTCTATCGTCGTGGCCGCTGACGGCAGCGTCTATACCACGGGATATTTCTCTGGCATGGTAGATTTCGATCCCGGAGATGGCACTTATACTCCCGCTGGCGCTGACATATTCATATCCAGATTGGATTCCTCCGGCAACTTTATCTGGGCGCGAGGAATCAACAATGGCTACCCAGATTTCACAGGATCCATTGCCTTGGCCCCTGATGGCAGCGTCTATATAACCGGATACTTCTTCAACACAGAGGATTTCGATCCGGGCACGGGTGTTTATTATCTCACCAGTGCTGGATACGCAGATTGCTTTGTCGCCATATTTCTCCCCATTTATCCGCCCAGTGAAGTTTATCTAAACCACAGCACCATCGCGGAAGAACAAATTCCAGGCACTATCGTGGGAGTGCTTTCAACTACACCCCCAAATCAAAGCGGCGCCTATGCGTATACACTGGTTTCCGGCGCCGGCGATACGGACAACGCTTCTTTTTACATCGACGGCAACCAGATCAAGAGCAAAGTTGTTTTCGATTATGAAACAAAATCGTCGTACACCATCCGCGTGCGCTCAGCCTGTTCGGGCATGATGCTTGAAAAATCTTACACAATAAATGTCCAGGATATAGCGGAAGCGACAGTAGGAAATCTGCTTTGGAAGGATCTCAATTTCAACGGCATTCAAGACCCGGGCGAGCCGGGAATGGCCGGCATAGTGGTTGATCTTTATGTGTCTGTTGACGGGACAATCGGCAATTCCGATGATGTATTGATGGCCCAGACGACAACCGATTCTCAAGGGCATTATTCTTTCAACCGCCTGTCGGCGGGAGTAAGCTACTATTTGTCCTTCCAAATACCGGCGGGTTATGCATTTGCCCCTGCCAATGCGGGCGTTGACGACGCTGTTGACAGCGATGTAACGCCGGGCGGGACTACTGCATTGTTCACATTAACACCAGGCCAGATAGATAATAGTTGCGATGCGGGAATAATCGGTTCCCAGCCCGGCTTTGGATGGGCGGGAAGGATGGGCGGAAGCAGCAGTGAATATGGGAAATCCATTGTCGTGGCCCCTGACGGCACCATTTATACCACGGGATATTTCAATGGCACGGTCGATTTTGATCCCGGGCCCGGCATATATTATCTGACAAGCGCGGGATTAACCGATATATATGTGGCAAGATACTCTTCTGCGGGCGCATTGCTTTGGGCGCGAAGCATGGGCGGAACGAATTATGATTATAGCTATGCCTTGGCCGTCAGCTCCGACGGCAGCGTCTGTGCCACGGGATATTTCATCGGCACGGCGGATTTCGATCCCGGAGGGGGCACTTATTATCTCACTTCCGGGAGAACGGAGAGCATTTTTATTTCCAAGCTGGATTCCTCAGGCAACTTTGTTTGGGCGCGGAACATGGTTAATACGGGCTCAGAAAATTATCTCGGCGCTTATGATACCGGCTACTCTATTGCCGTGGCCAATGACGGCAGCGTCTACACCACGGGATTATTTATAGACGTTGTGGATTTTGATCCGGGAGCGGGCATATATAATCTTACCACTAGTTCCGGAAGCGCCGACGTATTCATTTCCAAGTTGGACTCTGCCGGCAATTTTGTCTGGGCGCGGAGAATGGGCGGAACCAGCACTGACATTGGATATTCGATAGCGGCGGCCGGCGACGGCAGTGTCTATACTACAGGTTCTTTTTTAGGCACGGCCGATTTCGATCCCGGAGCGGGCACTTATAATCTCGTCAGTGCGGGAAGCGCCGATATATTCGTTTCCAAATTGGACTCGTCCGGCAATTTTGTGTGGGCGCGGAGCATAGGCGGAACCAGCGGTGATTACGGTTATTCAATAGCCTTGGCCGCGGATGGCAGCGTTTATACTACGGGGATATTCCAGGGCACGGCCGATTTCGATCCCGTGGGCACTTATAATCTCACTAGTGCGGGCAATTATGACATATTCGTTTCCAAGTTGGACTCTTCCGGCAACTTTGTCTGGGCGCGGAGAATGGGCGGCACCAGCGGAGATTACGGATATTCCATAGCCGTGGCCGCCGATGGCAGCGTATATACTTCGGGTTATTTCCAGGGCATGGCCGATTTCGATCCCGGTGCAGGCACTTATAATCTCACCAGTACGGGAAACTATGACATATTCATTTCCAAGTTGGACTCTTTCGGCAACTTTGCCTGGGCGCGGAAAATGGGCGGCACCAGCGGTGATTATGGCTATTCCATAGCCTTGGCCGCCGATGGCGGCATCTATGCCACGGGATATTTCCAGGGCACGTCCGATTTCGATCCCGGGCCCGGCACTTTTAACCTCACCAGCGCAGGCAGCACTGATATCTTTATAGCAAAACTTCTTCCCGACCACGCCCCGACCGACATTGCATTGTCAGGCAATTCGGTTGCCGAGAATCAGCCAATCGGCACGGTGGTGGGGAGTTTTTCCAGCGTCGATCCGGATGCCGGCGAGGCTTTCACCTATACCCTCGTCTCCGGCATCGGCGTCGATGACAACTCGGCGTTCACTATCGACGCCGGCGGCCATCTTTTAACCGCCGCAATATTCGACTACGAAGGAAAATCCTCGTACGGCATCCGCGTCCGAACAACCGACTACAGCGGAATGTGGTTCGAGGAGGCGTTTACGATTTCGGTGACAAAGCTGCCGGCAACCCGCACTTGGGACGGCGGCAGCACGGTGAATAATCTATGGACGACCAAGGAAAACTGGGTGGGCGACGTGGCGCCGCTGCCGGGCGACAACCTTGTGTTCCCCGCGGGCACGACGCAAATGGATAATGTCAATGATTATCCATCCACTACCGTCTTTGGTTCGATCACCGTCTCCGGCAATGGATATCACTTCCGCGCCTGCGATTCTGCTTCATCCAGCTTGCAAGTGCAATCGGGCACTCAACTGGTAGCGGACAAAATCGTTACCGGTACTTTGACCATCGGCGCGGGCGCGGTTGTCACTATTAGTCCCATCGTAGCCACACGCACCTGGGACGGCGGCAGCACGGTGAATAATTTCTGGACGACCAAGGAAAATTGGGTGGGCGACGTGGCGCCGATGCCGGGCGATAATTTGATCTTTCCCGCAGGCGCGGCCCAGATGGTAAGCTTCAACGACTATCCATCCGGAATCGTTTTCGGTTCGATCACCGTTTCCGGCAGCGGTTATCAGTTTCAAAATAACTATTTATCCGCTACCAGTGTGCAAGTGCAAGCGGGCACCCAAATAGAAGTAGACAAGATCCATACCGACACGTTGACCATAGGCGCGGGCGCTACGGTCACGATTGCCCCCATTGCCGGCGGGCCGCTTGCGGCAGTTAGCGCATTGACGCCCCTTGCTTCCAGTGCATTGCAGCCGACTTCGCTTAGAACTATTGCGCAATCAACAACTGCCGACACAATTGCAGCGCCCGCATCGGCCGATACAACCACGGTCGCGGCAGGACCGCTTGCGGATAACACTGTTCTAGCGACGCCGGTTTCGGCGAATAGCGAAGTAGCAACAATGGCGGTATCGTCGAGTGGTTTATCAAGTGACACTAACCAGATCACCTATCAATGCACTAGCGCCCTCACCCCCGGCCCCTCTCCCAAAGGGCGAGGGGAGGATTTGCTCGCTTCCGGTTACTCTCCCGACCAAGCGACTCGGAAAGGAGACTATGATTCTGGCCTTAACCTTGGCCCAGCCCTCACCCCCTGCCCCTCTCCCAAAGGTAGAGGGGAGTTCTATTGGACGGCGTTGCCCAAGATCGGGGAAAACCGGTTGGAAAATCCCTTGGCCGAGAAGCAGGCAAGTAATGCGAAAACCTCGGTCTTCGCCTCATTGCACGATGAATTGCCTTTGCGTGCGGGCATGATGGAAAAACGGGCCTATGCAGCGGCGAGCAACGGCGGTCAAGTCGATTTCGCGGCCTGGCAGACAATCGGGGAACAAGCCGGCGCTGAAGCGGATTTTGACGTTGCCCGGCATGCCCGAGCCGGAAAACACGCCGGGCAATTAGAAAAAGCGATCGACGCGGTTATAGCGGAAGATGAAGATTTATTTCTGCTGGTGCAATAGCGGTGGACGGTGGGCAGTGTGCGGTGGACAGTCGACAATGTATCCGTTGGGGCGGCAGTTAAACTGCCGCCCCAACAGCATTACAGGGCGGTGGGCGGTGAGCAGTTCAAAACAGGGGCTTTGCAGGCTTTTTCTGGCAAAAATCTGGAATTCCGGTTGCTTTGGATGGTATATTAAATATAAGCACGGCGCATGTAAAATATGTAGATAGTTTCATTGCCCATTGATACACCATAAACCGGGCAATGAATTGCCCGGCCCTCGCTGTGCGTTATCCATTTTTTCCTTTGTCCTTTAACAATTCAGAGCGGGCAATAAATTGCCCACCCCATTCTTTCAACTATTCATCGCCTACGGCCCACTATTCACTGTTCACTATGCCCTTTCTGGATCACTTCAAACAACTGTTTGCAGGCAAGAGGTTGAACGTAT
>JBEKZY010000124.1:0-13271 GCA_049509395.1 Thermoguttaceae bacterium | reverse complement strand
ATAATCCAAATCAGCAATGATTCCAGGATGTGCAAAATCAAGTTTGTGAGGTGGTAACCGGTCGTGCTCATTCCCCACAGCCGCCACTCGAGCCAAAACGTGGTATTGGTCGCCGGCCAGTAGTCCATTGCGTCGGTCGTGGACCAAAACCTGTACAAGCCATTAGAGCCCGTGATTAAACGGTTGTTCGTCATAAGCGAGTCGTCGTCCAAGACGAACCCGCCGTTTACGGATGGGAAATAAGCGACAAAGACAATGGCTGCAATTGCCGCCGCTCCCGCTAACACATGACGGTGCAATGCCGATGTGAAAAAAGCTTTGCGCCTTGACTGAGAAGCGATCTGGTTAGCCGATTTTCTTCGTTTGTTCATCAGCCGACTGCAAAGTAACAACTACAAGACTTGCCGAAAGCATTATTTTATGTCGCATTCGGTTGGGTTTGAAGAGTTCATTAATCAATGCGGGGAAAATTGTATTTCGAGCCTGTTTTTTTCCCTTATTCTTTTGATGTTACTATAAATGACATCCGTTTCCATCCAGTTCCTTATTTCGTACTGACAAACTGACACCCATGGCCCTGCTCGGATTTCTGTGGCTTAAGGAATTACGAAATGCAAAAATCCCACCATCTCGGGGGGGCTTGCGATGGGATAGACATTCCCCCGCGACTGCTCTAAAATGGGGGCTTAGACGTTTTTACCGTGGCATTTGCGCCGTGGGGCTGGATGTAATCCTGCCGACGCCGCTGCCAGGGATAAAATATGAATCACCACTTTTCTCACCATAAATAAACTTTCTCAAGGCATAATGGTAAAGACTTCGCCGGCCACTTTGGATAATTATGCCGAAACGCTCTGTCCGCGGATCGAGGCGGCTTTGGACGGCTACTCCGACCTGGGCGAAGGCTGTCCCATAAAACTCCGCAAGGCCATCCGTTACAGCCTTTTAGCGCCCGGCAAACGTCTGCGCCCGATGTTGGTGCTTTTGGCGGCCGAGGCCTGTGACGGGTCGATCGAGGACGCCCTTCCCGCGGCTTGTGCGGTGGAAATGGTCCACGCCTATTCGCTCATCCACGACGATCTGCCGGCTATGGACGACGATGATCTGCGGCGCGGGCTGCCCACATGCCACAAGGCATTCGACGAGGCCACTGCCATCCTGGCCGGCGACGCACTGCTTGCTTTGGCCTTCGAAGTGTTGGCCAAGCACGTCCATCCTCCGGCATTGGCAGCCGCTTGTTGCGCAGCCTTGGCCGAGGCCGCCGGTGCGTGCAATCTGGTCGGCGGCCAGGCCGACGACATGGCTGGCACGCACTTTGACGAAGGACTGGAATTGCTGGAATCGATCGACCGTCGCAAGACCGGTGCGCTGATACATGTTTCCCTACGACTGGGTGGTATAACGGCCAAAGCCGATGCCCGGCAGCTTTCCATTCTCGACCAATACGGCCGCCACGTCGGGCTGGCTTTTCAAATAATCGACGACCTGTTGGACGTCAATTGCAGCGAGCAGTCGCTGGGCAAACGAGTGGGCAAAGACGCCCGGCAAGGGAAGCTTACATTTCCGGGGGTCCTCGGTATTGACCAAAGCGCCCAGTATGCTGGAGAATTGATAAATAAAGCCTGCGAGGCGCTCGAGCCCTTGGGATCTCGAGCCGCCGGCCTGGACGCCCTGGCACGATATGTCCTAAAAAGGAATCGCTAATGGACAAATTGCTTTCGAGCATTCATCAGCCGCAAGATCTGAAAAAGCTTTCACACGAACAGCTTAAGCAGTTGGCCGCGGAGATACGTGAAGCCATCTGCCGGCTGGCTTGCACGCGGACCGCGCATTTCGCTTCCAACTTGGGTGTGGTGGAACTGACGCTTGCCCTGCACACCTCCTTTGATTTCAGCCGCGACCGCTTGGTTTGGGACACGGGCCATCAGGTTTACGCCCACAAGATGCTCACCGGGCGCTACGACGAGTTTCCCACCATGCGGGCCAAGGGCGGATTGATGGGATACCCCAATCCGGCCGAAAGCGAATACGACCTGTTCATGACCGGTCATGCCGGCTGTAGCGTGGCCACTGCCTTGGGATTGCGCGTGGGCGATGAAATGCTTAAACCCGATCAGCCGCGGCACGTCGTGGCCGTGATCGGCGACGGCGCCTTCCCCTCCGGCATAGTTTACGAAGCCATGAACAACGCCGGTGGATTGAAAAAAAACCTCATCGTGGTCTTAAATGACAACAAAATGTCGATCTGCCCGCGCGTGGGCGGTCTGGCCGAATCGCTCGATCGCCTTCGCATGAATCCATTTTACACTGGCCTGAAAAGCGAGGTTCAAAAACTCCTCACCCACGTGCCGGTCATCGGCGATCCCGTGGAACGATTCCTCTCCCAGATCAAGGACGCCGTCAAGGCCGGACTCCTGGGCGGGATGTTCTTCGAAGACCTGGGATTCCGCTATATCGGGCCGGTCGACGGCCATAATATCCGCCAAATGCAAAAATACCTGGCCATGGTCCGGAAATTTAAAGGTCCGGTGCTCCTGCACGTGGTGACCGAAAAGGGGCACGGCTTTAAACCGGCGGCCGACGATCCCACCTCGTTCCACGCCCCGGCCCCGTTTGAAAGCAGCAACGGCGAGGTGCTGGAATTCAAAACTTCCGACTCGCCATCGTATTCGCAGGTCGTGCGCGATGCGGTCCATGCCCGGATGAAAACTAATCCCAAGGTAATGGCCATCACCGCGGCCATGTGCCAGGGAACCATGTTCGAACCCATCCGGGACGAGTTTCCAGATCGTTTTTTCGACGTGGGAATATGCGAATCGCACGCCGTGGCCTTTGCCGCCGGCCTGGCAAAGTCCGGACTGCGGCCCGTGGTAGCCATCTACAGCACTTTCATGCAGCGGAGTTACGACCAGATTTTTCAAGAGCTATCGCTGCAGGAACTGCCGGTTACACTGCTTCTGGATCGCGCCGGTCTGGCTGGGCCGGACGGCCCGACCCACCACGGCGTATTCGATCTGGCTTATCTGCGGCCGTTTCCCAACCTGGTCATCATGACCCCCGGCGACGCCGGCGACGTCGCGCCCATGTTGGACCTGGCCCTTGAACTGCCTTACCCCACGGCCATCCGATATCCCAAGGCCGATGCAATTTCGGTCCAGCGCCCTGTCACACCCATCGAACTGGGCAAGGCTGAAGTCCTCCGCTGGGGCCGCGACGGCATGATCGTGGCCTGCGGTTCGCTGCTTTGCACCTGTGTGGAAGCGGCCGATCGCTTGGCCGAGGAAGGGCTTGATATCGGACTGATCAACGCCCGATTCGTAAAACCGCTGGATACGCAAACCATTCTCCGCGCAGTGGCCGAATCTCCTTTTGTGGTCACGGTTGAGGAAGGCGTTCTGATGGGCGGATTCGGCAGCGCGGTGTTGGAAGCCGCCTGCGACTCGCATCTCGATGCCGGCCGCATTCGTCGTTTGGGAATTCCCGACCAATTCATCGAGCACGGCGCCCGCGACGAACTTCTGGTCGACCTAGCTCTCGACGCCGACGGCATCGCTCAAGCCTGCCGTCAAATGGCCGGTTCCAACGCCCAAGCCTCCGGCCATGTCCATGCGGAAAAACCCCCCATTGTTTAGACCTTGTAGCCTGTATCATCATTATCATTGGTAGCATTTTGGGCACCGCTTTCTACAAATTGGCGATCAACTTGGTGTTTTTAAAATCTGCATGTGAATTGCTTGCCGAAACTCCTTGTCATGCCTATAGTTACGTCTTCAAATTCCCGGCAAATTCCTCTTGCCCTGTTAAAGGCGGTTCGTTAGAATCCCCACCCTTGCCAGTCTGGTCAAAACCGGTCTGAGTTCGCGCAAATACATTTCGGGGAACGAGTCTTCTCTTTCCTGTGTAGGATACCCAGATTGCTGCGGACAATCGTCCGGACTATCAACTGAGAAAAAGAGCCTATTATGCCCGCGGAAGGGACGCCGCACGAAAATATATCGCTCTTAGGGCGCTTGCTGGTGGGGGTCACATGGCTTGTCCTGCGATTTCCCCTGGCCACGGTTGTCATTGGCGTGATGGCGGCTGTGGCTTCCCTTTATCTCACTCAAACCCGCTTGGGATTTCGCACCAGCCGGGCCGATCTACTTAGTCCAAAAAGCAATTTCAACCGCCTCTGGGTGGAATACACAAAAGAATTCGGCGCCACGGAAGATGTAATCGTGGTCGTCGAGGGGGCCGGCCCGGATAAGGTCGTTCCCGCCATCGACGAACTTGCGGCCGATTTGCTCCAGGAAACCCGGCTCTGGAATACGGTATTGCACAAGATCGACCTGGCAAAGATCCGCTCCAAGGGCCTTTATTATCTAAAATCCGAGGAACTCGCCGGCATCCAGCAATTTATCGACAAATTCGCCCCGCTGATCGGCGGCAACTGGGCCCAAATGAACCTGGGCAACATGGCCGCCGAAATGGGAAAAACCTTGCAGTTTCTTCCCAGCGCCCAAGGGCAGGATGTACAAGCCCAGGCGCAAAAACAAGCCCTGGAAAAAGAAATCGCGGGCTTTTTCGACAGTTTCTTAATAGCCCTAAGCGAGCCGGGCCGGTATCAATCGCCATGGCCCGATATGGCCGATCAAAAGGGCCGCGATCAACCTGCCGCTCAATATCTCTTGGCCAAGCAAGGCCGCATGGGTTTCATTCAATTGAAACTCGCCCCCGCCCCCAAGGAAAGCTTCACCGGCAACAATAACGCCGTCAACGTCCTGCGCCGGATAATTGATCGTGCCCGGGTGCGCCATCCGGAAATGCTTATCGGCCTGACGGGCCTGCCCATTATCGAACACGATGAAATGTCTACCAGCGAATCCTCAATGGCCATTGCCACGGTCTTGTCCATGGTGGGCGTGGTCATTGTGGTGCTCTTGGGATTCGGCGGGTTGCGCCATTCCATGCTCCCCATGGCCGCTTTATTCCTAGGCATGATTTGGTCGCTGGGCTATACGGTCTTGACGGTCGGGCATTTGAATATCCTTAGCAGCGCATTCGGCGCGATTCTTACCGGCCTGGGCATCAATTACGGCATTTACATCGTCGCCCGTTACCTGCAATTAAGGGAAGCAAAAAGATCGGTTGAAGAAGCCTTGTTGGAAACCTCCGGCACCATAGCCCCGGGCATAGTGGTGGGCATGATAGCCACGGCCGTTTCTTTTTACATGGCCGGGTTTACGGAATTTGTGGGAGTTGCCGAGTTGGGCGTTGTCGCCGGCGGCGGAGTGCTCTTGTGCTGCCTGGCGGCAATGACCGTCTTGCCGGCTCTGATCTACTTGTCCGATCGATACCAGTACCGCGTTTTGCCCCAGCCTTTGGAGTTTCACCGTTGGCTGAAACCAATTTGCGCCCACCCCAGAGGCGTTTTGATCTGGGGCATGGCAGGCACATTTTTGTTGATGCTAGGCATGCACAACGTATGGTATGACCACAATCTCCTGCACATGCAGGCCGAAGGCCTGGAAAGCGTGGCCCTGGAACAAAAAATATTGACTGAAGGCGATCAAAGCGCATCTTTCGCCATTTCAATCGCAGACGACGCGCAAACGCTGCTCGCTCGAAAGAAACAATTTCTGCAATTGCCCTCGGTGAAGAATATCATCGAGATCGACTCCATCCTGGCTCCCGACGATTCCATGTCGGCCTCGGCCGTTGCCGCCAAGCGCCCGGTGATAGAGCAGATTTGTTGTAATTTGACGAATTTGCCCGGCCAGGTCCCGCAGATTCCGCTGGCCTCGATGGAAGAATTAGGTCAGATGTTCGCCGCAGCCCAGGCTATGCCCTTGGGCGATGCGAAAAGCGATCATATCCGGCAGCGAATGCAGCAGATCGGCGCCTTGTTGCAGAAATTGCCGCAAGCCGAGTGTTACGCCCGGCTGGCCGGATTCCAGCAAGCCATGGCCAACGACGTTTTGACTCGTTTATACACCCTGCGATCGGCTGCCAATCCCGAGCCGCCCCAATTAAGCGATTTGCCCGAGAGCCTGGTCGCGCGTTTTGTCAGCCCCTCCGGC
The DNA here is from genome assembly GCA_049509395.1 of Thermoguttaceae bacterium. GTDB lineage: Bacteria > Planctomycetota > Planctomycetia > Pirellulales > Thermoguttaceae > JBEKIK01. Next base: position 7,212 of record JBEKZY010000124.1, on the reverse strand, counting down.
AAACATCTGATGAAGATCTATTCCAGAGGCGACATCTGGGATATGAGCGCCATGGAACAATTCGTCCGCCAGGTCCGCAGCGTCGATAAAAAAGCCACCGGCAATCCCATCCAGATCTACGAGGCCTCGCTGCAAATGAAACGCAGTTATGAACAAGCCACCTGGTTTGCCCTGTGCACCATACTGCCCGTCATGTTTCTGAACCTGGGGAACCTCCGCGATACTTTATTGGCGGTTTTGCCGTTGGGGGCTTGCATGCTGCAATTGTTCGGGATCATGGGTTTTTTGAACATCCCCTTTAATGCGGCAAATATGATCAGCCTGCCATTGATGCTGGGAATGGGCGTCGACAATGGAATAAATATCGTCTATGATTTCCGCCGCCAGACGGACAAATACCGGATGAGTCCCTCGACGGCCGTGGCCGTAATTCTCAACACGCTTACCACCATGGTCGGATTCGCGGTCCTGATGCTTGCCGATCATCGCGGATTGCAGAGCCTGGGACGGGTTTTGACCATCGGCATGAGTTGCTGCCTGGTCTCGTCGTTGATCATTTTGCCGGCGTTTTTGGCGTGGCTTACCCGCAATCGCCGGGAAGAGGATCAAGAAATGCCGGAGCCGGCGGCCGATTTGCAAATTGCATCCCAACAGGAACAAATTGCATACGAGCAGCCTCTTGCACCTGCTTTCCAAGGCGATTTTCAAGATGATTACCCCCATGCGGTTGCAGGAGTGGATCAAAGCCGGGCGTTGTCGGAAATTTGGCGGCAAGAGGACACCAATCCGGACGAGGAGGGAGAGGGAGTGAATAAAAAGGAGATCCTCCGTTTTCCGCCCGCACCTACGCCCGACAGCCGACGGGCATGGTTGCGAAAAAGAAGTGCTTAGTTTTTTCAAAAAACCATATACTAGATGTTTTTTCTTCGTTTAGTCACGACCGGGCGCAATGCATGGCATGGTCGGGGAGCGGATTGTTAATGTAAAATACCCATGATTTCCAATAACACTTCCCGGACAGTCTCAGTTAAGTAGCCCCCTATTTATTCTCTCCGTTAGTGGGGGTTATCAAACCCCGAGCAGTTCGGAATTTGCCGGTCCAAATCCGCTGATTAACCGGCATTTGCCCATCTTCCCAGCAATGAGAAGAAATTGTAGACTTAAGGATTCGATATCTTTTTTAGGAATTACAATTTGTATTTGATAGGGACCGATTGTTATGGCCAAACCGCATCGAGTATTAAAAAAAGCCAACCACGGCAAACGACCAGCCAACAGCAAAGCCCGCCGTAAAAAACGCGGGTTAGTGAAGACCTGACGGGGAGAAGAGGCATCGCGAGACGCCCAACCCAATTTTATTTCATCCGTTGTGGAGTGCTTGCAGGCAATGAAATCGCTCATTCTCGAATTTTCCGAATACGATTTGAATGATGTCGTTGCCGACATCGAGGAGATTCGCCGCTATAATCCCCAGCGCTATGAAATGGAACAACTCACGGCGATCTGCTATGAAGATCTAGAGCGCAACATTTGCGTGGGTTATAAGGATCTGCGCCAGGATGAGTTCTGGGTACGCGGACACATGCCCAACTTCCCCTTGATGCCCGGCGTGGTAATGTGCGAGGCAGCCGCTCAATTGGCCAGCTATTACAGCCACAAGTATAAGCTGATGGAGGGCGTAATCGGCTTCGGCGGCCTGGATGAGGTGCGCTTTCGCGGCGTGTGTCGCCCCGGCGATCGTTTTGTGATCGTGAGCCGCTTGCTAAAACTCCGCCGCTCCATCATGACCTGCGAATTCCAGTGCTTCGTCGGTCGGAACATGGTTTGCGAGGGAATCCTAAGAGGCGTCTCTCTGCCCATGGATCTGATTACCGGGGTAGAATCGCCGGAGGTGGCGTGAAGTGTGCAGAGTGATTAATTAGGGGTGGCCTGTTTACTGCCCTCTTTTTCGATTTTTAGTGCTAAACCGCAGGCGGTTTTATTCGGCATAGAGCATTTATCTAACCTACAACATGGGCCGACGCGCTTTGCGAAAACTCGATCCCTCGCTGGATCTGGCGAAGCATCTGAAAACCTTCGACCAATTGCCCCGGCCGTGGGATGCCTCCTTGCTCTTCGGCCGCCAGGCGCCTTTGCAGGTGGAAGTCGGGTCGGGCAAAGGATTGTTTTTGCGTAGTGCCGCCGCCGCCATGAAGGATACCAACTTTTTAGGCATAGAAATTGCCGCGAAATACGCCCGTTTCGCCGCCGCCATGCTGGCAAAACGAGACTTGCACAATGCACTCGTGGTCCAAGCCGACGCCTTGCGGATCTTCAAGGAATTGCTGCCCGACGCCTCGATTCAAGCGGTGCACGTGTACTTTCCCGATCCGTGGTGGAAAAAGCGCCACAAAAAACGCCGAGTAATGCGGGAATCGTTCCTCCGCGACGCGGAGCGCACGCTTTCCTCCGGCGGCACACTCCACTTCTGGACCGACGTGGAAGATTATTTCTACACTACTCTGGAACTGATAGCCGCCTGCACCGCGTTGCAAGGGCCGATCAATTCGCCCGAGACCCCGGCCGAGCATGATATGGACTACCGCACCCATTTCGAGCGCCGCATGCGGCAAACGAATGAGCCGGTTTACAGGGCCGAATATCTGAAACAGTAATGCAACCGCTTGCAGTTCATGGCCGGGAAATTTATTGTAGCAAGCACACTTATTGTAGTAGGCACACTCCGTGTGCCGTTTTTTGGTGTTTGACATCGCCCCTTGGTGGATGTCACACGGAGCGTGCCTGCTACATATTCGTGGTTCCAATCCGGCGATTTATGCCCATCGATCGGCAAAACTTGCCGCCGCGAACTATCTCCGGCCGCCTGTTCTGCCCTGCCTTTGCCGCGATTTTTAGCCCTAAGTCTCTGAGAGACAAGCTCTTCCGCCGGATTTATTTGTTTATTCGATTGAGTTGCCATGGTTGGCACAAGTCTTGCTCTATTTCCGTCGGCTTATTGTCTTCCAATTTCTTTTCATGCGACCGAAACTTCAACGGGTACCAGAACATGCAAATCAGCAACGTCATTTCCGGGCTGGCCGATCCGACGTCTTGGGGGAAGAAAAGCGAAACCGCGATAAATGCCGGCGCAAATGCCGTCAAGTCGATCGAGCCGCAAGTCCAAGCTTCTCCGGCCCTGCAAAAGGCGTCGGTCGATATATTGCGTAATTACGATGTGACGAACATCACCCCGGAAGAATTTTCACAGATGGTTCAAAAACTCCACAATGCCGGGGCAATTTCGGAAAAAGATTTTCAAGAACTCTCGGCCGTTCGCGGCGATTTGGAAAATGCCGGCGTGGAGCCCGACGAATCCATTAATTTAATGGAGTTTTACTCCGATAAACTGAGCAAGGCCCAAAAAAATCTGGGTTCTACCCTTGACGATGCGGCACGGCAACAACGCCTCGGCCCCGATTTGCGCCGCCTGGATTGGATGCAAAAATTCGCCATGATCCAAGCCAATCCCGATGCCGTGGGCCTGGACATGGCTGCTTGAAAAAGGTTAACAGTTTACCGTTAACAGTATCGCCTTCTCTTCCATCCGCCTAAAGGTTTTTTTGCCGGTAATAAAGCACGTTCAACTGTTTGCCGGCCGGAAGCCGCGCGGCATAGGTTTCCACCATGTCTTTCAGGTGCATTAGAATCCACGGTTGGGTGCAGTGAAAACCGTTCTTTGTGAACACAATGTCGTCGGCTATATATACCGCCGCGTGTATGGCTTGGTTATCGGCAGTGGATAAGAATACCAGATCGCCCAGTTGCGAGGGTTGTGCAATGTTGTAGTAATCCTTAATAAGCGTTTGACCCGCGAATTGCATGTCGCTGAAACGGTCGTCAGGCTGCGCGCTCATCGCATTGAAAGCCGACCAGAAACAATCTTGCTTGGGGGCCTGCGGATCGGCGGAGGGGAAGGGGTACATGTAAAGATGATCGCGGATGAAATGCGGCAAAAGGTAGACCACGCTCATGTTTAAGCCCCCATCCACGCGCTGTATGGAACTTATTAAGGGAAGAACATCTTTATGTCTTCCGCCCACGCCCCAATAACCGGCCAGAGCCTCGACATCCGAGTCGGCGCCGATTTTTAACCTCGCCATCAGCGTGGCCTTGCGGGATATGGTTTTGATGAACAGCCGTTTCTCGCCGTCGCCGGCAATTTGATGCAACGCGGTGTCTTTATCGGCAAATAAAAGTAGCTTGGAACCGTTCTGATATAGTAGACTTTTCAACAACTTGATCGACGACTCTGCTAACCCGCTCTCGCTTAATTGTTTATCCAGCGTTTCCGGCTGGAACCACACGGGATCCATTTGTTCGCTGTTTTCTGAATATGCGACAAGAATGGAATAGATCTTCGATCGAGCCTCCGGGCTGAGGCTTAATATCAACTCGTCGCCGGGCGTTAGCCATGTGCCGTTGTCTTCCGATTTCCAGGCCGAATCGGGGAGAAGATTGTCGATCTGAACCTGGGAAATATCCGCCGATTTGAGCAACTCGATTACTTTCTCTTTGCTGTAATCCTTGAAAAACCAACGGACCGGCGGTTGGTCCGAGGGAGGAAGGATGACAAACTCGTCCGGAATATCGATCATCACGTGCACGTATAGCACCCGCCCCCAGGGGCCGGGATTGCCCTGGATAGTGTGCGCGGAAATCGCGTCGGAACGTGTGCTAAGCGGCTTGTTGCCTGCCCGAAAAACTCGGGAATAACTCAAAGCCGCCGAGACGATCAGACAGGGGCTTATCAACAGAATCGCCAGAATTATCAACATCTTGCGCGAAAAGTATATATGCACAGCCGGCGCCGATTCGGCCGGCCGCACGTCGCGTTTAAATTCAGATGAAGATTTTGCCACTTTAGAACTTCCGTTGCCGTTGCCGCAACGCGAGGGAGATAGTTTCACAGGTGCCGTTCCGAAAAAAATATCCTTATCAACCAATTGAGGTGGGATTGATGGTTGATAAACTAAAAATGCCCTTCATTTTCAAGATTAACATGAAATGCCATGGAAAGCTAGGATAACATCGATTTTAAGATTATCGGTTAATGAATTGAGCCAAAAAACATGTGGATATTCCAAATGCGGGAAATCTTACATGACAAAATAAATCCCTAAAATACGGCTTTTTTTGCCTTATGGATTAGTATTATTCCACCCGATTTGATGCGTTGTTTAACCAAAAACTAACAAACCGGGAAAATAATGACACTTTAACGGCACTTATCGGGATAATTAAAAAGTTCGGAAAACGATAAATGTGTCATCGAAATCCTTCCCGGATAGATTTTTCTTCATGCAGTCTTCCGATTTATGGTACTTACCGCATTAATCTATGAAGGCATATTCCATTAAAAATTTAACCTGATTTCGACCCTACAGTTTCGCGAAAAACTTTATTTATTGGAAGATTGCTGCGATTCAGCGAAAAAATCTGAAAGCCTGGCTTAAAAACTCTCATTCCTCTCTGAGCGCGCGGAAACCTAGATTCACGCAGCGGCTTCGCGGCGTGTTCCAATTGCGGAATGAGGCCCGTGCCCAGAGCGGAAAGCTGTTCCACCCGCCGCCACGACGCACGCGGACTTCGCCCGTATCCGGGCCGGCCGGATCGTCCAGCGGCGATTTGGAATAATAGTCCTCGCCGTACCAATCCGCGCACCACTCCCATACATTGCCGTGCATGTCGTAGAGCCCGAACCGATTGGGCTCTTTCCCGCCCACTGGAACCGTGAACCGCGGTTTTTCCCCCGGTAAAATTGTCAGCTCCTGGACGTGTGGAAAAGAGGTCCGGCCCTTGTCGTCCAGCGTGTTGGCCACCGCCGCCAGGCCGGCCGGATCATCGCCGTTCTGATACCGCGTTGCGGTTTGCCCGCGGCAGGCGTATTCCCACTCCGCCTCGGTGGGCAAACGGTAAATTTTTCCTTCCTTGCGAGTGAGCCATCGGCAGAATGCCGCGGCATCGTTCCAAGTTAGGTTGAGCACCGGGTGATCGTCGCTTTGCGTAAAGCCCGGATTGAGCCAGTTGAACTCCGGTTTGCGCCCCTCGCACTGGCCGGTTTGCGGATTGTAACCCCAGCCGCCAGTGCCGTCCGTTTCGGCCTCGGTCTTGTAGCCCGTGTCGTTGACGAATCGCCGAAACTGCCCGACCGTCACCTCGTACTTCCCCAAATAAAACGCATTGCTAATCCGCACGCGATGCCGAGGATACTCGTCCTTGAAAAATTCCGCTTTCCGATTGTAGGCCGCAAACGCCTTGACCAATTCCTCCGCCGACTCCCCGCCGCCCATCATAAACTCCCCCGCCGGAATCAGCACCAGCTTCATGCCGATGGAATTGGAGATATCTCGCCCTTGCTGTGCCCTTTGATTCGATTCGCCGCTCTGCGCATATATGATTTGAGAAAAAAACGCCAAGAACAACAACGATCTGATTGAAAGGACTTTCCGCATGAAAATAATCTCCAACATGAATTACGATATGCTTATTGAACCAATATCTTACACTTCTTGGCCTTCTCTAACTAGTGATTGTTTCTACTTGGCAAACTCGAATTTAACAGTTAAAATAGTATTATCGGTTTTTTGAGTGAAAGGTAAAAAATCATGGCGCCTATAAATTTAGATGATGCCAAGACCCGCCTTGGGGAAATTATCTCCGGTCTGAATCCCGGGGAACAAGTGGTTATTGTCCAAAACGGCGAACCTTTAGCCATGCTTACTCGAAGCAGTCCCAAGCAATGGCCTTGTTCGGCCGGTAGTGCAAAAGATAGTCAGCATTGGATGGCTCCCGACTTTGACGCGCCGCTCGAAGAGTTCCGGGAGTACATGGAATGACGAACCTCTTGCTCGACACCCACTCATTTTTGTGGTTCTTGTGGGACGATGCACAGTTGAGCAAACAAGCCAAAGCTTTGATCGAAAATGCCGACAATCAAAAAGTGGTTAGTATCGCAGGGGTGCCACTGCTGGCTTGTCAAACAGTGATGTTGTAAAGGTCCGGCCGAATTCGGGAAATAAAGGAAACATTCTAATTGTTTAACTGTTTTCTTCGGATTCATCTTCATCGGGTCCTTCGCTCCAGAACTCCGTTTCATCATGCATGTCGTATTTTCGCGCGACATTAGGGTCTAATGTTACAAGATAAGCATAATCATCCCCTGTTCCTCCTTGC
>JBEKZY010000123.1:0-13310 GCA_049509395.1 Thermoguttaceae bacterium | reverse complement strand
CATCAATCGTATGGAAGGCTGACAATCTCGCCGCCGGATCGCGTCCAAATGGCGTGCCACACCGTCTCATCGATGGAGTCGCTGAACGACCGCACGCTGCCGTCGCAAAGGCAGGCGTTGACCACTCCGCGATGACGGCTGCGGGCCGCGCAAAGTTTGGCCGATCCGGTGGTCAAGTCCGGAATCAGACTGTTGGGGGTAAAACGACCGGTCATGACCGGGCCGTTGGGAGAACAACCTCGCAACCAAACAGTCAATCGGTTGCCGTCCCATCCGGTTACGCTGGGGAGCAAGGCGTCCAGCCCGCCCGATTCGGCCGTGTCCGCCAAGGTCGTGGAACAGGGCTGCGCACGGTAAATTTGCATATTAGGCGTTGCCATTTTCGCCAGTGTGCCGCCGGGTCCGCGCAGGGATTCCGTGAATGCCAGCGTGTGGGAAGTGCCGTCGCGAATGTCTTTTTGTTTCAGTTTCGCGCCCACCCAGCAGACGCCGTCATTTGCCTGGCCGGGATGGCCGGGTATTGTGCTGGTGCCGGCCAACCCGGTCCCGCCGTTCATGGCATAATTGCTGCCCGCATAGGAAACAGCCTCTGCGACCAGCGTCAGGTCGTGAACCGGATTCTCAATATCGCTTGGGCATAAAAAAATAGATACCGTCGTGGCGGCCGCGGGTCGAAGGGCAACCGGAAGATCGACCTTGCCGGGATGCCCCATGTCGATCTTAAAGTCGATCAGATTATTAAGACTTTTCTCTTCATAAAAAGGGAGCATCTGGGCCAGGGGCGAATAGTCCTCGGGATAGCTCGGACCGGTCCAGCCGGCATTGGGAAAGTAAACCCGCGCACCTATGTAATTATGCATCCCCAACCCAATTTGCTTGAGATTGTTCGTGCATTGCAAGCGTCGTGCGCTCTCGCGCGCCGCCTGAACGGCCGGCAACAATATCGCCGTCAAGATTCCGATTATCGCTATCACCACCAATAGCTCGACCAGGGTGAAAGCCCAGCGACGTGAATTCATCGACATAACCTTTTCCTTGGTTATTCTATTTCTTGGGCCGGCAATACGAGAGGGCAAGCAGCGCGAATCCCGTCGCCAAATTCGGATCACCCTCCATCCACTTCGTATTGCCGTTGATCCAGGAACCATCCTCCTTTTGCCGGCTGAATAGCTCCTCGGCAAGCTCGCGCCGCCAATCGTGTTTTTTCCCCGCCGCGTCCTCGAACATGTCATCTCCCAGGGCATCCAAGGATTTGGCGAAGACATTGTAGTAATAGTAAAGTCCCGCCTGGCCCAAGCCGGGATTGTTTTTCACGTCGTAATTCTTCCGAATCCACTGCAGGGCCGCCTTGACGCGCGGATCGTCCGGCTTGACGCCCGCGTAAATCATGCTTTTCAGGCCGCTATACGTCATAGATCCGTAACTGCGCAATCCGCCGTTGTCGGTTTTGCCGGCCGGGCTGCCGCCACCGGCCACGCACGTATAATAGAAACCCCCGTCGGGATTTTTAGCGGCGAACGGAGTGGTATTGTGCTCCGTTTCGAGATTCTGGCAGCGTGAAACGAATTGCAGCGCTTTTTGTATTCCCGGATCGTCGGAGCCGTTGCCGCAAGCCTTAAGCGCATCGATAAAGTAGGCCGTATTGGAAAGATCGGGCCGCGAGTCTTTGCCGTAACCCGTCCCGCCGTATGACAGGTCTGAGCGGTCTCTTCCCGCCGCCTCTCCCCATTGACTCCGCTTTATGAACGCCTCCGCACTGCGAATCACGCCGTTGTAGCGATTGTCTTTATTGGCTTCACTAAGACACATGATAACCATGCAGGTCTCATAGTTGGGCAACATCCCCTCCCTTGCATAGATGCCCCCGTCTGATTGAACGAAGTCGCCTAAATACTTTAGGCTTTTGGCCGCCAGCGGGTCGCCGGAGCCGCGTCCATGACGCAACACGCCGGTGGTCACCAGCGCAGTAATCCCCACGCCCGCTCTGCTGTTGAATGAGCCGTCCTCAGCCTGGCCGCGCGACTGGAGATATGCTATTGCCCGATCGACCGAGCGTTGGTACTGTTGAGGATCAGGCCCAAATCTTGGCGGACTGCCGGGGGCCTCGGCCGAAAAGCCAAGCCACCCTGTTGAAAGCCAGATGTAAATTACAATCGCAAGTTGGCGGGCGGCATTGAATCGGCGATGTGAAATACGTCTGCCTTGGCCATTATCGTCTTCAGAGTTCAAGTTTTATCCTCCATTTTAGGTTATCAGACAGAAATACTCAGATATTGCCGGTGAAAAAGACCTTTAAGTACGAACCATCCTTGTAATGTTGAGCCTCCATGATTGCTAAGAGCAAGATTTATGCCCAACATGACTTGATAAGCATTAGAGTGCTAATCTATTGTAATGTCGGGAATTGCGTCGATAGAGACAGTCGAAAACAACGGCGGCCGTGTCGAAACATTCGACTTGCGTGTTGATTTCGACGACATTGACAAAGTTGCTTTTACGACAGTGTGAATCAACTTATTCAAGAAGATGTTTGATAATCGATGATAAATTGGGCCAAAAGTTCCATGCCGACACGGTCGATGGTTGCCCCAAAGCGTTCCCCGGGCCTGCCTTCGGCCGCATACCAATCGATTACGCCCTCAACAACTTTGAAAAGATGTTCTTCGTCTTGGATTTGTATGGGAAGAATATCGGCCCAGCGGGGATGTTTCCCCATCTTTCCCCCGACAAACACAGTGAAACCCGCGGGACGTCCTTGGACGCCCAGATCGTTCTCCTTCGGTTTCGTGCAACCATTTGGGCATCCGGCAATACCGATTTTAAATTTATGCGGCAGCCCTACGCGCGCTCCGACGCGTGCATGCAGCCTCTGTGCTAAACCTTGCGAATCGATCAAACCGTATACGCAATACGAACCGGGACAAGCGGTGATGCCGCGCACGCATTTTCCCGCGGCGGCAAGCCTCAAACCGGCCGCTTCCAATGCGGCGCGAAGCGGGGTGAGATTCTCCGGCGGGACGTGGGGAATTTCCACTCCCTGCCGCGTTGTAAGATGCAGAGAGCCGTCGCCAAAACGTTGGGCTAAATCGGCGATGGCCTGAAATTGATATGCCTCCATGCGCCCGCCGATTACACTCAAACGTACGCTGAATCGCTCTTTGCCTTTTTCGGCCATCATCGCTTGGGCCTTGAGTGATTTCAACTCCTCGGGTGAAATAGTTTTCATTGATGCTCCTTCTTTCGAGCGAGTTCTACAACATCGCCTACCAGGATCACTGCCGGGGGATGTATCGAACAGGTTGACAGCGTTTCCGCAACCGTCCCCAGCGTGCAGAAAGCGATTTCCTGATCCGGCCACGAGCATCGGCGCACTATGGCCACCGGGGTCTCCGGCGATTTTCCTTCTTTTATCAGAGCCGCGCTCCAGTGGGCCGCGCTGCTTACGCCCATATAAAAAATCAGCGTTCCGGGAAACCTTGCTAATGCCGCATAGTCAAGACCGGGAGCAGACTTGTCCGATCGCTCGTGGCCCGTCACCAATGCTACAGCCGACGATTTCCAACCGTGAGTGACTGGAATCTCCGCATATCCAGCGGCGGCTAATCCGGTAGTTACGCCGGGAACGACCTCCAGCGGTATTCCGGCCTCATTGAGCGCGGCTAACTCTTCGGCTAAACGTCCGAATATGGCCGGATCGCCGTTCTTAAGTCGGACTACCGTTTTTCCCCGCTGCGCTTCCGCGACCATTGTCTTAATGACCGACTCCTCGGACATTCCCCTGCCGCGTCCATGATGACCCAAGGGAATCAATTCCGCGGACTTGGGGGCATAGTCCAAAATTTTATCGTTGACGAGGTAGTCAAAAAGAACAACCTCGGCCTGTTCGAGACACTCTACCCCGCGTAATGTAATCAACCGCGGATCGCCGGGCCCGGCGCCCACTAGATACACTTTGCCGGGGCAAGTATTGCTTTTCATAGCCCTAGCCCCAGATACCCGCCCTTGGCGTCGCTTTCAGCCTGGAGGCGCTCCAGCCGCTTGACGGTCTTGTCTAGATCTCCGGCCGCGATAAATCGATCGAATTCAATCTTCAAGGCCCGGCAAACTGACTCCGCAAACCACTTCACCACCAAGTCAACCAGCCAATCGCACGTATCGCCAACCAGTACCACTTCTAAATCGCATTCTTGCGTGCTCATGTCTTTCTCGTCGGTCAACACCACACCATCGAAATGGAAATTCAGCATCCCAATCTGCTCGTGATTGGTCAAATGGAAAACGCACTTGCCGCCGTGCAAATAGTAAGCGTTATGGATGCCGTGTTTTTGTGCCGCCTCGCGCAGTCTTCGATACAAATCCGCCTCTTCGCGTGATGCATCCACGGGGGGGGTGAAGCAGGCAACAGAACGCAGCGGCAGGCAATCGAAACTAATCTCTACCCAACGAGTCATATATCCTCCCGTTTTTAATGGCTTACCCGGTCCCGTTTTGTTAAATAACGCACTTAAATCGGCCGATTCAGTGTAATAATGAATTATTCATCACTATGTTTATCATAATACTTATTGACAGCCATGTCAAGTTCGTTATAATCACTTACTACGTGCCTGACAATCCCAGTAAATGATGGAGAATCGATCGATGAGTTGCGCAGTCGCAAGGTGGCCCGTTCCGGATGCTGTCGAACGATTTTCCGGTGGACGCGGACAGCCCGAACAAGCGGTTATTACAGTGCGGATTCCCACTCCAGAGCAGATCGAAATGATTGAATGTCAAAATGTGCTCTTAGAGGGCGCCACTGCGGAAGAGGTCCTTGCTTGGGCCGTAGAGACCTACTATCCCCGCTTTTCGATGGCCACTGCACTCGGGCCGGAGGGTTGTGTGATTATTTCCATGCTCGCTAAGATTGAGCCTCGCGTGTATGTATTCAATTTAGACACGGGTTACCAGTTTCATGAGACGCTTGAGCTGCGCCAGCGCATCGCGGAGCGATACGGCGTTATTGTAAACCTGCAAAGGCCTGATCTCGGCGTGGAGGCCTACGAGGCCGTTCATGGCGGGCCGCTGTACAAGACCGATCCTGACAAGTGCTGTTTTGATCGAAAAGTTCGCGTTCTCGAGCGGGTAGCAAAGAATTTTGATGCCTGGGCTACAGGCATTCGCCGCGACCAGAGCCCAACCCGGGCCAATACACCAATCGTACGCTGGGATAAAAAATTCGGCCTTGTCAAGATCAGCCCCTTGGCAACCTGGACAAAGAATGACGTATGGCGAAGGATTCTTGCGGAGGATATCCCCTACAACCCATTGCACGACCAAGGGTATGCCAGTATCGGCTGCCGGCCTTGCACGCGCGCGGTCTCTTCGGGCGAGGATGAACGCGCCGGACGTTGGACCGGCACGGCAAAAACCGAATGCGGATTGCACACCTCGAATGAATAGATTTTGTGTTACCTCAAAAAAATAACCTACACACTTTCTTCAGGCATGCCACTTTCACAGTTTTCCATATCGGACTATCGGCATAAAAAAAAGCCCCATCGGTTGGGGCAGGGAAACCGACGGGGCAGAGATTGGGCTTATTAGCCCATACCATATATTATCCATAGGATTTTTGCGGTGTCAAGTCTCCGCTATTATTTCATGGTGCATTTTTACCATCGCGCACAAGTTGCCTTTTGTGCGGAAATATACGCATAAAAGGGTGCAAAAGCCCGCCTATTGACACTATTTTCTGCCCAAACTAGACTAAAGGCATTGTTGGATTAAAGGCTTAAAACAAGCATTTTTCCATACGCGGGAGTAACTCAGTGGTAGAGTGCTAGCTTCCCAATCACTCATAACGACTTTGTAACTCCCTATTCTGTAATACGTTATGCGGACATAAGCGAAAAATGCAGTGATACTGTGCAGTGATTGGCCCTACAAGCTATCCTTTTTTGGAGGGTCTATCAATGCGTGTCCCGCAACCGTTCTACCGTTCGCAAACATCGTCATGGTACTTACAACTTGGCAAAAAACAAATCAATCTTGGCAAGGACGAAACCCTAGCATGGCGTAAATACCATGAAATAATGGCAGGGTTGCGTGATGTAGCCGCCGACGATTCTTGTGTATTCATCATTGATGAATTTCTTGAGTGGACTAAGAATAACCGAGAGGCATCAACTTATAATTGGTATTTCGGTCTATTACAATCTTTCGCCGAAACCATCGGCAATTTAAAAGTCAGTGAATTGAAACCCTATCATGTCACCCGTTGGCAATCCGGGCACCATGCTATCCGAGTTGTACAACGGGCGTTTAATTGGGCAGTGAGACAGGGCCATATTGAGCGGTCGCCGGTTGCCAACATGGAAAAACCTACCTTGATCCCACGCGATACTATCATAACACCTGAACAGTTTACGCTGTTATATAACAAAATAAAAGATCAGGAATTTCGGGATTTTGTAACTGTACTTTGGGAAACTGGTTGCCGTCCCCGTGAAATTCGCATTGTGGAAGCAAGGCATATCGTCAATAAAACATGGTTCTTTGAAATCAAAAAATCGAAAGGGAAACGTAAACATCGGATTGTCCATTTAACGCCTAATGCTCTTGCGATAACTCAGCGTCTAATACAACTACATCCTAGTGGGCCATTATTCCGAAACACAAAATCCAATCCTTGGACTAAGAACGCTATCGGGTTGCGATTCGATAAATTAAGTGACAAATTAGGCTTCCCCGTGACTGCTTACGTTTTTCGTCACTCATGGGCTACGCTTGCATTAAAACGAGGTGTTGACCCCGTAACGGTCGCTACGCTCATGGGCCACTCTGACACCCGGATGCTGGAAAGGGTCTATCAACATCTAGGCAAGGACGATGCACACTTACAAACTGGTTTGCTTCGTGCTACAGGTGTAAATGTCTCAGTCCCGTTGGTGCCCGAAAGTTTTCAAGGTCAGTAGGACGAAAGCGAATCACGCCCCGACCTTGTCCAATCCGTTGGCATTTTAACCGACCTGCCCGTACAAGATCATAAATTGTACGGGCCGATATATTTAATTTCTGAGAAATTTCTTTGACGGTCAATAGATCGGATTGACAAGCCTGTAAACAAGTTGCAATGTACTTTCTAGCTTCATGGATTGTACTAATGTCTTTGGCAACCAATTCAGGCAATCCAAGTTTACCAGCCTTTAAACTGATTTGCTCACAAATAAATTGCACGGTATCCCACGGGCAATCCACGTTATGCCAAATAGCTTCGATTTCGTCCAATTCTTTCAATTTTTTAAGCAGATATTTTTTCATACCGCGTACAATATCCCAATAAATATAACAATCAAAATAACACCTAAACAACCAGATTTATTTTCCCGCTGTTTCTCCGATTCATTGACGACAATGGCCGTTATGGGATCAACGCCGCCCGCAATCAATTCAGGTAAAATGTCGTTATCATCTTGCATATTTATATTATACCCTATTCATTTTTTGTCTGCTCAAGTATTACCTTAAGTTCCTTGACTATATCATCCGCAACCAATTCCCAGCCATCAAAACGGCCCACAAGATGCTTGCAAAATATCGCAACCATTTTTTGGGCAAACTGAATGACGGCGGGCTTGCCGAGTAATTCTGATTCGTTAAAAGCACTCTTGAGACAGTTCTGTTTTATCTTCGATACTAGTAGTAGTTGGGCACCAATCGCCTTATGATCTTGTGGTATTGCGTTGAACAAAGCGTCAAGAATATATTCCGCCATTGACAATTCAAGACTGCCATTCAAGGCGATACGCTCGTTTATGTCTTTTTCCATTTCAGGATTGTTCGGGTTTTTGTACATTGTCTGTTTCCTCTTTTTCAGTTTCAGGTTTTGCCAGATTGATTTCTACACGATTCTTGATCTTGGCAAGGATCAATTTATGATCGTCGGTTAGTTCTTGTGATTGGTACATAGTTAGTATTTCACACTATTGGTAATCAGGGTTACGATTGCTTCCGATGGTTGCCTATCGCCGAAACTATTAAGAACTAATTCACGTAATCTCGCCATATATGAATGTCGCAACTTACGGGCATCGTTGCGAAGTTTTTCTAATTCATCGGTTGGGAGTAATTTTTCACAGATACTTTGATGTTTCTTCATTATGATCCCGCCTTGAAAAGCCAAGCTTGATTGCGTCTCAAGGCTTCGATAGATTGTTCAATATCGAGATAAGAAAATGCGTGCGAAAGATACGACGCAATTGTTTGACAATACACCCCGCCGTGCTCTTTTATCAAGGTTGCCATTTCCTTCCGCGTCAATCGGAAATGCTCTCTGGGAGCACAATGCACGGCCCTTTCAACGTCACTAGGACGTTGGGAATAAGGCTCGTTGTAGCGTTGATTATTTTCGATGTACCATAGTTCGCCTATGCTATTTTCCATTAGTTCGGGTCCCCTTCCATTGATAGGACGTGAATACAGGCATCTCTTTCTTCCGGTTTTAGATGGGGGTACCTTTTATCAGTTTCTTCGGTCGCCAATTTTACCTTTAATCGCCACCACTCATGGACAAAGATGCCCAACCCCATATACTCAATTGGATTCCTACTTAACTCATTTGCTATGGTATGTTTTAAGACCAAAAGTATGCGTTCTTCCTTACTCAATCCCTCTGGGAAATTAGGACGTTCATCAAGGATTGATCGGGTAACGATTTCTCTTTCTTCGTACAATTGTTTTTTCTTATATTCACTCCAAATAGAGTAGTCCCATTCAAGCCATTTCGTTTTTTCGTCGCTATCCGGCCAATCTACTATTTTCCGGATTTCGGTTTCACAAGCTAGTATTTGTCTTTCGTACATCGGTTATTTTCCTCTACAGTAAGATGCTAGGTTGCAGTTCAATATTAAACACTTCACCCGAAAGTGCATTTCCGCAACATTCCACAATCATTCCAACGGTGTCCGGGCAGGATTGCGTTAATCGGCCGGGATTATTCGGATCAAGGAAGTATCTTCCAATTGTCAACGAGACAGTGCCGGTCACATTGCTCCAATCTGATTGTTGTATGACTCCAGCCGTGAGGTATTGAACCGCGTGCCCTGGTTCAACAGAGGTAAAAGCCAAACCAACGGCCAAAGTTGAACCGGCATTAGCACATGCTAAATCGGCGTGTCCATTCGGTTTTAGATATATGGGTTGCCCTATCGAACAGCTTGAATCGCACTCGGTCGATTGTGGAGCAATACCAGTGCCATCTTCGCCCTTATCGCCCTTATCGCCCTTATCGCCCTTGTCCCCTTTTTGTCCGGGTGTGCCACTAAAACCACCACCGCCACTAAGGGCCAGAGCATTGCGACCGCCACGGGTGACGATTACCTTTCCAGGTTTTCCGGGCGGTCCTTGTTTTCCGGTAAGTGGTGGGCTGACTTTTCCATCGACTACTAATTTGTCACCCTCCCATTGAATCACGGGCGGGGGTGCATCAAGACCATTCAAACCGTCTCGCCCGTCTAAGCCGTCTCGCCCGTCCGATCCGGGTTTCCCGTCCGATCCATCCCGACCATCTTTCCCCACGGGTCCGGGGGTGAGGCTGATATTTTTGACTTCCTCTTGCAAGGTGGTTATTCTGTCATCGCAAGAAACGACAAAGCCATAAAGATCAATGACACCTTGCTGGGTAGCTATGATTTCCGATAGGACCCTACTACACTCGGCGGGTGAAAAGGCAATATCCCCGCCCGCTTCGCGTACATAATCCCCTTGTCGGTCGCCGGTGTAGCCGTCAAAAGGTTTCTGGGGAAAGGTTGATTCGGTATTCTTATCCCACATTTTTATTACCTCCGAAAAGATTCTTGAATTACTTGCCCTGTTCCCGAAATTGGAATGGGCTTTTCTACTTTTATAATTACCATTTTATTTCCTTTAGAAAATGTAAACGGGGATTCCATTCCCCGTGGAGGTAATGTCGTTACGCTATCACATAATTATATTTGCAATCGTCGGGATCACCGGATGAACCTATGATCCACACTTTATCAGGACTATCACAAGGTATTGTGACCTGTTCGCCTGCTGGGAGTTGATACGAATTGGTGGGCGAGACACCGGCATTGTTGCCAATGTAAAGTAAACCACTGTTCGCTGTAAACGCTTTGACAGTGATACCACGGTATGCCGGTCTTGCGTATCCGGTTGCAATAATTTGCTTTGCCGCAACGTTATCGACGCTATCGTTGCCGCATGAAAATTCTGAGACACTAGACTTATCGAGGTCCATGTTTTGGACTCCTTGTAGTTAGAGGTTTAAAATAAGTGGCCGAAAATGTTAATCGGCCACTCGGTCGTTAAAATTCTTTCAACCGCGAATTTGCTTGCAATAAGTCTCGCGGAAATAATTTAAAAGATCATTCTCGCCGTAACTGGCAAGAACTGTATCGACGTACTTGAAATGGTTTTGTCCGGCAGCTAGTCCGGTTGAATAACCATCGGCGAGTACACGCATGAGAAGGCATAACGCCCCTGCCATGCCTTGGCTCTGATAGATCAAAGCCCCGCCGCTATTCGTCGATTGTAAATGAGACACTACTGATAAGAATGGATTCATTAGAGATACCTTTCAAAAAAGAACTAGGATTGTGGGGTCGAATCAACAGGGGATTCAACAGTTACATTTTGTTGTTCGGGCAAATAGAATTGCTTTTGCAATTCTTTCACCTCAAGATTGTGCTGGGAAATTAGGACCTTAACATTTTGGACCTTAATCCCAATATCATTTTTAATCTGCTGGGTTATTGCATAATCAATATCATGCACGATTTTGTAATCGGCTTTACCGGTTCCCAAATATTCGACCAGCCCTTCCAAGTCAGAAATTACTAAACTACTGACATTGGGATTCATTTTCGCTGCGAAAAGCTTTTCCTTAGCTATCTTGATAGCACTGGCATAGGCGGGTTGTGCCATCATCGCTTCCTTGGCTTCTTGTGCTGCCTTGGCTTCCTCAGCCTTGCGTAGGTCGGCCTTAATCGCATACAATTTTGGATCGGCAAGTTCCTCTTGAGAATCCTCATAGCGTTGCAACCGACGCTTGGCGATTGACACCGGATCATTTTCCTTGACTATTTCCGGTCCTTCCAGGATGTTACGCCACTTGGCTCGTTGACTGGATTCTGTACTAGCATCCAATGGCGGTCTATCCTTAAGCCCCCGCCCTTCGTTGCTTCGCAATTTTCGGCCTATCCGATTCTCGATTACACTTTGCAAAGAATCGGCTGTGGACTCCGCAAGTCGCAATGCCTCTTGGCGTCCTTCCCGGTTGATGTAGGAAAATGAACTGCCGTCTGGCAGCGTAAATTTTCCACTACTCCCGTTGCCCACCTCGGAAACGGGGATTACTCTATCGCTTCTCGACATATTACACCTCTATTCTTTCCCCTGCCCTTTAGTAAACTCAGCACCCGTGGGCAGTTCAGGTTGTTGAGATTGTTTGATTCGTTGTGCTACACCCTCAAAATACATTGCTATGGCGTCCATCGTTACAAGATCATCAGGTAATCTAGTGGCGTACTGATTCTTTCCAATTATCACGTCACCATTGTCATTGAACATTGCGGGGAACAAATCGAAGTCTATCGGCCATCGGTCGGTACTTGCCATCATTAGGCAAACTTCTTTTTCCGCGTCATTGCTGAACTTATGCCGCTTGCCCGTCTTGCTGACATAAGCATTGGGCAATTTCTCGATTTTGGCACATATCATAATGTGCAATTCTCTACGTACATCGCTTCGATTCATGATTTTTCCTTAAAAAATCCGGTGGGATGGAACCCCATATTTCATTGTCACCATGCCCACCGGAGCACGTTTTTCAAAAGCCCGTACTGTCACAATCAAAGTAGTGGGGAAATTCAATCGACCGCTCTTTGTGACACCGGGCAAAGTTTCAAAATCACCCGGTCGGCTCCCAAACTACTAAAAGCCGACCGGGCAGGAGTTCACAAATCCGTTTGTGATTTAAAAATCGCATGGGCAGAATAATCACCCATCAAAAAACTGCCCATGCGAGAGATCAAAGGCTATTCGGAAAAGGTTTTAGAAATAGCCCAATCTACTGCGATTACACTTTTACTAATTCTTTTTCTAGTTCCGCCATAAGTCCAAAATATTGATTCCACGTTTCGTCCGTTGGCCAATTTGCTCTTGTGACTGGTTCGCGTTTGAAAGTTAATGCAATTGCAGTCCGCACGTTGTCTATCTTTTCGTACAACGATTGACCTAATGGTGGGCGAATTACTCTGCCGGTTGTAGTTGTCATTATTTCGCCTCCCTATACATTTTTCCTCGATCAACGACTTCCGGCACCTCTGGTACTATGGCACCTCTAGTGATCTGAATTTTCTTTTTTCCATCCGATCTTTTAAAACTGATAAATATATTTTTCGATTCCAGTGCGGTTTGCAGTCTTCGTAGTTCGTCTACCATTGTTTGCACTTCGATATCCTTCTTACAATCAATACCGAGTTTAACTGCTAGTTCCTTTCCTGTTCCGGTAAAGTCTTCGGTCAAAGCGATAATCCCAACTGCCAGTGCCGAACTAAGAGATTCATCAATTGATGACGTGCGGGTATCTAAATAGGCTTTAAGAATTGACCCCGCCTCTAATCCTGTAGCAATTTCGGCAGCTTGCATCCACATACAAACATCTACTAACCTAGTTTTTTCGGAAAGTTTAGTTGTCGGCAGATTGTAAAGAGCGGCTGACAGTGCCGAATAAATTACACCTAAAATTTTAGGGCGTGCAAGATTAAAATCCCGTTCTAATTCGGCCTCAGTCTTATACTCTTTGACGTGCGGCAAATCGAATGGAATAGACCGTGATCTTAAATCATTGTTCTTGATTACGTCCGTTATACTAGTCATTAAAACAGGACGTTTTGCTTGAAAGACCGATGTATCAGAATCAGAAAATAACGTCCGACGTTCGGAAGCATTGCCAGAGTTTAGACGGCACAAAGAATCGGATAACCAATGCTTTAACTCTTGTAAATTATCCAGAAAATAAATCCATCGTTGGCGTGCGGATAAAATCAGGTCTTCTTCACATTTAGGCGGGGAACTTCCACCACTAACAATGGATGGATCAATCAGCATTAAAAACAATTTCGCAAAGAAAGTCTTAGCCCTACCATCTCCGCCAGTGATAGGGATAGTGGGGTAAGTTCCACTTGGACAGAAACACGCGATGATAGCACCAATCAGCAGGGGAAAATCTTCGTCTTCGATATTAAAAAACGGTTTCAAATCGAAGATGCTTCCCCCGGTCACTG
>JBEKZY010000122.1:0-13317 GCA_049509395.1 Thermoguttaceae bacterium | reverse complement strand
GATTACGTCCATACTGATGGAAGCATCACCAATACATTTGCAGCAGTAGACTTGTCAAGCCTAAATGACCGATAAAAACCCCCACTTTGGAAGGATAAACCTCCATGGCCAGCCCGTTTAAGGTCTTTCGCAAGCACCAAAAGCTAATGCTTGCCGGATTGACCATTTTGGCAATGTTTTCGTTCGTCTTTTTAGGATCGATTGGCAACCTTTTGGACACGGGGCAAGCAAAAAACCCCGTGGTGGTCCGGACCAGCAAATACGGAAAATTGACCGCGCGCGATCTTGCCTTCATGAAACAGGATCACCGCCTTTTTTTGCAAATCGTCGCTAAAATATACACCCAGGCATTGGGGCTCAATCCGGAGATAAGCCTTAAGGTGGCCGAAAGGAATTTCGGCGCTATGAGCGACGAAGACGTGGTGAACAACTGGCTGAAGTCGAAGCGGGCCGAAGAAATCGGCATGGTCATCAGCGATCAAACCATCAACGGTTTTCTCCAGCTTATTACGGCCGGCAAGCTTGCGGCGAGCGATATTTCCACGATTATCAGGCAACAGGGGCTGAACGATCATCAATTTTTCGATATTATCCGCGATGAGTTGCGGGCCTTGGAGATTACTCAGTTATTCAAGTTTAGTTTGGAAGGAGTCACACCGGCCGAGCGTTGGGAATACTTCTGCCAGATCCGCAAGCAGGCCTCCGTGGAATTGATTCCGGTTGAGGTAGAGCAATTTCTCGACCAGGTCAATGCCCCTAGCGAAGAGGAATTGAAAGCCTTGTTCGAGAAGGACAAGGACAAACTGCCGAATCCGTCATCGCCGGAGCCCGGTTTCCGCATACCCCACAAGATCGACGTGCAATACTTCAAGGCCGAGTTTGTCAAATTCTCCGATCCCGCCACGATTACGGACGAAGAATTCCAAAGCACTTATGAAAAAAATCGCGCGTATTTCGATCAGTTGGAAAAGGAAGAGTCCAAGTTCCTGACTCCGGAGAAAAAAGGCGAGCAGGAAAAAGAAAAAACCCCGGAACAAGAGAAGAAGGAAACAACCTCAGCCGGTGAGAAACCGGCGGAACAGGCTAAAGAACAGTCTTCCGACAAGCAAAAGCCGGCCGATCAACCCGCCGTGGAGCAGCAAAAAATCCCGAAAGAAGAGACTAAAAAGGAAGGTACTAAGAAGGGAGACGCCCAAAAATCATCGGCACTGGAACGGACGCCATTTAGTCTGACCGCCATGACGGAGGAGGCGGAAAAGCCGGCCGCTGAAGGGGCCAAGGTGGAAAAGCCGGCCGCCGAAGGTTCCAAGGCGGAAAAGCCGGCCGCAGATCAGCCGGCCCGGCCGGAAAAGGCCGAAAAGGCCACTCCCCCCTTATCTGAAAAGGTGAAGCAGAGAGTTCGCGCCCAGGTGGCCGGGGAAAAAATGCAAAAGATTTTTTTAGAACTTCGACAAAAGATGGATGAAAACGGGAAAAAATGGCACAAATACCAGGCCGAAAAGATCCACAAAATCAATGCCCCGGCTCCGCCGAGTCTGGACTTCGAGGCCTTGGCGAAGCAATACGGCTTGACCGCCGGCCGGACGGGTTTGATCTCGAATTGGGAAGTTAGAAAATTCGACATCGGTTCCTCAGTTGCGATGGAAGGAATCTCTCCCTTTTCAAACGCGGCCTTCAAACCATCGCTGACCGCCTACAAACCCGAAATCGCCCAGGACATCGAAGGCAACGCCTATCTATACTGGAAAAGCGACGATGCCGCGGAATCGGAACCTTCCTTGGACGACAAAAATGTACGCCAAGAGGTGCTTCACGCCTGGAAGTTAAGACAGGCCAGGGACTTGGCCCATAAACATGCGGAATCGATGGCCGAAGAGGCCGCCAAATCCGGCGCTACGCTTAAGGGGGCGTTTCCCGATCTTCCCCCGGATAAGATCATTTCTCCACCGCCGTTTAGCATGCTCACCGAAGGCAGCGTTCCTCGGGGATCGTCGCCCGCGCCGCCCCAACTCAGCGAAGTGGAAGGCGTGCCCTTGGTTGGTCAGGATTTCATGTGGGCCGTATTCAATTTGGATATAAACCAGACCGGCGTGGCGATGAATTTGCCCCAGACCGTGGTGTACGTCGTTCAACTCATAAAATACAGTCCGCCCCAAGAAGTCCTGTGGCAAATCTTCCTGGCCGAGGATTTTAGCAAGTACGCAGTCGTAGCCGCAAGCCATGTGCAAAGGGACCAGAATGCATGGTTGGAATCGCTGCAAACATCGGCCGGATTGAAATGGGAGATGAAACCCGAACAGCCGCGCGGAGAACCCGGTCCTGAACCGATGCCCGACGATTAAAATTTCCACGGCGGGAAAAAACAGAGAGAAGTATCAATACATTTCGTACATCTGTTCGCCGCCGTGGGCGGGATTGCCGATTAGGCTGCGGCTTTGCGGGTCCACCACGAAATCTAGATATTCCAGGGGAATCTGTCCAATGAGCACGGGCACGTCGTCGGGCACTTCCAATACGTCCATGGGGCATTCGCGGCCTTTTATCGTCAGTTTCACGGAAGAATAGACATCGGCATTGGAAGTGCCTCTACTGGTGGTCACTTGCCTTGTCCAGCTTTTTGATAATCCCAATTGCCGGATCATGTGAGTAGGCAAAGAAAGCATGGTTGCGCCGGTATCAACCAAGGCATCAGGCACTATAATCCTTCGTACCTTATCAGGTGTGATCAATCCTTTTTTCAAAGCCCAGAGATCTTCCAAACTTTCTAATATTGCTTCGACCAGCACCCGACCCATTGTGTTTGTCTCCATGATACTTCCTCCGTAAATTTATTTTCTTACCCGCTACTCTATTATAACCAGTTTCGGACCACATTAAATAGCCCTTTGCCCCTCCCCCAGACGGCGGTTCTTGCGGATCACCTGCCAAAGCAGTATCTTACTAGATTCTATCCGTCGCGGATGATGAGAATCAGGTTCGCTGCCTGCCGTAATTTGTCCGCCCCGCCGGGCACAAGTGCCCGGGCTCCATGTTGGGGCAGCAGTTGAACTGCTGCCCCAACATAGGGGCTAAACATGTAATGTGACATTAAATTTCTGATACCCGCACTTCTTGAAACTGATAACAGAAAACTTACAACTTAAAACTTCCAAATTGAGGAGACTTCTCGTGGATAAACGACGCTTCGTGACCGTCGATGGCAATGAAGCGACGGCCAATATTGCCCACCTGTGCAACGAGGTGATGGCCATATATCCGATCACTCCATCGTCCGGATTGGGCGAGATGCCCGACGCCTGGGCCGCGGCCGGACGGAAAAATATCTTCGGCACCGTGCCCGACGTGGTCGAAATGCAAAGCGAGGCCGGGGCGGCCGGGGCGGTTCACGGAGCGCTACAGGCCGGGGCGATTACGACGACGTTCACCGCATCGCAGGGCCTGCTTTTGATGATTCCGAACATGTTCAAGATCGCCGGGGAATTGACGCCCACGGTCTTTCACGTCACCGCCCGGACGGTGGCCACGCACGCGCTTTCGATTTTCGGCGACCACGGCGACGTGATGGCCTGCCGCTCGACGGGCTGGGGGATGCTTTCCTCGGCCTCGGTGCAAGAGGCCCAGGACATGGCCCTTATCGCCCACGGCGCCACGCTCGAAGCCCGCGTGCCTTTCATCCACTTCTACGACGGATTCCGCATATCGCACGAGGTGAACAAGATCGAGCAATTGAGCGAGGACGACGTAAAGGCGATGATCGACATGGATCTGATCGCCGCGCATCGCAACCGGGCTCTTTCACCCGAGCGGCCCAAGCTCCGCGGCACGGCCCAAAATCCCGACGTTTTTTTCCAGGCCCGGGAAACGTGCAATCCGTTTTACGACGCGGCCGCCGGCATAGTGCAAAAATACATGGACAAGTTCGCCAAGCTCGTCGGCCGGCAATATCATCTGTTCGATTACACCGGCGCGGCCGATGCCGATCGGGTAATCGTTGTCATGGGCTCGGGCATTGGAGTTGTTGAAGAGACGGTCGAAAAACTGTTTTCGCAGGGCGAAAAGGTGGGTGTGCTTAAGATACGCCTTTTCCGTCCCTGGGATTCCGCCGCGTTTGTGGCCTGTTTGCCCAAGACGACCAAGAAGATCGCGGTCTTGGATCGCACCAAGGAACCCGGCGCTGCCGGCGAACCGCTGTACCAAGACGTTATCACCGCGCTGGCCGAGTGCTGGGCCGGGCGCTCGGGCAACGGATCGTTTCCGCTGGTTATCGGCGGGCGCTACGGATTGTCGTCCAAGGAATTCACCCCGGCAATGGCCGCCGGCGTGTTCAACGAACTCAATAAGCCAAAGCCCAAGAGGCATTTTACCACGGGCATCAACGACGACGTTACACATCTGAGCCTGGATTACGATCCGAATTTCTCGACCGAGACCGATGACATTACCCGGGCGGTGTTCTTTGGATTGGGCAGCGACGGCACCGTAAGCGCCAACCGCAACTCGGTGAAGATCGTGGGCGAAAACACGCCTCTGCACGCACAAGGCTATTTTGTGTACGACTCGCGCAAGGCCGGCTCGGTAACCACCTCGCACGTGCGTTTCAGCCCGCGCCCGATCAAGGGCTCGTACCTGGTGCACCGGGCGAACTTCATAGCCTGCCACCAGTTCCACTTTCTGGAACGCATCGACATGCTTTCGATGGCCGATCCCGGGGCTACGTTCCTGTTGAACAGTCCATACGGCCCGGACGAAGTGTGGAATCATCTGCCCGCCGAGGTGCAAAAACAGATCATCGACAAGAAGATGAAATTCTACGTGGTCGATGCCTTTCGAGTAGCCCGGGACGTGCAGATGGGCGTGCGCATCAACACCATCATGCAGACTTGCTTTTTCAAGCTAGCCAACGTGATTCCCTCGGACGAGGCCATTACCCAGATCAAGGACGCCATCAAAAAGACATACGGCAAGAAGGGCGGCGGCAAGATCGTCGAGCAAAACTACGCGGCGGTAGACGGAGCACTGAGTTCGCTCTACGAGGTGAAATATCCCAACCAGGTCACGTCGAACCTGCACATGGTGCCGCCGGTGCCCGACAATGCCCCGGAGTTTGTCAAGAACGTGTTGGGCATGATGATCGCCAATCGGGGCGACGACCTGCCAGTCAGCGCGCTTCCGAACGACGGCACCTTCCCCACGGCCACCACGCAATACGAAAAGCGGAGCATAGCCCAGGACATTCCCATCTGGGATCCGAAGATTTGCACGCAGTGCGGCCTGTGCTCGCTGGGCTGTCCGCACGCCACGATCCGCACGAAGGTTTTCGATCCGGCCTTGCTGGCCAACGCCCCGGCCGGATTCAAATCTACCGATTACAAGGGCAAGGAATATCCCGGCTGGAAGTTCACCGTCCAGGTGGCCCCGGACGATTGCACCGGTTGCGGGCTGTGCGTCGACGTGTGCCCGGCCAAGGACAAGGAAAAGGTCAAGCACAAGGCCATCGACATGGAGCCCAAGACCCCGAACCTCGATCGCGAACGGCCGAACTGGGATTTCTTCCTTACCATTCCAGACGTGGATCGCACGCAGGTCAAGGCCGATACGATCAAAGGCTCGCAGTTGCTGCAACCGCTATTCGAGTTTTCCGGGGCCTGCGCGGGCTGCGGCGAAACGCCTTACGTCAAACTTCTCACGCAGTTTTTCGGCGACCGGATGTTGATAGCCAATGCCACTGGCTGCTCGTCGATTTACGGGGGCAACCTGCCTTGCACGCCGTATTGCGTCAACAGCGAAGGGCGCGGCCCTTCATGGTCGAATTCGCTGTTCGAGGACAGCGCGGAATTCGGCTTTGGCTTCCGCCTGGCCGTCGATCAGCAAATCAAATACGCCGTCGATCTGCTCAAGCGGCTCAGTACGCAACTGGGCGACGAAATGGTGGCCTCGCTTATCATCAACCAGCAGGAAACCGAGGAAGAAATCGCCCGGCAGCGAGCACTTGTGGCGGAGTTGAACAAACGTCTGGCGGTAATCGCCTCGGTGGACGCCAAAAATCTGCTCGCCTCGTCCGACTACCTGATCCGCAAGAGCATCTGGAGTTTCGGCGGCGACGGCTGGGCTTACGACATCGGATTCGGCGGATTGGACCACGTCTTCGCCTCCGCCCGCGACCTGAACATCCTGGTGCTGGACACCGAAGTCTACTCGAACACCGGCGGCCAGGCGTCGAAATCGACCTTCCGCGGGGCGGTGGCCAAGTTCGCCGCAGGCGGGAAACAAGGCGGGAAAAAAGACCTCGGCATGATCGCCATGTCGTACGGCAACGTGTTCGTGGGCTCGATCTCGATGGGGGCCAATCCCATGCACGCCATCCGCACCATCCGCGCGGCCGAGTCGTACCGGGGGACTTCGCTGTTGATCGCCTTTTCGCACTGCATCGGCTGGGGCATCGATATGTCGGCGGGCATGAGCATCCAAAAGGACGCCGTGGCCTGCGGTTACTGGCCGCTTTACAGTTTCGATCCGCGCAACGAGGCCAACCCCTTCCAATTGACGAGCAAGAAGCCCGTGGGCGCTTTCAAAGATTTCGCCATGAAAGAGGCCCGCTTCGCCATGCTAGCCCGCTCGAAGCCCGACGATTCGGTCCGGCTGCTGGATTTGGGCCAGCAGGACATCTACAAGCGATATCATTTCTACGAACAACTGGCCGGCGTGAGCCGCGAGACCGCATCTCAAGCCGCCGCTGAAGCGGCTTCCGGCGGCAATGGAGAAAATAAAGCCAAAGATTCCAAGGAGGTGGAAGCATGACCGTTAATCTCAGCACGAAATATCTCGGTTTGAACCTGAAAAATCCGTTGGTCATCTCCTCTTGCCCGTTGACCGGCAAGATCGAGTGGCTCAAACGGTTGGAAGCGGCCGGCGCAGCCGCGGCGGTTATGCCCTCGTTGTTCGAAGAGCAGATCGAACACGACGAGATGGAAATGACCAAGGCCCAGGAGTTCGGCACGGAAAGTTTCGCCGAAGCCTTGACATATTTCCCCGAGATGCAGAATTACAACACCGGCCCGGAAGAATATCTGGAGGCTATCGAACAGGCGAAACGGGCCGTGAAAATGCCGATTATCGCCAGCCTTAACGGCACCAGTAAAGGCGGATGGGTCCGCTACGCCAAAACGATGCAAGACGCCGGGGCCGACGCCTTGGAACTGAACGTATATTATGTCGCCACCGATCCGACGATGGGCGCCATGGAGGTGGAAGCACAATATCTCGACCTGGTCGCCGCGGTAAAGGAATCGATTTCTATTCCATTGGCGGTAAAAATCGGACCATATTTCAGCGCCATGGCAAATATGGCGCACCGTCTGGTCCGGGCCGGCGCCGACGGGCTGGTGCTCTTTAACCGTTTCCTCCAGCCAGACATCGATCTGGACTCGTTGGAGACCACACCCAAACTGGTTTTAAGCGATGCCCAGGAATTTCTCAAACCTCTTCGCTGGGTGGCGATTCTTCACGGCCGGGTGAACTGCTCCTTGGCCATAACCAGCGGCATCCACGACGCCGACGCCTTGATCAAGGCGCTTTTGGCCGGGGCCGACGTGGGCATGATCGCCTCGGCAATTTACCACAAAGGCTTTAAACAGGTCGAAGAGATCATCCGCGGACTGGCTCGTTGGATGGAAGAGAAGGAATACGAATCGGTCGAGCAGCTAAAAGGCAGCGTGAGCCAGGAAAACTGCCCAGACCCCGAGGCCTTCGCCCGCGGAAACTACATGAAAACTTTGGTTTCCTATACAGGCAAGCCGATTTAATTGCATATCCGCGACAGGGGCCAACGGGCATCATGCGATAACATGGCCGGTTGCGTTGCATCGTTAAATTATTAAGTCCCCTGTGAATACACAGGGGGGCTTTTTTTCTGTATCTCATCTACTCCCTTTTTGGAATAGAGACTGATAGTCTCTTGCTCCATGAAGCACACCAACGATTTCGACGCCATCGGAAAGCGGATAGTACAGAATGACATAATTATCCGCGGCAAAGATGCGCAAATCCGGGCGAAGATCACTGCGAGATTCTCCCAGCAGCGGATGCGAGGCAAGGAGGGTAAATTTTTCGCAAAATCGATCGAGAAATTGTTTGGCGTTTTCGGGACTGTTATTTTGAATCGCTATATAATCCCAAATGGCATTAAGATCAGCAACCGCGCGTGGAGCGAGGGTATAGCGATTCATCCTTGTTTGCTCGCTTCGTAGCGTTTCATTCCACCGGCATGAAGTTGTTCAAAATACGCCTGCAACGCCTCTTCGCCTAACAGTTCAATTCCCTCTCCGGCTCGCAACTGCCGCGTGCCCTCGTCGATGTGATCTAGAAGATCCTGCCGCCTCCGCAATAATTCAACTGCTTCGTCCAACGCCTGATTTCGGTCGTGAAATATTCCGCGAGCGACAATGTACTGGATGAATTGCTCGTTCCGCGGTGAAAGATCGGTGCTCATGGCATTGACTTTATGCTTTGGAGATCATGAATTAAATACACCGCATTCCTGTTAATAGCATAACATAACGGCCTGCCAAGGTCAATCCCCTCGTTTATGCATCCCTTCGAGCCACTTCCTCTGCGCCGCCAGGCATCCTTCTTTTGAATTGCGCGGCACGGGTTTTTGCGCGTCGGCCCAGTCGATCATCTCTTGGATCATTCGCCATCGCTCGACTGGATCCCACATGCGATCCCGTTTGGCTTCTTCGCGATGCAATAATTCAGAAAATTCTTCGTGGGTCATGGCCGTGATAATAATTTCCGCAAAAAGTTAATGCGATCTTGTTTTTGTTCGTTCTCCGGCAGGGCAGTCTGGCATTTTAGCATGTCTTCATCCGACAAGGCCAAAAAGGCAATCCCTTGGGAGGTTTTTGCTTCGACGGCACATCGTCGGCACTC
This sequence comes from Thermoguttaceae bacterium, assembly GCA_049509395.1. Taxonomy (GTDB): domain Bacteria; phylum Planctomycetota; class Planctomycetia; order Pirellulales; family Thermoguttaceae; genus JBEKIK01. The sequence goes on along the minus strand of JBEKZY010000122.1, from coordinate 4,389 downwards.
GGACCAAGATGACAATCCCTCCACCGAACGAAAAATATCAATGGATCCGAAAGGACTGAGTACGCAAACAACACCCTGCTGTTTAAGCCAAGTCGGAGTTTTTTGGGCCACTGGCCCCCAGTCGGCATCGCTTTTGCCCCAAGATGCATCTAATTCAACCAAGGCTTGATGACAATGCAGCCGATTATCTTCGGTATCTTCAATCCACAAATCTACGTCGAAAGTCAAATTCCCGCCATGCCTCAGCAGCATGTTCATGCCGCCAATTAGCAGGTAATTCACCCCATGGTTATTAAAGCACTCAAAAATCCGCTCTTGATTCATGGGGTCATCCCCCGATAAAATTGCAATGTCTCATTTCTCATAACTATTGTATATTCTACTATTCGTTTTTACCAGTGGAATGCAATCCGAGGTGATACCTTTATTTGTTTCACTGAGGAGTATTTTTCATGAAAGCCATGCTTTTGGAGCAAATCGCTCCGATTGACAACGCACCATTGAAATTGGTCGATCTGCCCATTCCCGAGCCGAAGCAAGGGGAGATACGGATCAAGGTCCGCTGCTGCGCGATTTGCCGGACTGATCTGCACGTGATCGAAGGCGATTTGCCGCGTCAAAAAATGCCCATTATCCCGGGTCACCAGATCGTGGGAACGGTGGAAAAACTCGGGCCGGGATGCGCGAAGTTCAAGGCCGGGCAGCGCGTGGGCGTGGCGTGGCTTCGGCATACCTGCGGAAAGTGCGAGTTCTGCAAGGCCGGCAAGGAAAACCTCTGCGAGTCGGCCCGCTTTACCGGGTATCATGCCGACGGCGGCTATGCCGAATACGCCCTTGCGCCCGAGGCCTATTGCTATGGAATTCCGCCGGGCTTTTCCGACGTCGAAGCCGCGCCGCTTTTATGCGCCGGCATTATCGGGTACCGTTCGCTCAAACGCTGTCAATTGCCGTCCGGCGGCAAGTTGGGCATCTATGGGTTCGGCTCATCGGCCCACGTGGTAATGCAGATCGCCAAACATCGCGGCACTGAGGTGTACGTGGTCACGCGCGGCGAAAAGCATCGGCAATTGGCCAGGCAGATGGGCGCCGCCTGGGTGGGCGAAGACGCCCGGCAAATGCCGGTCAAGGTCGATAGCGCGATCATTTTCGCCCCGTCCGGCGATTTGGTCCCGCTCGCCTTGGAATCGCTGCAAAAAGGCGGCACGCTGTCTTTGGCCGGCATCTACATGACGCCCATTCCCGCTTTGGATTACCAGCGGTATGTGTTTTACGAGCGCGATATCCACTCGGTGACCTGCAATACCCGCGCCGACGGCCGCGAACTATTGGCCGAAGCCGCGGCCATCCCCATCCGTCCCCACACCACAGTTTATCCGCTGGCCGATGCCAACCGCGCGCTTATCGACCTGAAGCAGGACAAGATCAGCGGGACGGGCGTGTTGTCGATCGAATAAATATTGCAAAATGCAAAATGCAAATTTTAGCGGGTAGCACCGGTTCTTGAACCGGCGGGACGAAGTCCCAAGAGCTATTGGCAAGGTTTGAAAATACAGTTCTGCCTCTTGCGGCAAAGCCGCCCAGGTTCAAGAACCTGGGCTACCCGTTTCGTTTCTTCCGGTTTTAAAAGCAAGGTGTCCAAGAGCCGCAAAAGCAAGATATCAAACGCCTTTGGCTGTTCCTGATATCATCTTACTATACTTAATGCAGATAGATACTGATAGGATCTAATATCAGGTCCTAAACATTCTTGCATAATAAAAAAGGAGAATGGCGATGCACGCGATTGCATTTTTGGGTGTGATGATCGTTCCAGTGGCCATGATGTCGCTTCTAGGCCAGTTGCAGGCGGCCGATTTGAAGGCCGGCGACGCGGCCCCGGATTTCAAACTGCCCGGCAGCGACGGCAAGACCTACAGCCTGGCCGATTTTCGCGGCAAGCAGGCGGTTGTTTTGGCCTGGTTTCCCAAGGCCTTTACGCCCGGCTGCACCAACGAGTGCAAGGCCTTTGCCGCCGGGGGCCCCGGCCTGCGCAAGTTCGACGTGGCCTACTTCACCGCCAGCGTCGATCCGCCGGATAAGAACAAGAAGTTCGCCGAGTCGGTGGGGGCCGATTATCCCATCCTCAGCGACGCGGACGGCAAAGTCGCCCGGGCGTACGGCGTGACCGGCGCGGTGCAAAAATTCGCCAGCCGCTGGACCTTCTACATCGGCCCGGACGGCAAAATCCTCTACATCGACAAAGACGTGAACACAAAAACCCACGCCGACGACGTGGCCAAAAAACTCAAGGAACTGGGAGTGGCGGAGAGAAAATAAGATTAGGGATTGGGGATTGAGGATGTAAAGCCGCGACCAGTGGTCGCGGTTTATCTGCGGGCAAAGGCTGCTATACATGGATTAGAGGGATACGCAATGCGACGATATCTACAATTTTGCGGCGATTGAGAACCAAAAACTGAACAGAGCGGGAGGTTCTTGACTTATAGCAACCTTTATTGTAAACTCGGACCAATGTGAAATTGGGTATTCACTAACTTATCTTTTGGTATTTAGTGCTATGGCAGAGCAACGTCAAGACACCAAGCTGGAATCCGAGGGTGCTGAATTCCTTGTTCTGGGCAACCTATTAATCGAGGGCATATCCTGCTTTAAAGCATACGTCAACTTCCCTGGCTACGATCTTGTAGCTGTCAATCCAGAAAATTCGCGCACAGCCCGCATTCAAGTGAAAAGTAGGTGGGCAACCAACTACGATCGCAGTTTTCCGATCAAGAATTTCGATTGTGAATTTGTGGTTCACGTCGCATTAAATCGAGGTTATCGCTTCGGCAAGACTCCTAAGATAGGTGAAACGGGTATCAAGAACCCTATCTTTTACATTTTTCCAACAGCCGTTGTTCGAGAAGCTCAAAATGCTAGAAGCAAGTGGGGCAAGGTCACGATAACCAACATTCCAGATTTCGAGAGTTACCGGAACAACTGGGCTCTCATTGCCCGCCACCTTGGGATTCGAGATAAACATCATTGCGCGAATGAGAAACTTGGTTTGGAAGCATTAATTACCCGCGAAAGCAGTAAAAGGCTTGCTGAATTGGGTGGAACGGAAAAAGAATTGGTTCAGGTATCTCGTCGAAAGATGTCTTTGAAGAAAAAGTAACTAGCTGATATGTCGGCGGAACCTTTAACTCGCCCACTTGCGCCCGGCGACTTTGAGCACTTCCTCGGCCATGCGTGTGGCCTCGGGTGGGGGCAATTCCGGATAAAAGGGCAAAAACACGATCTTGGCCAGTATTTCCTCGGCCATCCGCGCTTTTTGTTCGGGCCGATCGCCGGGCGGCGGAACAACGCACAGGCTTTGCCCCTGGGTGGCATCGAACCCGGCTCGAGCCAGATGCTCGATCAGCCCTCCCGGTTCATTGACCAGAACCGGAAAAACCCAGTAAGTATGCGGCCGGTTCCCCGCGCCCGGACAGAACACATTCTCCCCCAGGAGTTCGGCCAGGTCTTGCCCTTTTTTCACATGCCGCTGCAATCGACGGGAATTGAATCTTTTCAGGCGGCGTTTGAGGACCGCCAAGAGCGGCGTGCAAGGTTGTTGCCGGATTTGCTCGAAAAAGCCCTCGCCTGGAAAACCACGGGCAGTGCGGTTTACCCAGCGGTCATAATCCAAATCCATGCTCATGCACATCCGCACGAAAAAAGCGCTAATCGGCCGGCTGGAAAGGGTTTTCAATATCCCATACTTCACCAAACGCTTACCGTAGCGCCAGCGGTTTTGTTTTGCATAACCGGCCTGGGCGGCGCGCATGCGGGCAAGCAATTCCGGATCGCGAATCCTTATTAAGGCCCCTCCCAGGGCAGTGCTGCTCTTGATGGTGCCGAAACTGAACATGCTCGCGTCGGCTTCCGTGTGGCCCTGGTATCCGGGGCCTGCGAAGGCCTGGGCGCAGTCTTCAAACACCAGGAGTTTTTTTTGACCGGCCAGTTCGAGGATCGGTTCCATGGCGATTCGGCCGCCGAACAGGTGCGCCACAAGTATGGCCCGGGTGGCCGGCGTTACGGCTCGCCGCCAATTCTCCATGCCTGGCGCCACTTGATGCGGATCAAGATCGACCGGAACCGGCACAAGGCCGTGATGTTCGATGATGCGGATCATATCGGGAATGGTGATCGCCGAGACGAGCACCTCGCTTCCCTTGGGCAGTCCTAATTTGCCCAGCAAAAGATCGAAACCGCTGCGCACGGACAAGCACGCCAAAATATGCTCGGGATTGGAAAAGATTCCTTGGGCAAACTGATCGATCCCAGCCTGCTTCAAAGGGGAGCAAACCCTGCAGACCCCGGTAAGCAGATCGGGCCAGCCAATGTCAAGTCTTTTTCGCGACCACA
>JBEKZY010000121.1:0-13379 GCA_049509395.1 Thermoguttaceae bacterium | reverse complement strand
AACATGCCAAAACAGCCCAAATTACTTGCATGGCTTTCGTTGTAGCGCGGATCGTCGCTGGCCAGTATTCGGCCAAGCGGCTGCCCATCGCGCAGGACAAGGAATTGCGCCGCATCGCCGTGCAAGTAGAAAGGATGTTTGCGGCGATTGAGAAATTCCTTGACCTCGACGATCAAGGGCGGGACCCAATGCGGATCGTTCTTATAAATGTGCCAAGGAAGACGAATAAAGCGGTTCAAATCGGCGTTTGAGCGAACTTCTCGAATTTCCAATTTTCCGCCGGCCGCGATGTCGGTTTTAGTCCGCACCGTCGGCGCCTGTATCGCCTTTTCCACCCCGCTCCCCGACCAACCTTCTGTTGGTGCCCGGTCGCGGCTAAACTGAACATCAGGTTCTGAACCCTGAACCCTGAACCCTGAACCCTGAACCTCGCCCCCTGAACCATCGTAATCGTAAAGCCGATAGGTTTTGGTGATTTTCGCGCCGCCTTTTTTAAGGCTCCCGTAAGAGAGCGAGTTCGATTCCAGAACCCAGGAGAATTCGGCCTCTTGCAACCCCCACTCCATGGCCTTGGGCACCAGCCCCTGCATCAGCACCAATCCGACGCCGTAGCGCTGAAACTCGGGAATGACGTTGGTGCTGATGAGGCGAATCTTTTTTATGGCCCGCCTGTTGCGCAGGAGATGGAAAAAACCGAAGGGAAACAACCGGCCGTCAATTTCCTTGATGCGGGGATTATAGTCGGGCAGGCCGAAAGCGACGCCTACCACCTGGCCGTCGATTTCGGCCGCCACTGTCATTTCCGGCACGATCAGGAAACGCAAACCCTCGGCCATGTGATCGACTTCGGCGGGCGTCATGGGCACGAAACCCCAGGTATTCGCCATGGATCGGTTGTAAAGCGAGAGGAACATTCTTACGTCCTCCTTGAACTTCGATTTGTCCAACGAACGCAATTTGACGTTGTATCGCTCGACGATCTGGTCGGCGATGGGCTTTAACTTGGCCGAAATGGCCGGGAGCATGTCTAAATGTCCCCAGAAGGCGTAAAGGTCTTGGGTCTTGCGAAAACCATAATTATCGATGAGCCGCTCATAATATGGCGGATTGTAGGTCATCATGAAGGTGGGCTGGGAATCGAAACCGTCTATCAGCAGACCCAATTCATAATTAAGCGAAGGATTGGTCGGCCCGCGGAGTTTATAGATGCCTTGATCGGCAAACCACCTTCTTACCGCGTCGAAAAGGCCGGCGGCGGCTTCCTGATCGTCGCGGCACTCGAAAAAGCCGAAAAAACCGCGGCGTTCGTTGTAGTGCACGTTGTGGCCCTGGTTGAGAATGGCCGCGATCCGCCCGCAAACTTCATCGCCGCGCATGGCAATAAAAGTTTGCACCGAGTTCCGGGCGTAAAACGGATGGGCTACATAGCCTACTAATTCTTTCTGGTTGGACCGCAACGGCGGGACCCAATTGGGATCACCCTCATACAAAACCCAAGGAAATTCCAAAAACTGCCTTTTTTGCCGGCGGGTTGTTACGCGATGAATTTTAAGATCGGCCATTATTCTTGCTTCCGAAGGATTCGTCTTCTTGACTTAAAGCCACGATTTTACACGCAGCAAGGGGTTATGGTCAATCGGGGATTGATTATCACAACCACTTGCGGCTCCAAGCGACGAGAATCTACAATAGGGCAAAAGACTTCCGACCTCCTTTTCCCCGCGTTGCCAAGGAGACGATTATGTACGCTCGAATGATGAAGTCGATTAATTTTCTATTCCTTCTTTTCTTGGCCTCCGGCATCTGCTCAGAAATCCTGACGTGTGCCGCGAGTGCGGCCTATGGCGACGAACCGGCGGCGAGCCCTTCTGCGACGTCCGGCGCTAAATCTGATTCGTCGTCTAGCTCCGATTCGGCGGGTGGAATTCGCGTTTACGAAGTAAGGAAAAAGGTTGCGGATTTCCCGGATATGGAGGACTTGTCCACCCCGGAGTCGGCCTATGCGACCATAGAACGCGCCTACATCATGGAAGGCGGTTCCGGGCCTTTTTGGCAGCGCTTAAGCGTACCGGAACTCGCGGTCCGGATGACACCCGGCGCCAAGAAACCGTTGCCCAAAGACGTGGCGGAAATCTCTCTGAACTGCGAAATCATCGAAGTCCATGTCTGGGACGAAACCCACGCGGTCGTCATCGCGCGAACGAAGGTATACGGCCGCGAAGGCTACGTCATGGATCTGCGATGGTTGGAACTTGTAAAGGGACGTTGGCTGAACACCGGAAACGACCACGCTGACTCGATCGAAAATGCCCGTAAGAAGGTTGCCTCGGGGTATCTCTACGAGACGGCCAAACGTCTGCGGGACGAGCGCCCGCCGGTCGCCGACCCGGCCGCCCATCTGCAACCCTTCGTGGATTTCCTCAGGCGTGAGGCGAAAGACCCGCGGCAATTCCTCTTGGATGCGATCGGCAAACACCGCGTTGTGATCCTCGGCGAGATTCATCACCTGTCCCGCTCCTGGGCGTTCGACGCGGCCCTGGTGCGTTCGCCGGAGTTCGCGCGCCAGGCTGGGGTCATCTACATGGAGCTTCCCTCGAACGACCAGCCATTGGTAGATCGCTTCTTTGCTGCCTCGAAGTACGATCCCGAACCGGTAATCGAAATGCTGCGGGACATGATGGAGGTGGGCTCGCCGGACCAGCCGATCCTCGATTTCTTCCGCACGGTGTGGGAAGTCAACCAAGAGCTGCCCGAACCGCAGCGGCTTCGGATCATGATTGTCGATATGGCCCGGCCGTGGAAGGAAATAAAACGGCGCGAGGATTGGCGTAAGTATGACGTCGATCGCAACCAGTTAATGGCGGAGAACATTGTGCGTGATTTGGAAAAACATGCCGCGGATAAGCGGCATGCGCTGTTCATCGTCGGCTTTGGCCACGCAATGGTGAATCTTACCCGGCCGGACGGTGAACCGATGAAGTCGGCGGGCTGGCATCTCCGCGAGAAACTGGGGGAGGAAAACGTCTTTGCAGTAATTCCACACGGGCCGGTTGAGACGAACTTGGGCCAGGTGACCGGGCGTCGGGCCTTGGGGTTGTTCGAGACGGCCTTTGCGGCAGTGGGAAACAAGCCTATGGCCTTCCCCTTGGATCGTGGGCCGTTTGGTACGCAGGTCTTTGACGCCGATCCAGACATACTGACCAGTGATCCCTATGGCAAAGGCTTCCACGCCTACCTTTACTTTGGACCACTGGAAGACGAGGTGTTTTCCCCGGTGATCCCCGGCTATTTCTCAGACGAGTTCGTCCGGGAAGTGGATCGCCGTTGGCGGATTACGTACGGCAAAGGCCTGGTTGAAGCCGGGCTTGTGAAACAACTTGACGGCGCCAGCGTCGTCGCATCGGAAGGATTTCACTATGGCCAGCCCATCCCCAACTGGTCGGCAGCCCATCTCGGGCCGCTCAACGCCTGGCACTATGGCAGCCATTGGGAGGACGTGTTGCGCAAACAAAAACAGGAAAAGGCCATGCAGTTCGCCGATGAAGTCGAGACCGCGGCTAAGCGGCTTTTTCAGGCCATACGCACGGCCGATTACAATCGTGATTGGCAGACCGCAGGGCAGTGGCAACATTTCCTGCCCGAGGACATCGATTACACAGTCAACCATGATCTCCCCGCTTGGGTTAATTGGATATGCGCCAAGTTTAAAACGAATCCCATCGTTGAAGTGCAACTGGGAAAAGTGTTTTTGGACGGCAAAGGACGACCAACCGTACACTACGAAATGAATCTGAAGGACGGCGAGATCCTGCGGGGCGACTTGCCTTTTCAATGGAACCCCAAAGCGGAACGATGGGAAGGCTGGGAAGGCCTAGACTGGCACATTACCAATGCTTCATGGCTGGAACGATTTAAGCAAGGCATCGATGGATACTTACAGCGGAACTGAAGGATTCAGGAACTCTAACAAAATCGGGGTAGCACCGGTTCTTAAACCGGTGGAACGAAGGCCCAAAATCGGGGTAGCACCGGTTCTTGAACCGGTGGAACGAAGGCCCAAGAGGTTTTGGCAAGGTTTTATGATTTTCTTTCAGCTTCTTGCGGCAAAAGCGGGTAGCACCGGTTCTTGAACCGGTGGGACGAAGGCCCAAGAGGTTTTGGCAAGGTTTTATGATTTTCTTTCAGCCTCTTGCGGCAAAAGCCGCCCAGGTTCGAGAACCTGGGCTACCCTATCAGTCATTTATGGTTCGATCAGATACGCCTGATTATCCAGATTCAGGAGCACGGGCTCGTCGAAGACCATGTATTGCGAGAGCGTGCGTCCATGACGCCGGGCGAGTTCAAAGTATTCGTCGCTGAATTGCTTAATTCGCTTGGCGTTGGATTCCTGATCGGTGCTCAAGAGCGAATCGATCCAGCGTCCGGAGCGCTGATAGAAGGTCCGATTGCCGACGTTGCGGATATTTTGCGCGACGTCGGCCAATTCCTTGTCGGCGTTGCCGGCGTAAGCCGCGCCCGCGACTCCGCCGCTTTGGAATGCGGGAGAGGAGTTTAAAACACTCAAGGCTTCGTGTACTTCCGCCGGCTGAGCCCCATAGCCGAAAGAGCCGCCGCTTGAAGGGGCCGAGGCTTGTGCAACACGTTGCATGCCGCCTTTCATCGCCCGTTGGGCAAACCCTGCGTTGCCGTCGGATACGTCCAATGCCCCCAGCCGGCGGTCGGCCCAGCCTGCGTTGGCGGCAACATCGTGGAGGTTTACATTCTCATTGGCCATGAACGAAGTGTAGGGAGTTAGGATGCCGTGGCGGGTGGCCAGCTCGACCAACTCCTTTACCAGTTCATTGTTTTTGCCTTTCAGGTCCAACTCGTCGAGAATTTCGCCCACCCGGCGGACGGCCCAAAGTTTTTCGATAAATGCAAAACTCTCGTCGCCGCTTTTATCCACAAACACGGCGGGAAAATCGAACTTTTCTTGCTTCTGCCCAATTGTTCCTTGAATAATCACTTTTGCCGTGCCGGGTTTCTTGTATCTGCCGACTAAGACCAACTGCTCGCCCGCGAATAAATCCATCTCGTCCTTGGGATACACCCGATTTACAAGACTGCCTTCTTCCGATTTCATCTCGTCTGAGACGAACTGTATGTTTACGCCGGTCATCACGGGCGATTCCAGGCGGTTGTACAGCCGGCTGACGCGATCCTCGATGTCTTCGTTGGGACGAACGAACTCGCTTTGGCCGAAATTCTCGCGGACAATCTTGTCCAGCAAGCGGGAGTTCACGTCATAGCCCACGCCAAAGGCGAAAATCCGCGCATGATGCTTGTTCTCTTGCCTGGCGTCCAAGGCGATCTTCATCTCGTTTGTCTCGCCGGCGGTTGGTATGCCGTCGGTGAGGAAGACGATGTAGCTGGGGCGCCGGGCATCTTGGATCTGCCCTAGGGCGGTGCGCAGCGCGGCGTCGATGTTCGTGCTTCCTCCGGCATAAAGCCCGGCCACAAAGCCCAACGCCGCTTTGCGGGTGTCTTCGTCGAAGCGTTGCAGTTCGGGCCGGAAACTCTGGATCTGATCGTCGTAGGCAATGACGTTGAACAGATCGCCCTGGTGGAGATTGTTCAGCACGTATTTGAGCGCGGCTTGCACTTGCTCGATTTTTTTGCCGCTCATGCTGCCCGAACGGTCGATCACGAAGATCACCGTTTTACCTGAAGGATTATCAGAACCGGTCTCCATTTTTCCAACTTCGGCTTTAATCTCCGGGCTGGCCAGGAGCAGGAAAAATCCCTCCTTCTCCTTTTCCGGCCGATAGCTTAACACCCGCGTGCCGAGCATGCCTTTGCCCACGTCGTAAAACAAGCGGAAATCGGAGGAGGGCACTTCGTTCTTGCCGGAATAGACGATGGTTGCATGTTGCTGGTCGGGCCGTTTGATTTCGATGGCATGGGTGGGGCTGTAAACATTTTTGATTTCATCCTGGCTCTCGATCGATATGTTGATATCGACTTTTTCCACGGCGTCGGAGGTATATTTGGCGGTGCTCAGGGGAAATAGGAAGTCGGTCAGGCCTTCCTGTTTGCGGCAGAGCTGGGAATATCGCAGCGACACGGTGCGGCTGGCCCCGGCCGGTACCGGAAACACACTGGTTTTGAACAAGCCCGTGCCCATCCACTCCAACAGCGCCGGGTCGCGATTTTTGCGGACTATCTCCTCGTACATGCGACGGGCCTCGCCGGCGTCGAGCAATTTGGCCGGATACTCTTTTCCGTCGATCATCAGCGTCATCTGCTCCACCGCCCCGTCGTAAGGCAATGGGAAAACAAAGGCCACCTCCATGGGCAGGCTGCCGCTGTTGACAAAGGTCTGTGAAACCTGGACCTGGGCCACCTGGTCGATCAAGCGGGCATGAATGTCCAATTCCTTGATCTTGTAACTTACCGGAGGCCGGGGCCGCGGCACAGGAATCGGACGCGGATGAGGCCAATGCTCCGGCGGTAAAATAATGATCGGCCGCGGCAAGCGAATTTGCTGATCGGGATCGGTCACTATCAAAATACCCTGGGCCCTGACAACAGCGGGCGAGGCCAAAATGGCCAAGACCAACAATCGGATGATCGTGCGGGACATGAGCGATTCTCCTTATGTGCGTTCCCACGCAGGAGCGTGGTAACGAGATACTATTTTTTCGACGGATTAAGCGGCCAACTGATAAATATGATAACCAGTTCAACACGGCAAAACGGTAACAAGTTTGTCAATTATGGTTCGCATGCTACCGCTGACAGGATTAAGACGTTTTTGATATATAATTAGTTCCCTGAGAGCTATATTTCCGGCCCGATCAGGGATTTTCCTCGTCGCCGGCAAAGAAATGTACTAAAATTGGGAAAGTGGAGAAGACGATAGGGTAGTCCCCGTCGATCGGGTTATATGGGAAAATTAGACAAACTGTCCCAATCTCAAAACCCACTTACTTTGTCGAGGGGATTTGACCCAATCTATATGCTTGATAGGATTTGAGTGTGATATTTCGTCCGCAAAATGGGAAAAAGGGGATAGGTCCAATTTGTGCAAAGCACCCTTTGGGCCGTTCCGGCAAATTGGACCTATCCCCTTTTTCCTCTGCGGATTTCTTACATCTTAATATCATCACGAAAGGAAGGAACGCTATGCAAACGGCCAAGCAACTTTCGGTCTCGCTGGTGAACAAACCCGGGCGTTTAGCCGACATGCTTACGGCACTAGCCAAGGAAAAAGTGAATTTTCAGGCGTTGGCGGTCATGGATTCCGGAAACCGAGGCACCGTACGTTTCGTGCCCGAAGATCTGCATACGGCTGCCGGAGTGCTCGATAAAATCAACGTTCGCTACGAAACAACCGACGTCCTATTGGCCGAAATACCCAACCAGCCGGGCGGATTCCGCAAAATCTGCGAAAGGCTGGCCGGCGAACATCTGAATATCGACTACGCTTATTGCTCGTTCAATAGCGGCAAAAAATCCAAAGGCGGCGTATTGGCGGTGATCAAAGTAAACGATCTGGTCAAAGCCCAACGCCTGTTAAGCGAAAACGGTTTTGCCGGGCGCCGGCGTCCGCCCATGCGCAGGCCGCAGAAAGTGGTGGCGCGATAGGCGGCAACAATTGTAAGAAGCATTTTGGAGCAGGCATATTATTGTAGCAGGCACACTCCGTGTGCCGTCTGCGCGATTGATGTGTGCATTCCATAAACGGCACACGGAGTGTGCCTGCTACGTTGCAATCATTGGATGATTCCAATTGCTTCGCTACTTCTTCTTCCTAAATTGCCAAATACTCTTATTCTACGCAGTATTAAGAAAAGACATCGGCAAGGCACTAACGCCATTTAACAAACCAATCGAACCGGTTTATTTCTGATCTTGTTCTATAAGGCGATTTTGGGGAAACTATCGCCGCTTTTTTGTTTATCTGCCAATAGAACTTTTCTATAGCCCCGGCGTTACACGCCTGGGGCCGCGAATTTTTTTTCTGTATACGGTATCGAGATGCGCAACATATTGGCGACGGTATTGGTTGCTTTGGGAATGTCGGGATGCACCGTCCCGGCATGGTCGCCGCCGCCGCCGGAAATGATGCCGATTGTAGAATCCGAACCGGTTTATCCCAATCCTGTGCTTATCCCGATATCCGATCCGCAGTGCGCCTGGGAAGCGGTGGCCGACGTGATCGACGATTATTTCAAGCTCCAGCGCGAAGAGCCGGTGCGGCAGATCGGCGACACGTTCAACGAAGGACGGATCGAGACTTACTACCAGGTCAGCCCGACGCTGTTGGAACCTTGGCGGCGCGACACGGCGGGCGAGTACGAGCGGGTGGAAAACACCTTGCAAACCATGCGGCGGAAGGCGGTAGTCAGGGTGTGGCCGACCCAGGGCGGGCATTGGGTTGAAGTTGCGGTGTTCAAGGAGCTGGAAGATATGCGCTCGCCCGAACACGCCTCGGCCGGCAGCGCCACCTTCCGCTACGACAGTTCCTTTACCCGCGTGGTCAATCCGGCCGTAGTGGATCCGTCCGGCGAACGCTGGATCCCTGAAGGCCGCGATCCGGTTCTGGAACAGCGGATCATCGGGCATCTGATTTACAACTGCAACGAGTTGGGATATAACTTGCAAGCGCAGGGTCCGGGGTTCGGGGTTCCGAGTTCAGGATTCGGTGTTGAGGATTACAAAAAATCCTTGCCGCCCGGCGGAACGATGCAATAAATATTGCAATCTTATCATTCTCCGCCGCTGTTGGGCAAATTGACATGAATGAGCTGCTCTGTTAATTTGATAATGGACCGTGAATGTAATTTTTCTCTAGCCCAGGCGTTTTACGCCTGGGGCCGGGAATGGTTGCCAACATTCAATGTCAATCCCGTTCACGGGATTCCTTTATTGCCGGCTTTAGCCGCCCCTTAAGCGGCTATTGGGGATCAGGAAACTAATGACACACGCAATAGCCGGCGGCTAACAGCCGCCGGTGGAATTTCCGGCGGTCGTTGACCGCCGACTAGTTACATTATCAATCTGAGACTCAATAAATTAAGGATTGTGGAATTCTCCTCGTCCCAGGCATAAAATGCCTGGGCTAGAGAAATAAAACCACACTAAAGCCTGGAATAGAGAAATACAAGCATACTAAAGCCTGGTCTAGAAAAATAAAACTACATTAAAGTTATGAAATCATTGGTATTAAGTTTTAAATGGAGCATGCCCCCATGTACTACGCCTGCCGTTTCGCTAACCGATCGCCGTTTATATTTTCTGGGATTATTTTTTGTTTGTCCATTTTATTTTGCGGCCTGTCGCGGGCTGAGGATAAGTTCGCGCCGCCCGCTTCGCCGCGAATCACATACAACTTCAACGCCGGCTGGAAATTCGCCTTCGGCAACGCGGCCGGCGCTGACAAACCCGCCTTCGACGATTCGGCCTGGGCCGCCGTCAGCCTCCCTCACACCTGGAACGAAACCGACTCTTATCGCAAGTACATCAGCCACAGCGGCGGCGACCAGGGCATCAAGACCGGTATCGGCTGGTATCGCAAACACTTCAAGCTGCCCGCCGACGCCGAGGGCCAGAAGGTCTTCCTCCAGTTCGACGGGCTGCGGCAGGCCGCGCGTTTCTTCCTCAACGGCCAGCCGATTGGCAAATATGAAAACGGCGTCACTCCCGTCGGCCTCGATATCTCCAAGTTCGCCAAATTCGGCGACCAGGAGAACGTTCTTGCCGTCATGGTCGACAACAACCCGGGCTACAGAGAAGAGGCCACGAACACGCCGTTCCAGTGGAACTCCAAGGATTTCAATCCGAATTTCGGCGGACTCAACCGCGACGCCGCGTTGATCGTTGCAGGCAGGATCTACCAGACCCTTCCCCTTTACGAAAATCTCAAGACCACCGGCATCTATGTTTATCCGGAATCCATCGACCTCAAGAAGAAGACGGCGGACATCAAAGTCGAGGCCGAGGTCGTCAACGAGACCGGCGACTACGCCTCCATCGAGCTATCGGCCGTGGTAGTGGACGCCGATGGAGTCGTGCGTGCGAAGCTCGACGGCAACACATCCGATATCGTCGCCGGCCAGTCGGAAGTCTTTACCGCCGCCGGTTCGCTCGCCAATGCCCGCTTCTGGGATTTGAACGATCCGTATCTCTACGACGTCTACACCATCCTCACCGTCAATGGCAAGCCGGTGGATGTATGCCGGACGAGAACCGGATTCCGCCAGACCGAGTTCAAGGGCGGCGTCGGCAAGGGCGGTGTCTGGCTGAACGGCCGGTTCGTCTGGCTCACCGGCTACGCGCAGCGTTCGGCCAACGATTGGGCCGGCCTGGGCGGCGCCTATCCCGACTGGATGCACGATTACACGCTTGCGCTCCTGCGCCAGAGCAATGGCAACTATGTCCGCTGGATGCACGTCGCCCCCCAGCGGGCCGACGTTGCGGCCTGCGACCGGCTGGGCATCGTTCAGATTTGCCCGGCGGGCGACAAGGAACGCCTGGTGACCGGCCGCCAGTGGGACCAGCGCGCCGAGGTCATGCGCGACACCATGATCTTCTACCGCAACAACCCCAGCATCTTCTTCTGGGAGGCGGGCAACACCATCGTGACGCCCGAGCAGATGACGCAGATGGTCGAGTTGCGCAAGCAATGGGACCCGCACGGTGGTCGCGTCATGGGCACGCGGGACAACGATCAGGCGGACGCCAACATAGCCCTCACACCCATGTCCGAGTGGTTCGGGGTCATGATCGGCCAGGCGCCGCAGACCGACCGGGTCGCCGGCGACGATATTTTCCGCGGATACAGCATCGCCCGCCGCGACAAGGCGCCGCTGGTCGAGACCGAGGACTTTCGCGACGAGGCCGGACGAGAAGTCTGGGACGATTTCTCGCCGCCGCACTTCGGTTTCAAACCCAAAGCCGGCGCCGGGGGAGATGGTCGTCCCGTCGACACCTGGCACTGGAACTCCGAGACGTTCTGCCTCGCCGGCGCTGCCCGCTACGCCAGTTATCTACGCAACCGGATCGACAACCAGGATCCCGCGCATTCCAAGTGGTCCGCCTACGCCTCCATCTACCTTACCGACTCCGACGCCGACGGCCGCCAGCAAGGCAGCTATGTTCTCCGCGTCAGCGGCAAACTCGACGGCGTGCGCCTGCCCAAGTCGCTGTTCTTCGTCTCGCGCGTGATGCAGAACGAACAGCCCGACATTCACATCATCGGGCATTGGAATTATCCCGCCAACACCAAGAAGACCATGTATGTGGCGGCGTCGCATTGCGACCAGGTTGAATTGTTCCTTAACGGCAAATCACTCGGCGTGGCCGACAAGCCCTTTAAGTTTGTGGACACGTACGGAGGCAGAACCATGGGCGCCAACGAGATGGCCGCGGGAATTGACACCGGCTGCGTTTACGCCTTCCCCGATGTCGTATTTGCCCCCGGCGCCCTCAAGGCCGTCGGGATAAAATTGCCATCCGACAATTCCTCCCCCTCGCCGGGCACCGACCGAAGGTTGGTCGCGGGAGAGGGGCAGGGGGCAACAGGCCCGAATAGAACCTCCCCTCTCCCTTTGGGAGAGGGGCAGGGGACAACGGGTCCGAATAGAATCTCCCCTCTCCCTTTGGGAGAGGGGCAGGGGGTGAGGGCAGCGGTCGCTGAGGAAGACAAAATCGTCTGCAACCACGAACTCACAACCGCGGGCGATCCCAAAGCCATCAAGCTCACGCTTCATACCGGGCCGCAGGGCCTGCGGGCCGATGGAAGCGACGTGGCTTTTATCGACTTCGAAGTCGTAGACGCCCAAGGCCGCCGCTGCCCAACCGACGAGGCCCGCGTCGATTTCGAGATTACAGGACCCGCAATCTGGCGCGGCGGATTAAATGCCGCCAAGCTCAACTCGACCAACAACCTCTTTCTAAACACCGAGTGCGGCATCAACCGCGTAATGATCCGCTCTACGCTCACCCCGGGCCCGATCACTTTAAAAGCCACACGCGAAGGTTTGCAACCCGCCGAAGTGCGCATCGAGTCGTTGCCCGTAAAAATTATCGATGGACTAATGCTTGATCCACCACAAACTCTGCACACACCCGTAGAATAAACAGTATACGTTCGGCAAAATGCGAATAATGCGAATAAATAAAGCTGTTAAGCGGCGCCCTCTAGCCGCGAAGCGGCGTACTATGAAAGCCCAGGGCGGAGCGAAGCGCAGCCCTGGGATAGGTTCGCCGCCATCCCCCTAGCCACGAAGCGGCGCGCTAGAAGTGGAAAAGGAGTCAGAACAATTTTCTGAAAGAATTGACTCTTATGGATCATTGTTCACCTGTTGTAAATAGTTCTGACCCCTTATTTCTAGACTCCGTGGGAGTCGTCTCGAACTCGCCGTTGACGTTCGACATGACTATTGCCTTCCCCTTGTCGGCACAAGGTCGGCCTCCACAAAAGGATGTTTTCGGAGCTCGATACACCGCCCGGCTGTGCCTCTGTGAACGCTTCGCCCTGCCGGTTGCCCGCCACAACGCATCACGCGAGGCCAAGGCGACGGGCTAGGTCTTACCTTGTACGACTCTTTCATTCGCTACTTTCCTCCGGCTTACGCCAACGCACCCCGAAACCTTTATCTTTATCCGTTTGCGGCCACTCGCGTGCATGGTCCGGTTCGGCGCTGTTGTGCCCATGGTAGACTACTGTGTTGTGGTAGTCGATGTATGACCGCTCCACATGGTGGCCGATAGCTTGCCGCAACTCATTCGCATCAAGTGCGATTGCCCCGAGGTCGCACGCCGCGTGATGGTTAGGACAGAGGCAGACGATATTTCCCAGCACGTCCGGCCCGTTGTGGGGTGATCCAAGCGGTTGGACGTGATGTCCTTCCGCGTACCGCGAGCCGTCAGCGAGCAGGAGCGTGTATCCACAGATTTGGCACTCGTAATTGTGCAGCACCTTCACACGGTTCGAAAGTCCGGTATCACGAAGGATGCGTGAAACCGTTGTCAGGACGCGATCCGCCGGTGGCGCTTCCAAGTCTTGCGCCGCTGCCTTCGCAGGCCGATAATCCGATATTCCGAGGATTTCGGCAAGCCCCTGCCGCTGGGCGTCGTTAGTCACTTTTGCGAGCACGGCTACGCGAAGCTCATCGGATCGACCACTCAACCACTCGTCTACAGCACGATCGAACTCCGCAACATCCGTGTACCCAAGTCGGCGGACGCATGCGTCATGGATAGAGTTCTGTGCAGATATATCGTTAACGAAGCGCCCGGCATCAACTTCGATCCTCGCGACCGATCGGATGGCCTGCTTGCGTAGCTCCTCCACGTCAAGATCCGATCGATTCAAGTCGAAGTGGTGCCGGATT
>JBEKZY010000120.1:0-13418 GCA_049509395.1 Thermoguttaceae bacterium | reverse complement strand
GCTGTGTCGGCTTGAATGTAAACATTGTTCCCTGTAGCAAACCAAGTGAGATAAAGGGGAATGTTCACGGCCATTTCGCTTGTACCAAGAATCCGGTCGCTCCAGGTTCGGGCAGTGATCGCCGCGTCTAAAGACTGGCTTCCAAAATTACCCGAAACATTATCAAGCAGAATTATTTGTTCGCCTGCAATCGCTACAGCCGTAATCCGCTTTCGGAGTTCTTCATCCTCCCTGGGTACGGTCATGCGCGGCATAGGTCGGCCAGTGGCAACAATTCCAGTGGCATCGGTCAGTAATGACTTGCCGCAACCTCTCACATTGGCGTCAATGAAAAACAACGGCGCCGGACCGTCGATAGCATATCGAGAAAAAGGTGTAAGCGTTGCCGCCAACCATGCGGCAAGATGAATATCAGTTTTGAACGGAAAATCGGACACCAACTCTAAAAGTAGATCACGCGCCTGTATCGCATCAGTTTTGCTGGGCTTATCCGATATTGGCGGAAATGAACTATCGGCGGAAAGAATCAATCCAGTAAGCGGATCGTAACCGGCAGACTGTAATACAGAACCATCGGCGCGTAGGACCGGGCTTTCAACGATATTTTCCAGCCGCCGGATTCCCGCCCATTGTCCGCGTGCGGCCACTTCTTTAATTGCCCATTCCGGTGGATGGATGTATTCTCTTTTTATTTCCTCACCGTTATCGGTTTCTTTTGCCCACATTGTGCTTTCGGCTAAAATTTCACGCAACCGCGGCAAGGGCATATTAGATATACGTGGTGCGTCCTTTGAACGTGCTATTCCCCGCGGCGGTTCCGAATCATTAACAATGTGAACTAAACTTCCGCCGCGCTGAAATAATGCGGCATGGCTTGACATTGCTGTTATGGCTTCATCGACCACGCGCTTTTCATCAGTACCGATGATAATAACCGGACCGTCGAATTTTACTGTTTTCTCGGCCTCCCACGCCGCAATATCTTCCGCCGTAATCATCGGCGCGGCATCGACCAGCGTTTGCAATTCATCGACCGAGTGGCCGGCGTCAAGCCAGTCCGAAACATCACCCTTTTCTGGCAGTCCGCTCAATTCAACGATCTTGATACTTGCCGCCGTGCCATGAAGTTTCACGACTACATCGCGGGCATGGTCGCGCCCGGGCTTGTCATTGTCGGGGAGGATCACCACGGATCGACCGGCGAAGTATTGGGCAAAATCTTTTGACCACTTCCCCGCGCCGCCGGCGTTAGTGGTCGCAACTAATCCAAGACCGCAAAGTCGGTCAACGTCCTTTTCACCTTCCACGATGAAAACAATTTTTGCCGGATCGGCCGCAAGCAATTCCGGCAAGCGATAGGGAACCTTTTTAATGTCTTTAACCGACCAACTCCACCCGCCGCCGGGCTTCGGCGCTCGCTGTTTAAAATTCTTTGGCACATATCGGCATGATTGAAAAAGTAAAGTTCCATCGGCGTCGTTATAGTTATACGTTGTCACGATTCGCGGCTTGCCGTTTTTCTTCGCGCCGCTGCCGTTAGTGCTTGGCATCAAGTCTTTCATGGTCAGCCCCAACTTGCCGACCACGGCCTCCGGTTTGCAACCAGCATGACAATGCAATAAGACCCGACCGTCATCGCCTTGATTGATACTTAGACTTGCTCGCCGGTCCTCGTGCGCCGGGCATCGGGCCGACCAACCGCCGTTGGATTCGTGGGCATCGGAAAGCGCGGAAAGTATGCAATCCATCGCATTAGTAGTTGCCATTATTTATTTCCTAATTTCTATTTCCGTACTGACGAACGCGGCCAGGTTTTACGTCGGCGTCGATAAACCACGGCCGACCACTTTTTAATGGTTCATAATTCCATACGGTCGGCTTGACTCGGTGCAATCGTTCAAGCACATAGCCAAGTAACTCGCGGCTATATCTTACCCCGCGCCGGTCGTAAACCATTTCAGCACTTTCTGTGTCGAGGTCTTGATAAACTACAAGATAAAAATAACCCGGCAACGTTTCGTGTGGGCGTAATTCCACCATGAAGCTAGGATCTTCAGAAACCCCTATCAAGATTTTTTCCGGTGTTAGTTTGGGGATGCTCGCCAAAAAATTCTTATCCGTTGGCGCTGGTTTTTGCTCCGGCTCCAGCTCTGGCGTCGGCTCGGCTACCAGTTTCAAAACTTCTCGATAACTCAAATTGGCAACGTGTTGCCGATTTGCTTCAACCTCCGGCCAGCGTTGCGCAACCTGCATATAGGCGCGGGCCGTCCGGTCTTTACCCTCAAAGTTTTCCTCCAACCACGGCAACCATGTACCATGTGGACAGAGTTTTTTTGCTTCGATAAGTAGGTGTCCGGCTTTAAAAGCAT
Organism: Thermoguttaceae bacterium; assembly: GCA_049509395.1. Classification (GTDB taxonomy): domain Bacteria; phylum Planctomycetota; class Planctomycetia; order Pirellulales; family Thermoguttaceae; genus JBEKIK01. The sequence goes on along the minus strand of JBEKZY010000120.1, from coordinate 11,049 downwards.
GCTCCAATCCGCTTTGCAGCGCCTGGTCGCATTGCCGATGCTCGGCATTAATTTGCTCGGCCAGTTCGGGAAGCGTTACTGGCATAGGTTGAACATCAACCAAAGCTAGGGTAGAATTGGGCATTGATTTTCTCCTTAAACCCTCGGCGGAATGCCTTCCAATGCCGGGGGTTTATTAATGGGTTAGTCGGCCACGGTCGCGCCGATAGTTCGGGATTCGAGAAAGCGCTCGAGATCAGAAATACGATAGCGAATTGAGCGACCGACTTTCACAAACGGCAAGTCATATCGCTTTGTGCACCTCCACACGCTCAGAGTGCCAGGGGCAAGTCCAAGAATTTCGGATGCTTGCTTTTCGTCAACAAGCGGACTGGCAAGAGTTGCAGTAGACATTTAAGAACCTCCATTATTGATTGTTTTGTATCAATAATGGAAGTATAGGAAAATTCATTTTGGCAAGCTTAGAGGTTTGCCAGCGATTTTAAGAATTATTACTCCGCCAATTGCGGATAGTCTTATCACAGACTTTGAATTTGACGGCCACGTCTTTATCAATCAAGCCTCGTTTTCGTTTGGGATCGGCTTTGTGCAGTTTGTGCCAATAGCGAACAGCCTGGGTGATTTCCTCAGGGGAGTGACCAAGACCAGCATCCACAAATCCAGTTTGCAGCTTGCGGGTAGTCGTCTTCACTTGCCTTATATAACCATCGAAACCATGTATCCGAATTCTAAGCCGTTCGGAGAATCGTCCTAAAGCAATTCCATCACAACATACTTTCCCAATGTCGCCACGATCTATGGTATCGCGCAAGCTGACCACGATACGCAAAACCTCTTTTGCATCAGCTACCAACCCAGGATTGTTGGGCCCATGTCTGAGTATGTTATGGGCTATTTTTTCCATTACATCGGCTTGATACTGTGCAAACGCTAGAAAACCTTTGCGTTTATCCTTTAAAATCTTTGCCCCTTTGCTGACGCACGCCACGGGAATATAAACGCTAGCAACCTTGATGCACTTCTCGGGAAATGCACTATCGGGATTGAGAATAGTAATCTTTTCTCCGACCGGCCAATCGGATTTTTTAATCTTCTTTGCCATTTTCGTAAACCTCCTGTTCAATCAATGACACGCCGCTGGCTTCGATCATGGCCTGCCCTGCCTTAGTGACCAATTCGCGGACCGGATCGAGTTGCATCCGTGCATAAATTTGCGTGCTTTTCAGGTCGTTATGACCGAGTGACTTGCCGATAACTGATAGGCTTGCCCCTAATGCCGCTTGCCAGGAACCGAGAGAGCGCCGAAGATCGTGCATCCGTAGGTTTTTTATCCCAGATGTCTCTAAAATCCGCTGCCAAGGCTTTAGGGGATTAATTATGAGACCGAACACCCAAGGATTGCCTTGCTCGATTTCCTCATGTCGGCGCCTAAGGATCACTAGCGCTGGCGGTGATAGGGCAACAGTAATAGGCTTTCCGGCCTTCGCCTTTGCCGCTGGTATCGTCCAGAGGGCATTGCCTAGGTCAATTTCCACCCATTGCATAGATGCTATATTGCCGCGTCTCTGGCCTGTTAGGAGACAAAGTAAAAAGAAGTCTCGCCAAGGCTGGTCCGCCGCCATAACTGCTTGGAAAAATGCTTTCATTTCATCGGCCTGTAAATACCGCTCTCGGCTCCGCTCAGTAAAGCTAGCCACGGCCTTACATGGGTTCGGGCCTTCATAGCCCATCTTCGGGGCATAAGCATAGAGCATACTTAGAACGGACTTGGCGCGATTCGCCTGAACACGACCATTATCCTTGCCGATTGTGTTATGCCATCGGGCAACGTCCGCCGGCCGGATAGAATCGAGTTTCTTATTGTGCCATTTTGTTAGATAAACGTCAAAAATCCGCTTATCCATCGGCCATGATTTTTTTCTTAACTTGGCATCTTCTAACCAACTATCAAAAAGAGTTTTTAGGGTTGCAATGTGCCGCTTGTCGATTCGGTCCTGGTGCGGATTCCCGCCGTTTGTATAAATGAGACTGGCATTAGCCGCGGCGGTCCGGGCCTGGGAAATCGTCAATTCGGGAAAATAGCCGATCTTGTATTCAACCGGCCGGCAGTTCACCTTCCGATAGAGATAGAAGGTTTTAACACCTCCTGCCGTTACTGCGAGAATTAGCCCCGGGCATTTTGTGTCGCGGTATCGCTTTCGACCATGGGCAGGAGCTTTAAGTGCCGCAAGATTAGCCTTAGTGAATCCAAACCGATTGTCTTTCATTTGCCACCCCACAAAAGTCCGTTCCTACCTCCTTCCTACTTTTTGTATTAAAAACCGTTAATTTTCGTTAGGTAGGAATAATAACCATCCTAACGCTAAGTTATTAACAGTCAATAACTAACAACAATAATTAAACTTGATAGATAGAGTTAATATGAGAGCCACTTACATTTTTTCCCAGATCGGATAACATGATTACTTTGGGATTAGGGATTGGGAAAGGGGGGTGCGAAAGCGCAGGCGGTTTCTATAGTTTATTCATCGTTTAGCACTCTTCATTCATCATTTTGATCTCACCCTCGTCGTCATCATGACCAAAAAACCTCCCAAAGGCAGTTTCGCCCTAATCAGTCTTGGCTGCCCGAAGAATCTGATAGACACCGAATGCATGGCGGGCCTGTTGCAGTTGGACGGTTTTCGATTGGTCAAGCAACCTACGAGCGCCGATTTCGTGGTCATAAATACCTGCGGTTTTATAGCCGACGCCCGGGAAGAATCGCATCGGGCCATCGAAGAAATGCTGGAATTGAAAGCCAAGGGCCGGATTCGCGGGGTGATTGTTACCGGATGCCTGGCCGAAAGGGATAAAGATCGGCTGATGCAAAAATATCCGCAAATCGATCAGCTTGTTGGGGTGTTTGGGCGAGACGACATTGTTACCGCCGTGGGTCGAATGTACGACGGACTTGGCCAACAGCGGACGATTTTCCGCCCCGCGCCCAGCCGTCCGCTTGCGGATACGCATCGATTGCGGATCACGCCCAGGCATATGGCATTTTTAAAAATCGCCGAGGGATGCAATCGGCTGTGCAGTTTTTGTTCCATTCCGCAAATGCGAGGGCCTTATGCCAGCAAACCGATCGAGCAAATCAGGGCCGAGGCCGAAGAACTGGCCGCCGATGGGGTCAAGGAACTGATCCTGGTGGCCCAGGACAGCAGTTTTTACGGCATTGACATATATGGCGAACCGAAATTGGCCGAATTACTGCGAGAACTGGATAAATTAGAAGGTTTGGCTTGGATCCGGTTGATGTACCTTTATCCGATGCACATCACCGATGAGTTGATCGAGACCGTGGCAACGGCTGATAAAGTACTGCCTTATCTAGACCTGCCACTACAGCACATAAACGACGAAGTCCTCCGCCGAATGCGTCGCCGCGTTAGCAGGTCGGAAACGGAGGAATTGATCCAGCGCTTGAGGGAAGGCATTGACACATTGGTGCTGCGGACGACCCTGATTGCCGGATTTCCAGGCGAAACTGAAAAGCAGTTTCAGGAATTGCTCGATTTTGTCCAGAAGCAGCAATTCGAACGTCTTGGGGCCTTTGCATACTGCGAAGAGCCGGGAACGGCATCCGTCGACCTGGACGGCAAACTGCCGGAAGATGTTAAAAACTCCAGACGCGACCATATTTTAGCGACACAACAGGCCATCGCCTTTTCCTGGAATGAAGCGCAAATCGGCCGGCGCATGGAGGTAATTATCGATAGTAGCATACCAAAGGAGTCGAACGCCTATATAGGTCGTAGTTATGCCGATGCGCCAGAGATAGACGGGGTAATATACGTAACTGGCGCAAACTTAAGCCTGGGCCAAATCGTACCTGCTGAAATTGTGGCTTACAAAGAATATGATCTTATAGCAGTAGCATGTGAGGGCGAATGATCGGTAAAATACTGACGGATTCAGACGGTTGGATCATCAATATATACATTTTATCGAATACACCCAAATGCCTTTAAGGTGGGATTTATTACATGACCAACAGCACCAAACAGGCTGCTAGTACAAAAATATTTAATCTTCCCAACCAATTGACGTCCCTGCGTCTGGTTTTGTCGGTGGTGCTTTTTTTTCTGATGGCCTACGATTATTACTTCTGGAGTCTCGTGTTGTTTATAATCGGGGCCGGCACCGACTGGATCGACGGCTACTACGCCCGCAAGTACGGCCAGATTACAACGCTGGGGCGCATTCTTGATCCTTTTGCCGACAAGGTAATCGTATGCGGGACGTTTATTTTCCTGGCGGCTAATCCTAAAATGAATGAAGTGCCGTGGGGACTGCGGGCATGGATGGTGGTGGTAATTGTAGGCCGGGAAATATTGGTGACTGCGCTTAGGAGTTTTATCGAAGAGCGGGGCAGCGATTTTTCGGCCCAGTGGTCGGGCAAAATCAAGATGGTGTTTCAATGCCTTGCCGCCAGCGCTTGCCTGCTTTATTTATATTTGTCCTACGCAAGTCCGCTGGAAAACGCACCGCAGTGGTGCAGAGTGTTATTGGTGGTTTCAGTTTGGTCGGCGGTGATTTCCACGGTTTATTCCGGCGCGGTTTATGTTCGCGCGGCCATCAAAGCTCTGGCATAACAAAGTAGATGAACATCTTTGCCCAGCAAGGCCCGGCCATGGGATTTGTGACGCTTGTTTTTTTGGCCATCGCGGCCTGTCTGGTGGCATGGGCGGCGATAATTGAGCGAATGATCTCGGGCAAGCCTGTTTTGCCATATCAGCCCAGGCGGCGCGTACCCTGGCAGTTTTGGGATTTGGCGGCAGTCATTTTTTTCTATTTTTTTGGAGTCTTCGCCGCCATTAATATGTTGCGGTATATTTTGCCTTTGGCAATAATCGAATCTTCCAATGCCGCCACTTTCGGGCCAAGCAGTGCCGCCAATCCTATCATTCAATTACTTGCGGTAAAGAGTTGGGCGACATTGCTTTTATGCGGTACGACTGCGGTTGTGGTGGCGCCCATAGCGGAGGAGTTTTTCTTTCGCGTCTTGTTGCAAGGGTGGCTGGAAAAAGTTGATCGCGCCTGTCGGCGAAGATTGCCCAATGTAAGGCGATGGATGCCGCCGGGAGCGATGCCTATCTTTATTTCCTCGATCATTTTCGCGAGTCAGCATTTCCACAAAGAAGCTAAGATGGTGGACGTGGAGATTTTCATGGTGCTCTTGGCCTGCGACGCCATGATAAGGATATTGACAATAATCTTTAGCGTCGTTTATATGCATTGGCGGGTAGAGGCGACGGCCCTTGATTTCGGCTGGGAGCCGAAAAAACTACTTGCCGACGCGCGATTGGGACTGATCACTTTCTTGGTGGTCGCAGTTCCAACATATGGGTGTATGATCGGCGTAAAGAAGATATTGCCCGAAAGCATCGCCCCGGATCCAATCCCCATTTTCTTTTTTGCGATTGCCTTGGGATTGTTGTATAATCGCACTCACCGCATTGTGCCGTCGATAGCGCTTCATATGGCCTTGAATGCCTCCAGTCTGGCGATGTTTTTGTTAGGCAATATGTGATAGAAAGATAATTGCTGAATGCTGATTGCTGATTGCTGATTGCTGATTGCAAATGCATTATACTTTGAACTGAAAACTGTTACTCAAACCCCCGGTGTAATCACCGGGTGCTAAAAATATATTGATAATTGAGGTATTGTTATGGCATTGGGTTTTGGCATCATTGGTTGCGGGATGATTTCGAGTTTTCACGCCCGGGCGATAGCGGAGGTTCGCGGGGCAAAATTGGTGGGCGGATTCGACGCCGAGCCGGCGGCGGCCGATAAATTCGCGGCCAACTTCGGCTGCAATGCCTATCGCCGCCTGAAGGACATGCTGGCCGATCCGGAAATCGAGGTGGTGACCATCGGCACGCCCAGTGGATCGCATTTGCATCCGGCCGTGGCTGCGGCACGCGCCGGCAAGCATGTCATCGTGGAAAAGCCCTTGGAAATCACGCTTAGCCGCTGCGACAAGATAATCGGCGAGTGCGATAAGGCCGGCGTGGTGCTTTCCACGGTTTTTCCCTCCCGATTTCATGACGCCAGTCAAAAACTAAAACATGCCGTGGATCAGGGCCGATTCGGCCGGCTTGCGCTTGGCGACGCCATTGTAAAGTGGTATCGCACGCAGGCTTATTACGACAGCGGGACCTGGCGGGGCACCTGGAGGCTCGACGGCGGCGGCGCTTTGATGAATCAAGCCATACACTGCGTCGATTTGCTCGCCTGGCTGATGGGTCCGGTGGCAGAAGTACGCGCCCAAACCGCCTTGCTTTCGCACCAGCGGATTGCCGTGGAAGACACTGCCGTGGCCGCAATTAGATTCGTAAACGGGGCCCTAGGCGTTATCGAGGCCAGCACGGCGGTCTATCCGGGCTATCTGAAGCGGATCGAAATCCACGGATCGGCGGGTTCGGCCGTTTTGGAGGAAGAAGACCTGGTAAAGTGGGATTTTGCCAAAAAAAGCAAGGCCGACGATGCGATTCAGCACAAAATGGCCAACCGCAAAACGAGCGGCGGTGGTGCAGCCGACCCGGCGGCCATCGGACACCATGGCCACGCCCGGCAGTTTCAGGATGTGGTCAATGCCATACGAAAAGGCACAAAACCACTGATCGACGGGCGGGAAGGGCGGCGGGCGGTGGAGATTATTTTGGCCATCTATAAATCGGCCGAAACCGGCCGGGCGGTCCCCCTGCCGTTATCGGCCGACCCCCCCTTAAAAGCAAGAAAAGCCATTTCATAATCCCATCCATAAAAAAACCGATCTTCCCTCGGATTGATATTCCTGAGAAAATGCCGCCCGTTTAAATTTCCTGAAAATATCCAATAGATTGCATCAGGGTGTAAGAAATGGGAAAAGGGGAAAGAAGGGAAAATGGAAAAAGCGATTATTGCAGTAATCTCTAATCCTGAGTTTTTCCCCCTTTCCCTTCTTCCCTGTTTACACATTAACATGACATTCCAAGGAAGGAATCGGGAATGAATCGCAAGAGGGTTGTCGATTTTCTCGTCTATTTGGCGGTTCGGATATTGATATGCGTCGCACAGGCGGTGCGGATGGAAACGGGCCAGGTTATCGCCCGGCGGCTGGCCTGGCTGTTTTGCGACGTACTGAAGATCAGGGCCGGCGTGATCGATGAAAACCTTGTGCATGCCTTTCAGGACCTTTCGGCACATGCCCGAAAGCGGCTCCAGTTGAAAATGTGGGAACATCTTTTCCTCCTGGTCCTGGAAGTCGCCCACACACCGCGAAAAATCCACGAGACCAACTGGCGCGATTACGTGGAACTGAAAAACGAAGAGCACCTGGTCCGACTGTTGTTTGAAAATCGGCCGCTAATAATCGTTACCGGCCACTTGGGCAATTTCGAGGTGGGCGGATACGTGCTGGGCATTCTCGGCTTTCCGACTTATACGGTCGCGCGCACGATGGATAATATTTATCTCGATCGTTTTGTAAACCAATTTCGCGGCACAACGGGCCAGCATATCATCCCCAAAAACGGCGGCGCGGATCAGATCGAGCGTGTGCTTTCCAACAACGGCACGATGACGTTTCTGGCCGATCAATATGCCGGTCCAAAGGGATGCTGGGTGGATTTTTTCGGGCGGCCTGCCTCGGCGTACAAGGCTATCGCCCTGTTGGCGCTGGAATACAATGCCGTAATGGCCGTTAGCGCCGCAACCCGAAAGCACAAGCCCATGCATTTCCACATGCACAATTACGCCATGGCCGATCCTCAAGCCATCGACGGCAACTTGAGCACGCTGCGCGAATTGACCCAGTGGTATACCACGCGCCTGGAAGAACTCATTCGTCGCACCCCGGACCAATATTGGTGGCTACACCGGCGTTGGAAAGACACCCGGGAGCCAAAACAGAAAAAACGCCAGGCGGCTTAGAACGCCTTTTTTCACCACAAGCTCGTGATACCTGCGTGCAAAGGGGGAACACTGATCAACGCTGATTTTCGCTAGATTTATGCACGATTCGCTGGTTGAGGTTCTCGTTTCTTTTGGGGTCAGAATCACGATTTTTCCACGGTAGGGGAGGGGCCTTGCGGTCTTATTTTTCATAGTTTTGATTTCCAAAGAACACCGATTGCACTGAGCGGCAAGCGTATCAGGTCTGAAAGGGGATTTCAAGAGAAAGAATTGGCCACCCTGAGGATGGAGGGATTGCGCGGCGCGCGCTGGCCGTGCCGGGAAACTTCCGGGATTCAAAGGCGCCTTTTTTGGAGCATTTATTTCACTTTGAAAAAAATACTGATCCCTTTTTCACCCACTGACAATCCGTCGCAACCCATTTGCCAGTTATGACGTACTAGACTTGACAACGCCATGTTCGGCTGCGAAAATGCGGTAAAGTTTTACCGCACTTCGGCGGTCGAATACCTGTTGGGCGGAACGGCACTAGACCAGCAACAGAAGGGCGCCATCGCATGACAACCTACTGGATCGAACTGAATATCGGGAACAGTTGGGCTGACTGGACGTCTGACTCGCGAACGCCAACAGCAAGCGATCAAGCAATCCTCTCGGAGAGCCAGCATGAACGGGCCAAGAGCGTACAAAGCGGAGACGTTCTCTTGCACTACGTACTCAGGATACACTGCTGGTCTGGCTATTCTCACGTCGTCTCACCGCCAGTACGGACGCCGAGTCCTCAGACCGAGTGGGATAAAGCATACCCCTACAGCATCCGCATTCGTCAGGGACAATGGTTGCGCACACCTTACGAGTGCTCGCTCACGCACTCAGTAATCGGCCTTACCCATGACAACTGGCACCGCAAAGCTTACGTGCGGGTAGAACTTGCAGATGCCCTGCTGGTCAAGAAGGCAGTGGACGAAGCCTACGGCATGAAAGGCACAGTCGATTCTGCCTTCTTGCGGAAGTGGACCGTGCAGCGAGATGCCAATGCGAGCGAGCGTTGCAAGAGCAACGCGAAGTATTCCTGCGCGCTCTGCGGCACATGCGATACCTCTTGGTGTGACACGCAATCGATCGACGTGGCGCGACTCCGAAAGGATGCGACGGACTTGGGGTGGTTCTTGGATTCGCACCACATCAGGAAGGTAGCAGACGGCGGCGTTGCGGATCCCGAGGAACTTCTCTGCGTGTGTCCCAATTGCCACCGGATGGTCCAACGACTGGGTGAGGCCGGACTGCGAGTGCTACTGCGTCAACGCGGCATTAGAGGTTAGGAATGGCCCAACAAGGCGATGGAGGACGACGGGCGGAAGCCGCCCGCGCCTCACCGCTGGCGTTAGGCCGAATTAGAGAAAGAAAATGAAAAATAATATCAAATATGTACTACAACCAATTGGATGTGATCGTAAAGAAATATACGAACTTGCCATGGAGAATAATTATGGCATTGAAATAGTTGATTTTGCTTTACCAAAAACTATAAATGACAGTAAATTATATGATGACCTTATAAAACAGAATAAAAATGAACTTATAAATATCGGCGAATTAAGTTTTCACGGACCTTTTATTGACATAATATTACACAGCATGGATAATGATATAAAACGAATTTCTCGAGAAAAAATTGAAAAAGCAATTTCCACGTCATTAGAATTGAATTGTAAGACAATTATATTTCATTCTGGAATAAATACTCTCATTACTAACAACAATTATATTGGGAATACAGTTGATATTCATGCAGAATATTGGGAGAAATTGTTGGAAAAATATAATGAAATTACTATTTATCTGGAAAATATGTGGGAGAAATCATCAGATGTTTTAATCCATATTATCCAAAAAGTAAAAAGTAATCGTCTTAAAATATGCTTAGATACCGGACATGCTAATATATTCGGTAAAGAACCGATTGATAAATGGTTAGATGTTAACATCGATTACATGCACTTCAATGACAATAATGGCGATGAAGATTCCGAGTATGCAGTTGGCGATGGAAATATTAATTGGGATAATGTATTCAAGAAAATATCATTAATGAATAATGGGAAAATAAGAACTGTATTGGAAGTCGGTACAATTGAAAGGATCAAAAAATCAATAGAATATATAGAGGGATGGCTGTAATTTTCACCAAAGCCTCCTATCCTCATCAATATATGCGCCTGTCCCCTTTTTCTCGCACCGTCTTTTTCTCGTCACCCTTTCCGGTACACGCTTCCTTCGCCGATCGGTTTGAAGCCTAGTTTTTGATAGAGGTTGATGGCCGGGGCATTGCTTTCCATGGTTTGGGCCTCGACGATTGTAATGCCCTGGCGGGTAAACTGCCGGAAGACTTCGCTGAGTAAAAAAACGGCGTAACCACGGCGGCGATAGGCGGGATCGACGTGCAATTCGATCAAGCCGGACCGCCGGCCCGAAGAATTGGCCCCGGCCGGTTCCATGCTTCGGAAAATAGCGCGTGCCACTGCGGGACCGCCGCCGCGGGGCACCATTTCAAATCGCGTCAGATCGAATCCACCCAGAGTACAAGCCTCCCACCAGTTGCGCGTAGGAAAATCAATCGTCTCTTCCACCACCATTTGCCGGCGGATTTGCATTTGCGAACGGTCGATAACCGCTTCGAAACGGCTTAGATCGACTTGCGCGATTCTTGTGCGTTCGATTTCTTGATACTCATGCGACTGGAATAAATTCCGGGTCGCCAGATCGGAGTCCAGCACGCCGGGCAACTCGCTGCCCCCGTACAGTCCCAAATAAAAAGGATTAAGCGGCTGAATGCCGCCCCCGTAAAGCACCTTTGCGCCCCGAGCGCGAAGATATTGCTCGCATTGATCCAGCAGGCCTGCCGCCACTTCGCCCTCGGCGCAGTCCGGCCGAACGATTACGATCAAGGTCACTCCCAAATCGAAGGACACCGCGCTAAGCTGCTCGTTGGGACCGAATCCCGCGTGCGCGAAACCGACCGGCAAGCCGTCTTGAAAGGCAAGAATCAGGCCGGCGTAATCGAAGTATAGTTTGGCGAATACGAGTTGCTCCAATAGATCGGGG
>JBEKZY010000012.1:0-33146 GCA_049509395.1 Thermoguttaceae bacterium | reverse complement strand
GGCCAATATTGGTCCATCATTCAAACGCTTTGCCAGCAGCACCCGAAAACTAGTCTCTTGATCCTCGATGAAACCGTGCGCACCAGAAATATTCGCCGCGCTTTGGCCTTGGGAATCCGGGGATACTGGACCAAATACGCCACCTTCGACCAAATTGCCCAGGCCGCCCGGCGCCTGGCGGAAGGCAGCCGCTCTTTCTGTCCCGAAGTGGATCAATACCTTTATCGAACCCGGCGCGGGCTGCGCTATCATCCGGCACACACGGGCAATCCCATCCAGAAACTCACCCCGCGCGAAACCGAACTCCTCGCCCTCCTGGCCCAAGGTCTAACCTTAAAGAAATGTGCCCGACAGATGGGAATATCTATAAATACCGTGGACAATCACAAAACTCGCTTGATGCGCAAACTCGGCGTCCACAAAACCGTCGATCTTGCCCGCCTGGCCCTGCGCGAAGGACTTGTCGCGGAAGAATGAAAATGATGAAGGATGAGGGCCGGGCAATTAATTGCCCGGTTTTTTAAGGGAATGAATAAAAATAATGATCTATGAATAAACCAATAAAACCGCTTGCGGTTTCGCACCGGATATCCTCGGGGTGACTATCCACTGCCCACAGCCCACTGCCCACCTTTTCCCAACCGCTAACTACCGGCCAACACAGTCATTTGCAGGGCTTTATCCGCCAGTTCCAAAAGCACGCCCGGGTCGAACGGCTTGCGCACATAATAGCTTCCGCCCATCTGATCGTGACGGCGGATTATATCCGGAATTTGCCCGCCGCACAGGTACATCACCGGCACCGTTTCCAGGCCTTGGCGTTGCTTGATTCGCTCGCAAACTTCCATCCCGCTCTCGCCGTTCAAACTTGTGGCGGAGATGATCAGATCGGGCGGGGTCTCCTCCGCGGCGGCCAGTGCGCCTTCCGCGGTCGTCGAGCAGCAACTCGAGTAATTGCCCGCAGCCAATGCCGATGTGACTTGCTGTAAAATCTCTTGCTTCTCTTCGATCACCAAGACTAAAAACTGATTGCCGGCGTAATCTTTCATAAACTGCTCGGGATAATCATGTATGTGAAAGTTTACAGCGCCCCGAATGTTTAAAATCGAGAATATCTACGTTTTATCTTGGATATTCTGCTGTTATATTTCGTCCCCTTCCATGCGCTAGTTGATTAAATCTTTCCTGAAACGCATAAACAACCCCATGCGCACCGCCGGCAAGATCGTCTTAACCCGATTAGAACCTATCCTAAAAGTCCCCTCTCCCGACCTACCTCCGGTCGGTGCCCGGAGAAAGTTAGGATGAGGGCGGATAAGCTCTTGGAATGTTTATTCCACTGAATTTTCAGGCCGATCTTCGCCGCCTTGAGGCATCGCCTTGGATTTGCGTATTCGCACCAAATACACAAAGGCCAGAAAGTCGTATAGGGCGTGGCTGGTAATCGGCACAAGCAGATTGCCCGTGGCCAGCCAGATCGCCCCAAAATAAAGCCCTATGCATGCGGCCAACATCGCATAGGTGAACGTGACACTGTGCAACAGCCCGAAGATCGCCGCCGCCACGGCCAGGCCGATTCCCACGCCATACGCACCGCCGATCTTGTCGGCCACCCAACTTTGAACAATGCCGCGAAAAAGCATCTCCTCGCCCAGCCCGGCCAAAAGCGCAATAACCGCCAGTTCCAGCATGCTGCATTGGCGAAACAATGGAATGAACGTTTCATCCAGCACTTGCATGATTCTGGCAAAGGGCCGCCAGGTGACTTTTGCCGAGATCAACAAAACCGCCAACAGCGGCAAGGTGGCAATAATGCCCCAGCCCAGATCGATGGCACTGAAATGGAAGCTCTCCATGGGCGGCCGGCCCAAGGCCCAGCCCAGACTCACGGCCAGCACGGCCAATCCGCCCTCAAACAACCCGGCCGTTACCGCGAAATTCGTGTTCCCCATAAAAAGTGATCAGTTAACAGTACTCGGTTTTCAGTTTATTATCATTCCATACATTATTGAGAATCGGAAAACTAATGTCATTTACAATAGCCGGCGGCTAACAGCCGCCGTGGGAATTAGCTCGTATTCCAGCGGCCGTCGATCGCCGGCTAATGACATTATATTAATCTGAGACTCAATGGCCCGCCGCCTCCGGTCTTTTTTATTCATCCTTCATCCTTCATCCTTCATACTTCATCCCTCATCCTTCCAATTTCCCCTGCCGCCGCGAAAACGCGATCCCTTCGATTTCCACCAGCAGTTCACTCCGGCAAATGTCGCCCACCGCATAGATGGTGGGCAATTCGCCCAAGCGCGACTCGCAGATCGCCCGCGCTTGGGCGTAATCTTCGTGCCGCTTGAGGTACACCCGGGCCAAGGCCAGATCGCCCAGTGTTGCCCCAAATCCGGCAAGCCCATGACCCCGAAAGTTATCGGCGGCTATCAGGGCCTCGATGTTGTCCAGCGTTTCCTGCGTCTGCCGCCGCACGTCGTCCAGATGCCGCGTCTCCGAAGCCGTAATGCTGGCCGTGCCCGAAACGAACGTGGTGGCATAATCTCCTGCCGCAACCGCCATCGCCCGGCAAAACTTGGGACTTTCGCTCCCGTACTGGTGGGCGTAGTCGAAGGCCGATGTCTGCCTGGGATTCTCCAGCGGCACTAACATCACACCGGGCCGGTCGGCCCTCATCGCTATGCAACTGATCGTCACGTCCTTGCCGCCTGCGCCGATGCCCGTGCTGGCTGGAAAAACGGGTTTGTCGGGGACTGTCCCGATTTTCGTGTCAACGAAAATGGGACTGTCCCCTTTAGGCCGCCCGGCGGCAAACTTCAAATCCCGGTAAAAGTCGGCCCGCGCACGGTTCAACTCCCGATACCGCTGCGCCTGCCCCTCCATCCCAGTAATGTCGCCCAGGTAAAGCCAGGTGCGGACCACTTCCTCAAAGCGGAAACCGGCCGCTGCCAGCAGTTCATCGGCCCAGCGAAAAGCGGAAAGCGTGCGATCGTAAACCGATCCCTCCGCGGACTTGGGATGAACGTGCGCCACATGCACCCAGGCGATTCCGTCGTGACGTGTGATGACCGTCTGCTCGCCCTTTCGGATTATTTCCACCTCGCCCTGCCCGCCCCCCACGCCCAAAGCCTCTATCGCCAGCAGTTTGCCCTCGCAAGGCGGCTGGGGAATGTACGTGGTCGCCGGCACTGCCTTTCCATAAAAATCGCACATTACCTCCCGGCACGCCGCCTCATCCGCCAAATCTCTCAGAAACACCGACTGCATCACGATCGACCCGGGCGCGCTTTCTTCCTTTATCAACCTTTCGATGGTCCGCAAGGCGTCTTCGGCCTGCTGGCGAATGTTTGTGCCTTGCCGCGCCACTGCGGCCACGAAAACATGCCGCACGCCGCCCAACTCGACGACCGAATATCCCACGCCCGATTGCGACTCTTTGCGAATCATCCAAAATCTTCCGTTGCTTATTGTGTTTTCTTGCCGGGTTCGGCGATCTCCAGCGATCGCATTTTACTTTCCAACTCCTGCCGCTCTTGTGGTGTGAGTTCCTTGTTGCCCAGCGCCTTGCGCAGCACTTCGATCGCCCCCTCGGCGTCGCCCTCGCTATTAAGATACAAGGCCAAAGTCCGGGCGTACTTCGCTTCATCGGGTTGCAGTTCGCAGGCCCTGCGGCACAAGGCGATAGCCTCGCTCATGTCCTTTCGACCCGCTAAAATCACCCCCAGATTATAATTCGCCGCCGCCGGGCACCATGCACCGCATGGTAGGGGATCGGATTTTATCGCCCTGCGCAGGGCCTTTTCCGCCTCGTCCGTCTTCCCCTCCTCGGCCAGCAACAGGCCCAAGTTGAAGTTCGCGGCCGCATTGTCCGGCTCCGTCTCCAGCGCACGGCGCAAACATTGTTCCGCCCGCTCGTTTTGCCGCATGTTGCTGTAAGCCACCGATTCGTTCATCAAAACCTCGATCATCCTTGGTTCCAGCCGCCGCGCGTTTTCGTAATCTTTCACCGCCTCGGCAAAGTCCCCGCGCTGCATGTAAAAATCGCCCAGGTTCGCGTACGATGCCCAATCGTCGCCCCGGGCTTTCATCGCCGTTTTGAATTCTTCCACGGCCTTATCCAAGGCCTCGCGCCGGGCCGGATTCTCGATTGTTTCCGGCGGAATTCCCGCCAACGCCATGGCCGCCCGGATCCGCACGATCCGCGATCCGTCGCCGGCGCAGGCAAAGAGAGCTTCAATGCTTTCCTTATCCATCCGCCCCCCAAGCGCAGAGGCCGCGCTGGACCGCACCAGCGGCGATGGATCTTTTACCGCCCCCAACATCGCCTCCCACTTGCGCGGATCATTGCATTGCCTTGCAAGCCGCACCAGACTGTTCCGATATACCTGGTCGTTGTCGCTCCGGCCGATCTCGGCCAGCATTTCCGGCAAACGATCCCACTGGTTATTGCGTGCCGCGTCGATCAATTCGGCCCGCCGCAACACATCGGCCTGGTAGTCCCGCTTGTACCATTTCCGCACCCACTCGTCCGACCACTCCGCGTCATGGTCCGCATGACAGATATTGCAGGCGTTGGGCGAATTATATGCCATGCTCGCCGCCGGCGAGGGCGCACGCATGGAATGATCGCTCCGCGCCCGCCCCGCAAACTGCGTCTTGGGCATGTGGCATCCCACGCACTCGTTCCCCTTGCTCCCAGTTTGATGATGCCCGTGCTCTTCCGGATGCTGCACGTATTTCTCATGGCAAGGCATGCAGGTCTGGTAGCCCTGATACTCGGTGAATTTGAACCTTCCCGCCGGCGTGTGGCAGTACTTGCAATCCAGTTTTCCCGATTTCAAGCAAGGGGCCATTAGCCATGAGGTGTATGTATAGTTTTCGCCCAGGTCCCGCCCGTCCGCATAATAATCCGCATGCTCCAGCGTAAGCAGATCGTAATGATCGAAGAATTTTTCTCCCGGACTAAAGTCCGCCGATAACGGAATGATCTTCGCGTGGCACGTGACGCACAAGTCGGTGAGCTGATCGTGAGTAAAATCCCTGTCTATGATAATTTTCATTTCCTCGGCCGAGCGGCCCTTGATCCCCGCCTGCATCAAGCGGTTGTGTTCGCCCGACGGCCCGTGGCACGTCTCGCAACTGATTCCCGGCTCGCCCCAGGTGGTGTTGTATGTGTCGGTTTCCAGGTCGTAATTGGTTGCCAGCCGGCTCACGTGGCAGTTGAAACATGCCGTATTGAATGTGTAAAGCCGGTCCGTCCAAGGCAAGGCCATCTCCCCTCTCCCACTGGGAGATGATCTCGTTAAATAGTCCCCTCTCCCTTTGGGAGAGGGGCCGGGGGTGAGGGCCTCGGGCTCGTTAAGATGCCCCACCGCGCTGGCCGTCGTGTCGTACCAGTCGTGCCGGTTCACGTCGTATGCCAGCGGCAGCACTTGCAGGCGGCCCCGTTCCAAAGAAGTCAAAAAGTAGCAAACGTTCTTTCCGCCTATGACGTGCAAAATAGGATACCGCCGTTCGCCTTGCGGACTCTGTTCCAGCACCCAGCCTTGAGCGTCGCCGATCTCCGCCCTATACCTTTTATCGCCGATTATCACGTCGCTCTGCTGGGCGCTGAGCTGATCTTTGGCAAATTCGTAGCTGTACGGCTGCATCGATTTGCCGTGCCAGTACGTCGACCAAAGCTTATTGAACTGCTCGTGGCAATCGCCACAGCTTTTCGATCCGGCAAACTTGCTTTGCCCAGTAATAGCCGCCGCCACGGGCGCGGCAGGCTCGGGGACTGTCCCGATTTTCGTGCCAACGAAAATGGGACTGTCCCCTTTGGCCGCTTCAGATCGCACCCCCGGCTCTTCTCCGCCTCCAACCGCAATCACCAGAAGCAAGACCACAATCCACCAAATACAGTCGTTATGCATTATCGCGCACCTTAGCAGTTAGGCGATGGCGGGGGTTGGGGTCGCGGGCCCTGGCAATCTATTGTAAAACTCATGGCTGATAATACTTGTGTGCCGCTACTTGCTTGCAATTATACTTTTCCAGCAATTGTCTGCCACTGCTTGCTTGCAAGCAGTGATACACGGCCTTTTTCTAAGTTGGGGCAGCAGTTAAACTGCTGCCCCAACTTAATGTACTCTATGATTTGTTATTCGGTCCCTGCCGAACCGACCTTGCTCAGTCCTGCGCGGGCCGGATACCGGCCGGTTGCAAAGGCGGCCCGCCCGGATGTGCAACTCTGCCGGCTATACCAGTCGGTGAATATCACGCCGCGCCGCGACAGCCGGTCCACGTCAGGCAATTTGTCCGAAACAGGGCTTGCCCTCCCCTGCCCTTTCTGTTGCACACTATCGCCGCGCTCCGTGCGATCGGACTGATTCTGCGCCCATGCCTCGGCCGCCCATAAAAAAACCGCCCACACAACCAGTGCTATAACCATGCTGGTCCTTAAATTATAGATTTTCATAATTTCCGCTCCAATTTTATGTTACCAAAATACTGCAATAGTTTCACTATTTGCTTATTATGCGTTTATGTCTATACCTCATGTATCGAAAAATATACTAATTATTCTTCTTTTAGTATTTCTTGAATTGACATTCATTCTTGCCATTATATACTAATAGTGCGAATATTAGTATATAAATAGTATTTTATAACTTCTTTGCTCACAGAAAGATAAACATGAAAAAACCAACCATACCCCCAGATGGCAGTATTAGCCTGGCGAAGTTCAAAGACCGAAAAAAAATAGGCAAGATATTTTCTATTCAAGGGATAACCGTAAACAATCGTTATTTGCACTGGGATAAATTACGGTTTAAAACTCCGCCGGAAGACCTTTCTCAAGAAGAATGGTGGTTCGGAATTAAAATGAATCGTCGAAGTCAATATAAAACCATACCTTTGAAAGATTCATCCGGAAATCCATTCCATTATCTTTTAGCTCCTCCAATACCCTTGCGGCTTCATGAAATTGACCTAGGGGCCGGTGGACTAATTCAAATGCCTTCTCAAATAACCAATCCCGATACGCGTGATCGATATTATGTTGGATCTCTCATAGAGGAGGCAATAAGATCAAGCCAATTGGAGGGGGCTGTGACAACAAGAAAAGTGGCAAAAGAAATGATCCAAACCGGCCGTCCTCCCAGAGACCGAAGCGAAAGAATGATTCTTAACAATTATTTGACCATGAGACGTATCAATGAACTTAAGACTGAACCGCTGACAAAGGAATTAGTATTTGAATTACATCGTCTTGTAACTGAAAATACGTTGGATGAGCCATCTGCCGCTGGACGATTCAGAACACGGAATGAAAAGATCGTTGTGAATGATATTTACGGCGAGGTTTATCATGATCCGCCCGATGCCGGTCAACTTGAAGAAAGAATGCAACTTATGTGCAATTTCGCAAATTCGTCTCAAGCAGATCCCAGCGATTTCATCCATCCAGCGATTCGATCAATGATTTTGCACTTTTGGCTATCTTGCGATCATCCTTTTATCGACGGGAATGGACGAACTGCAAGAGCGTTATTCTACTGGTCTATGCTTAGCCATAACTACTGGCTTTGTGAATTCATTTCAATTTCTCACATCATACTTCAACAGCCGATGAAATATCAGAGAGCGTTTTTATATACCGAGAGCGATGAGAATGATCTAACATATTTTATATTGTATCATTTGGAAGTTATGAGAAAAGCCGTAAAACAGCTCCATGATTATATACGGCAAAAATCCGAAGAATTACGTAAGTTGGAATTTGAATTGCGCGGAATCGCAATTCTAAACCATAGGCAACGCGACTTGATTAGTCACGCCTTGCGCCATCCCGGCCAAGTTTACACAGTCAAATCCCACCAGATTAGCCACAATGTTGTATACGAAACTGCACGCAGGGATTTAAACGATTTGGCAGGTAGAGGTTTGCTGGAGCCCAAAAAGATTGGAAAAGTTTGGAAATACAGGCCGGTCAATGAACTTAATCGAAAACTATCTAAAATGTCATAGCTTTCGAATTTCAGAATGCCCTGAAGTCCGCGTCCATGTTGAAAACACGCATTTGCACAAAAAAACGACGCTGTAATAATATTGGGACGGCAGTTCAACTGCCGTCCCAACCGATATGATCTTGCGTTGTGTTTGTAGGTCGGATTCAAAATCCGTCCTACATCTATTATTTAATCCAAGAACCCCACCAAATCCTGGCTCCGGCAGGGCTGCTGGAGTTTGCGCACCGCCTTGGCCTCGATCTGGCGAATGCGTTCGCGGGTCACCTTAAAGATATGGCCCACTTCCTCCAATGTATAACTGTACCCGTCGCCCAACCCGTAGCGGAGCTTGATAATCTCCCGCTCCCGGTAGCTTAGGGTCTTCAGCACCTTGGCGATCCGGTTCCGCAGCATGCCTTGAGTTGCGCCGATGGACGGATTCTTGGCCCCGCCATCGGGCAGCAAATCGCCGAAGTGGCTGTCTTCGCTGTTGCCCACCGGCCGGTCCAGGCTGATCGGGTAGCGGCTCATGGCCAAAACCCGCCGCGCTTCGTCCACGCAGGTCTCGCTGGCCCGGGCGGTCTCCTCCAATGTCGGCTCGCGCCCCAGCTTCTGCAACAACTTCCGCGAAACGTTCCGCACCCGCGACATGGTTTCCACCATGTGCACCGGAATGCGGATGGTGCGGCTTTGGTCGGCCACGGCCCGGGTAATGGCCTGCCGGATCCACCACGTGGCGTATGTGCAGAATTTGAATCCCCGGCGGTACTCGAACTTGTCCACCGCACGCATCAGCCCGGCGTTGCCTTCCTGAATCAAATCCAGGAAGTTCAGGCCCCGGTTGCGATACTTCTTGGCTATCGAAACCACCAGCCGCAAATTGCCTTCCGACAGTCCGCGCTTGGCGTGCTGGTATTGCCGGTAAATCCCTTTTAAATAATTCACCCGGTTCCGCAGGCTGGTGGGCGATTCCTGCGTCATTCGCAGAAGGTTGCGGTATTCGGCGATCCAGGGCTCGCGCTGCTTGATCGGCCCTTTTTCGGCCACCTGTTCGTGAATCCGCGCGCGGAGCTCATCCACCCGCCGGCTGAATTCATCCAGCGTTTTGATCATCGGTTCGATCCGCTGCGTGCGCAGGCCGAGTTCTTCGACCAGCCGCACCGCGCGCCGCCGACGGCGCCCCAGGCGGCGCCAGGCTGCGCGGCGCTGTGCCGCGGGCCATGACTTGCCGGTCGCCAGGTTGTAGTCCCGACGGTTCCGTTTAAGCAGCGTTTCCAGGGTCCGCAAATTGTGCGGCAATCGCCCCAGTATTTGGTGTTTTTCCAGTTGATCGGTCACGGAAACCTGCACCGTGCGATCAAATGGCAGATCCCCGTCGTGCACCCGGCGCAGCACCTTAACCGCGGTCTGAATGACAAAGTCGCATTCCAGGACCCTGCGGCGGAATCTGGCCCGGGTAAGCTCGATCTGCTTGGCCAAAGTCACTTCTTCCTGGCGCGTGAGCAAGGGGATTTCCCCCATCTGCGTCAGATACATCCGCACGGGATCGTCCGACCATGACTCGGCTTCTTCGATCTCGGCCAGCAACTCTTCCGGGCTGACGTCGAGTTCCACGTCGTGGTCTTCCTCGCCGTCCACCAGAACGGAAGGGTCTAATTCAACATCTTCGTCCAGAGCGTCGACTACGTCCTCGGCCAATTCCAAGGGATCCTCGGGCCGAGCCAGCGCTTCGTCGTCCAGACCATCCAGTAATGCGTCGTACAATTTGATACTCCTCAGGTGAGTATGGGGTTGTATAGACTATATGTTCCCAAGATGTAATTAATATTCCATTTATTATTCCACACACGATGGCCAAAAGCCACGAAATTCTACCACCCAATTCTTCCCGCCGCGGACGGAATCCGCCATTTGGCAAGGGATTCAGCCTGCGGAAGGAATTCGCCAACTTAAAAGAAACCCCAAACGCTCCAAAATCCCTGATGCATAACTCGTGACCAACCACTTTTGCTTCTTCCTAAGGTCAATCGATACCATAATGAATGGTAAAGTCGCCGAGAAAGAAACGAGGACTTGGCGCGTCGACAGGGCATCAAGTCACAGAGATTTTTTACTTGTTGCCGAAATTATTTCGACAAACATCTCCCTGGCGCCCGCAGGCAAAAGATGCGCAGACTGTCATCGCAATACGCTGCAATCTAATTCTAATCGCTCCCAAATCGTTGTCTAGAGTTTATTTACAAATTTCTCGAAATTTTTCCACATTCATTCATCCTCAAAACGACTGGATTCCATGAATATGTTAAACTGGATAATTTAGAGAATATGGATAAATACAAACAGCCCCCTCCTGACTCAAGTTTACTTGTTTGTGTGCCACTGGCTTTGCCAGTGCAGATCCTGCCAGAGAATAAACATGCACTGGCGGAGCCAGTGGCGCCCGACCTGTCATTCTCGACCTGGCGGACTTCTAGTCCGAAGGATACGGCGCTGCCTCGCCGATTAGTTGACTCAGGGCGTTGCGGGCTGCGCGCTGCTCGGCTTCTTTTTTATTTCGGCCCCAGGCAGGCTGATATCGGGCGCTGCCCACCTGGGCGGCGATCTTAAAGCACTTGCTGTGGTCCGGGCCTTTTTCGTCAAGAAGCTGATAAGTAGGAGTTGTGCCATATTCGCGCTGGGCCATTTGCTGCAATAAAGATTTATAGTTGTAGCCCGTCTCTCCGCCGGCGGCCAGTTCGATCTCCGCTCCCACAAATGCCATGATGAAGGTCTTTGCCGCTTCTGGGCTTCCGTCAAGATAAATTGCCGCTATCAACGATTCAAAAACATTGGCCAACAGCGAAGGCGGCACCGAAGGATGGGTCGTCATCCCCTTGCCCAGAATCAGGAATTCTTGCATCCCCAGCATCTGGCTGATCTTGGTGCAGGTCTGCCGGCTCACGACAATCGACTTGATTTTCGTTAAGTCTCCCTCCAAATAGTCGGGATATTGGCGGTAAAGCATTTCGCATACCACCGCGCCTAGTATGGCATCGCCCAGGAATTCCAGTCGTTCGTTCGATGCCAGGCGGTGTTCGGCCCCCGAGGCATGAGTAAGCGCCGACAAGAGCAGGTTTTTATCGGTAAATGAATAACCGATGCGCTTTTCCAGCTTCTCCAGCACGGCGAGAACTTGGGGATCTAAACCGGGCGTAATGTCCATAAAAAATCAGTTTTCGCTGCAAACAAAGAAATAAACATCATCTATCTACTATTACCTTAATGCCCAAATGGGGTATTTGTCAATCCGTTTACGATAATAATGGGCAATTCAGCCCGGTCATATTCCATATTTCTACTTGTCGGCGGAGGATGTGGGTGAAATAATTTTATCACAAGCCGGCATAAATGATTAAAAAAATCACTATATGTTTCAGGAGATAAAAATGCCCTTAATTTCCATTTGTCGCCGACGCCCTTGGTTTATTGGATGGTTATTTATTGCCGCTTTTGCCGCCACAAACACCTGGGTTTGCCAATCGGCCCGTGCGCAAGACGACGAGGGCGCCGCCAAGGGAAAGAGCCTGTCACAGGCATTTCGGTCCGCCGCGCATAAAGTCATTCCCACGGTCGTCAAAATTAAAAACATTACCAAGGGCAAACGCGTGGAAGGGCTAACCGGCAACACAAGGGGAGAAAATCCCTTCCGCGGAACTCCCCTTGAAGATTTTTTTGACGGCGAAACTCTCCCCCCCGGTTTTCAATTTCACGGCTTCATCCCGCCGCGCATGGGCGTGGGTTCGGGCGTTATCATCGACCCCAAGGGAATTATCCTCACCAATTACCATGTAGTCGAAGGCTCCGATGAGGTCCTGGTCGAACTGGTGGACGGCCGGCAACTCAAAGCCACGGACATCAAAACCGACGAACAATCCGACCTGGCCGTGATGCGGGTAAAAACCAACAGACCCCTGCCCGCGGCCGCTTTCGGCGATTCCGACGCCATGGATATCGGCGATTGGGTTATCGCCATCGGTTGTCCCTTCGAGCTCGATTCGACCGTCTCCGCGGGAATCATCAGCGGCAAAGGCCGCGCTTTATCAAGGGACAGTCGGGCAAGCTTCTTGCAAACTGACGCCGCCATCAACCCCGGCAATTCCGGCGGGCCGCTGGTGAATCTCGACGGCGAAGTTATCGGCATTAATACCGCCATCGAATCAAGCACCGGCGCTTACGAAGGCATAGGATTCGCCATTCCCAGCAACCTTGTCAAATGGGTTAGCACGCAGTTGATCAAAAACGGATCGGTGGAACGTGCGTATCTGGGCGTAAAAATCGGCGAGATTAACGGCGATTTGGCCGATCATCTGGGCGTGCCCCCAAACTCCGGCGTCATCATAAGCGAGGTGCTCCCCAAAAGCCCGGCAGCCGCGGCCGGATTGCAGGAAGGCGATATCGTTCTAGCCTTCGCGGAAAAGAAAATCGCCAATCCTCAACAATTACAAGAACTGGTCGAACGCTCTGCAAAGGGTTCAAATCGACAAATCGATGTCTTGCGCAACGGACAAACAATGAAACTGCAAGCCGAAGTGCAGCCCCTGCCCGACAAGTTGGCGTCCGACGCCCTTCCGCCGCTGGGCCGGGACAAGAACTACGAGCGCGGACCGAATTTCACCAGCGAAGAATTAGGCGTCGAATTAAGAGACTTAACCCCGGATATCGCCCAAAAACTCGGCTTAGACGCCAACTCGGGCGTGATCATAGCCGCGGTGCGACCCGAGGGAATCGCCGCCCCCTCCGGCATCCGTGCAGGCATGATAATCCTTCTCGTCGAACAAAAAAGAGTTCATTCGGTAGCCGAATTCAAGGCCGCCATGAAAGACCAATCCCTGGAAAAAGGCATCCTGCTCCTGGTCCGCACCCAAAGCGGCAATCGCTTCCTGTTGATAAAATAACATGCTCTCTCACCTTAGCGCTGAGCACTTAAGTGCACAATGCAATTCAATGCTGGCTCTTTAAAACCGGAAGAGCCTTATTTAACTACCAGAGGCGGACCCGATCTGCGTACCGTGGGTTCACTGCCGATTTCCAAGAAAGCTTGTTACCAGCGTGACTGCCACCCGCTCCAGTTTTGCAACGTGCTTGCGGGATGCTCCGCTTCCAATTAGAATACAGTAGCGTGTGCGCTTGTTTGGGAAGGAGGAAGGCAACGGGTTTGGAGCGAGGCATGAGCCGAGGACAATCCAGCCGCGGGCCGGGGAACTCATCTGGCAATCCTCGCCTTGAATGGACCGGGCGGCCGGACGATCGACCAAGCGCCGTGCATAACAACGGCGGCCGAGCACCCCGCTTGCCGGACAGCGGTTCGTGCATCTCCGACCGCATCTCTCTTCTGGTTGTTTGCGGTCTGTTGTTGTTGGCTGTTGGGTTGGTATTTGGCCAGACGGCCGGCTTCGATTTCGTCAACTATGACGATAACGCGGGCGTATATGAAAATCGGTTGGTCACCGGCAAATTGTCCCTGCAGAGCCTCTTGGGGGCGTTCACCGATCGCCACGTGGAAAGCACGGTCCCGCTGACGTACATCTCACACATGCTCGTGTGGCGCCTTTTAGGGCACGAAGCCGCGGTCCATCACTTGACCAATGTATTTCTGCACGCCGCTACGGCAATCCTGCTGTTTCTGGTTCTTTGGCGGATGACGGGACATCTGTGGCCGAGCGCGTTGGTTGCCGCCGTCTTTGCCATTCATCCGCTCCGCGCGGAATCGGTGGCTTGGGTTACGGAGCGGAAGGACGTGCTCAGCGGGTTGCTGTTCATGCTGACGTTGGCGGCCTACCTGCGTTACGTGCGCCAACGGTTTGCACTCGGCCGCTATCTGGTTGTGCTTGCTTGCTTCATCCTGGGCCTGGCAGCCAAACCCATGGCGGTCACACTGCCTTTCTTGCTTTTGCTATTAGACTACTGGCCGCTGGGACGTATGAATAAGACGGAGCCGGGAATGCCCACCCGGTTTTCCATCCCAAAGAGGCTGATCCTCGAAAAGATCCCGATGTTGGCGATTGCTTGCCTGTTCTGCCTGATGAACATTCACGGTCGGACGGCGGGGGCGTTGGCAGCCAACCAACAGTATTCCGTCGGGTGGCGGATCGGCAACGCGCTGATTTCCTACGTCACCTACATGGGCCAGTTCTTTTGTCCCCTGGGGTTGGCGCCGCATTATCCCCGGCGGCCCGTGTTGCCGCCTTGGCAGATTGTTGTAGCGGTTCTGCTGCTGGTTTCCATCACGGTGCTTGCGCTGCGGTGGCGGCGGCAACGCCCGTACCTGCTGATTGGCTGGCTTTGGTATATTGGGATGCTGGTGCCCGTCATTGGGCTGGTGCAGTTTGGCCTCCAGGCCGAGGCCGACCGGTTCACCTATCTGCCGCAGATCGGGCTGATGATCGCGCTGGCATGGACCGCGGCGGACGCTTGTCATGCCTGGCCGCGATTTCGCCGGATTTGGGCCATTACCGCTGCGTGCGCAGTGATAATCCTGGCTATCTCCGCCTGGCGTCAGACATCCTATTGGCGCGACAGCCAGACGCTCTGGACGCACACTCTAGCCTGCAATGCGCGAAACAGCCTGGCCCACAACGACCTCGGCCTTGCATTGGCGAGCAGCGGGCGGACCGACGAGGCGATAGAGCATTACCGGAAGGCACTGGAAATCAAGCCCGATTACGTTGATGCACACAACAATCTCGGCATCGCTTTGGCAAGCGGCGGACGGATCGGCGAGGCGATAGAGCATTACCAGAAGGCACTGGAAATCAGTCCCGACTACGCCTTAGCCCAGAACAACCTCGGCATCGCTTTGGCGAATCGCGGACAGATCGACGAGGCGATAGAGCATTTCCGGAAGGCACTGGAAATCGATCCCGACTATGCGGATGCCCAAGCTGATCTCGGCAACGTTCTGGCCCGTTGCGGTCGAACGAACGAGGCAATCCTTTGCTACGAACGGGCATTGCAACTGAAGCCCAACTTTGCGTCGGCCCACAACGGTCTCGGCAATGCCCTGTCCGACTTGGGACGCGCGGACGAGGCGGAGCGGCACTTTCAAAAGGCTCTCGAAATCGACCCGAACTTCGCCGAAGCCCATAACAATCTCGGCACGATCTTGAATCGATGCGACCGGGTCGATGAGGCAGCGGCGGAGTTTCAGAGGGCGATTCAACTCAAGCCCGGTTTCGCCGAGGCCCACGCCAACCTCGGTTTGACGCTGAACAGCCGCGGACGGGTGGATGAGGCAGCGGCGGAGTTTCAGAGGGCCATTCAACTCAAACCCGATTTCGCCGAGGCCCACGGCAATCTCGGCGCCGTTCTCTACCTGCAAGGCAAGCTTGCCGAGTCGATCGTCCATTTCCAAAAGCAAGTGGAACTGGATCCCGCGAGCAAAATCGCACGAAGTAATTTCGCCCTTGCGGTCGGCCGTTTGCGCGGCCCTCCGGCGGCGTTGGCACACTGGCGATGGTGGATTGATTTCTATCCCGACGACGCCGGCTTGTTACGCGGCGCCGCCTGGCAACTGGCCGCCGGGGCCGACGCCTCTTTGCGCAACGGCAAGGAGGCAGTCGAACTGGCCCTTAAGGCGGTAGATTTGACCGGCGGGCAAGAACCGGCGGCGCTTGGCACGCTGGCAGCCGCGTATGCCGAGGCAGGACGGTTTCCCGAAGCCGTGCAAACGGCTCGCCGGGCGGCCGACCTCGCCACGCGGCAGAAAAAAACCGAACTGGCAGAGTCCATCAAAACAAAGATAATGCTTTATGAAGCCGGAAAACCCTATCACGAGACGGGGGGAAGCGATTAGAGGCTTCGGTTGAGTTTTTTGCGCGCTGAGAGCGAATGTTCCGGGATCGTTAAGCCGCCAACTTCATACCGTTGCGTTTTACATCGAGACGACTTTCGGCACTGCTTGCGTCATTCACACAAAAGGACGCCGCCGGCCCAGCCGCCCGTCAAAGCGAGTATCCCCACTCCTCGAAATTTCTCCTCCATGCCGAGCCGATCTGGGAGCGAAGTGTTGCAGGCAGTTCGGGATATTCATTCTTGCGGTAGCCCGACAACGACGCGACATACTGCCGCACGGGCGTCTCGACCGCTCCGAAATCGGGTAAATCGAGTCTCGCATAGATCTCGCGCAACTGCCCTACCGGGTCTCGCTCCAGATCCTCAAAAGCGACCTCATGATACCGGCCGGCAGGGATCAGCGGCCGCTCGGCGAAGAAATGGTCGTACATCTCCGAGTATCTGCGGATGAACATTTCATCCTTTGCTACTGCCGACCTCTGAAGACGGAAATACTCAACGGCAACGTCATGCCGGCGTCGAATCGACATGAAGACCGCGTAGGGGTTTCGATGAACGTGGACAAACCGGGCGTCCGGAAATAACTCCAGAAGCAACCGGATGCGACAGGTGTGGGCCGGCGACTTCAACACGAGCGGGCGTCGGTGTTTCCACGTGAGTTTCTGTAGGAACAACTTCAATCCCTCCTTCCACTCGGCGATCTCGTGGTCGGGCACGCCGCTCATGGTCAGATACCGGTCATAGTGTTCCTTACGACGCGGAAACGACCAACTCAGATACGGCGAGAGCAAGGTGGTCACGCAGAGGGCAAACTCATCTTCGGCGGGCATCCCGACGTGTTGGGCCACGTTGTCGCCCAGACGGCGCTTCGGCACAAGCAATGCCAGCAGCCGTGTGCCGATCGGCTCGGTACATAGAAAAGTGTGCGGGAATACGACTTGATAAAAGTTCGGATAAGCGAGCCGCTGATCGACGGCGAATAGATTGTGCAGGTGCGTAGTGCCGGATCGCCAATGGCCAAGGATAAAAACCGGCGATCGGACCTCTGTCTTGCGGACGCTCGCCCCATAGACCGCGTTCTCGCAGCGACGAAGCATCGAGTTGCCGAGACTAATGAGAGTGACCAAAGCCGCCCGCAGCAGGTATGGACGGTCGACCGCGTAACGGTTGTCTCGCAACAGGGAAAGCCAGTCGCCGGTAGTGATGCCGGCGAATTGGCCGGAAGCGACGCGGAGGAGGAACATCTCGCGCCAAGATGCCATTCGTCCGCCTGAGTATGATGGGTTCGGTTCCGGGGAAGACGAGTCGTGGTTGGAGAGGGCTGTTTGGCTCATGTCAGTATTCGGTGTATTACGCTTAGCATGGCGGGAAAATCACTACTTTCAAAAAAAGAATGACGAGTTTTTTCATAATCCGAAAGAAGTTTACAATATACTCCTACCAAATTCCCAAGCTCCATAGCACGGCGATGATCCAACAAACAGCGCAAATTTGGCTCGATCGGGAGTTGTACACGAACTCCACGGGCGAGTCGCCGGCGTTTTCGGTTTCGGCCAGCCGTAGATAATTCAAAATTCCGTAGGCCACGAAGGGCAGGGAAGCCATCTCCCGGCCGTGCATGAAAACCTTGGCCTCGATGCTGTACAGCGAATAGGCCGACAACGCCACGCCCGCGCAAATTATCATCGCGTGATTCAAAAACTGCAAGCTATATCCGCGCAGGCTGGGCCGGTGCGACTGGTCCACGCCGCTGACCAAATCGCCGCGGCGCTTGGCGAATCCCAGGAACAACGCCAGGGCGGAGGCGCATATGAGCAGCCACGACGAGGGCGTCGCGCCGATCAGCGCCACGCCCAAGAGCACGCGGATGACGAAGCCCGAGGAAAGAAGGAAAACATCCAATAGCGCAAAATATTTCGCTCCCAGCGAATAGCAGGCATTGATGAGCATATAGGCAATGCTCAACTCAACTGCTGAAGCGCTGCCGGTCGCAATTACGAGCGTTATGCCGGCCACGGCCAGGATCAGCGCCTGCGCGATAGCGAGACTCGGCGACACGATACCCGCTGCAATGGGGCGTTTGCTTTTCTTCAGATGCAAGCGATCGGTTTCTTTGTCGAGCAGATCGTTGAGGGTGTAAATCGCCGAATTGATCAGGCAAAATCCGAACAATCCGCTGAAAAAAATCCACGGCTGGAAATGAATTGCCGTAACTGTTCTCTGTGAAACAGCCCAAGCAAAGGGCAGCGGAATCAAGACAAAGATGTTCTTGATCCAGTGTTTGGGCCGCGCCAGGCAAAGCATTCCAAGCAAGAGCTTTTGTCGGGAAGAAGACATATCGGGGTCGTTTGCCATGTTATCAACCATGAATAGAACAAGTTTTATTTTAGTGCCCCGTATATGTTAATTATGCATTCTTCGTTCTACTTTTATTTTTCCTTTTTCTCTCCCACCGCGATGGCCACCGCCGTGGCGTATGTGCGGCAGTGGGAGATGGTTACCAGGATCTCCCGGATCCCCAGTTGCTCGCACACGTCGCTTACGCCCCCGCGTATGGCGACCACCGGTTTGCCCAGGTAATCGTTGCGGATTTCCATGTCGCGCCAGGAAATTCCCTTTCGCCATCCGGTGCCCAAGGCCTTGAGCACGGCTTCCTTGGCCGCCCAACGCCCGGTGAAATGTTGCGTCGACTGCTTGCGGCTCTGGCAGTAGGCGATTTCGTAGGGCGTGTACACCCGATTGATGAACAATTCGCCGTGCCGCTCGATCATCCGCGCGATCCGCAGGCATTCGGTTATGTCGGTTCCCAGACCAATGATTTCCATGATTATCAGTTATTAGTTTTCAGTTCTCGGTTCAAAGAATTCAGCATTCATCATTCAGCACTCATCATTTCCTCACGGCGGATCATATCCACCGGGATTCCAAGGGTGGCACCGGCATATACGCATGATGCCCCGCCAGGTTCCCCGGATAGCACCGTATTTTTGCACCGCGCCGATGAAATATTTGCTGCAACTCGGCTCAAAACGGCAGTGCCGGCCCAACAACGGACTCAATAACCATTGATACAGCCGGACCAAAACAATCAATATCCGGCCCGGCAGGGCAACAAGCAGCCGCAACAATTTATATGCGGAGTTATCTCCCATAATAATATCATATCAGATTCAATTTTTGGGCAACCTTATTTGCCAGCCCTGGCAGCGACAGCATCAATACGCCTAAACCCGGATCGCCGCCGCCGCGAGGAATCACCACCAAATCGATCCCTCCCGGAAGTTCCTCGCGACACAGCCGGAATGCCTCGCGCAGCAGGCGCTTCCAACGGTTCCGCATTACGGCATTGCCGAACTTCCGCGATACCGAAAGCCCCAGCCGCGGATACGGTAAATCGTTAGGGCAGCCGAAAATCAAGAGCCGGTCGTCCGCCGCGGTCGCACGCCGCCGGTAGGCCCGCTGAAAATCCGCATTCCGCCGGATGTGATATTCCGGCCGAAATCGTCGATCTGTCATATTCGCGTTCCAGAATCTGGACTGTCCCGTCAGTGTGCCACTGCTTGCTGGCTGGCAATTAGTACTTACACTGTGTGCCACTGTGCGTTGTCATAGTGCCGCGCATATTTAGCCCCCGGTGAATACACCGGGGGCCGCGTGGGGTATTTTTCCATTTTTTATCCGCCGTATACTCACCAGTGCAAATCTTTTCGCGGCTCTTGGGAATAATGCTTGTCGATTTCTCCCAGCGCGTCGCGGTCGGCCGCAGTGAGTTTCTTGGGCAAGACGATCTGAATTTCGGCCAGCAAATCGCCGGGCGCGCCATTCTTGGGCGCCACTCCGTAGCCCTTGACGCGTAGTTTGGCCCCGCTCGACGTGCCCGGCGGCACATGCACGCTTACCGTGCCGCGGGGCGTGGGCACCTCGATTTTTGCGCCTGCCGCCGCCTCGCCCAGGGTGACCGGCACTTTAACGATCAGGTGGTTGCCGCGGCGTTGAAAAAACGGATGCGCTTCCACGCGCACGGCAATCAGGATATCGCCCGGCGCGCCTCCCCGCGGCGCTGCCTCGCCCTGGCCGCGGATGCGAATTTTTTTGCCGTCCTCGATGCCTGGCGGAATTTTCACGGTAATGGTGTCGGTCTTGCCCGTTTGGCGGGCCACCGTAAGTTGCACCTCCCCGCCGCCGATGGCCGTGGTAAATGGGACTTGCACTTCGCTTAGGATATCGGCCCCGCGCCTGGGACCG
Organism: Thermoguttaceae bacterium; assembly: GCA_049509395.1. Taxonomy (GTDB): domain Bacteria; phylum Planctomycetota; class Planctomycetia; order Pirellulales; family Thermoguttaceae; genus JBEKIK01. Next base: position 13,071 of record JBEKZY010000012.1, on the reverse strand, counting down.
CCCGTGGTTTTTGCCCCCCGCGGCCCGCCCGCGCGGCGGAACTGCCCAAATATGTCGCCCAATCCCTCGGGCGCACCGCCGCCGAACCGCTCGCCGAAAAACTGACTGAAATCGAACTCCTCCGGATTGGCCCCCCCGCCGCCGAATCCCCCGCCCGGACTGCCGCCCCAAGTGTATGTGTATTGCGGTCCGCCGGCCCCGCGCGTTTCGAACGAACTGCCGTAGCGGTCGTACATCTCCCGCTTTTCCTGGTTGCCCAGCACGTCGAAAGCAGCCTGGATTTGCTGGAATTTCTTCTTTGCCGTTTTATCGTCGGGATTTTTGTCGGGATGGTATTTTTTGGCCAACTCGTAATAGGCCTTTTGGATCTCGGTTTGCGAGGCCTCGCGCGTTACGCCTAATATTTTGTAATAATCCTCAGCCATGATTCATATCTTAGGGCCAAAGGGTTCCATTCATCAAGCCGGTCTACCCTGCACACAACCCATAACGGGGGTTAGACGGCGTGCTAAAGTTGTCTTATGACGATCCTAGCATATTGTAAAACTCCATTTGTACTCTTATTGTCCCTGTTTGGACTTTCTTTCGCTTCGGCTTGGGGCGCCACCGGGCAATTGGATTTAACCGTCGTCGACAAAGACACGGGCAAACCGGTCGCCTGCCGCATGCATCTTGTCGGCCCCAACAACAATAAGCCCCGCAAGGTCGAAAAAGCCCCCTTCTGGCAAGATCATTTTGTCTTCCCTGGCCATATTCTCCTAAAATTGCCGCTGGGAAATTACTCCTTTGTCATCGAACGCGGTCTGGAATATCTCGATCAAAACGGCCGCTTTTCCTTCGAGGCCTTTGCCGACGATTCAAAGCAAATCGAATTGCACCGCTTTGTCGATATGTCGGCCGAAGGTTGGTGGTCCGGCGATTTGGACGTCCGCCGGCCGGTCGCCGACATCGAACTTCTCATGTCGGCCGACGATCTGCACGTGGCCGAAGTGATTTCCTGGCCCAACTTGAAAAAGGGGACCGGCTCAGAACGCAGCGAGACACCCGCCCCCATTTCCATCAAACAGACGCTGGTCCGTTTCGACGGCAACCGCTATTACAATCTCATGGCCGGGTCGGTCACGCGCCCTGGCGGCGAGGTCCTCATCTTCCACCTGCCCGTCCCGTTGAAAACGCCCGATGAACAAGGAGAATATCCGCCTCTGGTCAAATACATAAACGACGCCAAGAATCAGTCACCTCTCCCTTTGGGAACATCTCAAAAGTCCCCTCTCCCTTTGGGAACATCTCAAAAGTCCCCTCTCCCTTTGGGAACATCTCTAAAGTCCCCTCTCCCTTTGGGAGAGGGTCAGGGTGAGGGCAAAGTTGATTTTTGGGTCGATGTCGCACGCCCCTTTTACTGGGACCTGCCTTTGCTCATTGCCCTGGGACAAGTCGATTCCATCCAAATAGCCCACGGCGATATCTGCCGCGATACGGTCATCCCCCACGAAACGGGCGGCAAACCGCGCGACAAGGTCCATTATCCCAACCCCTTCGGCAATCCGCTATGGTCGCAGTTCATCTATTTCCAAGTCCTCGAGTGCGGACTGCGCATCCCGCCCAGCGCAGGCTCCGGCTCCGGCGTGGCCCCGAATCCCGTCGGATACAATCGCATGTACGTCCACGTCGACGGCAATTTCACCTACGAAAAATGGTGGCAAAGTTTCCGCGCCGGAGCGGTCGTCATTACCAACGGCCCGCTCATGCGCCCGACCGTTGACGGCGAACTGCCCGGCCACGTGTTCCAGGCCGATGCAGGCTCCTCGTTCGATTTCGAAATCGGCCTGACCCTATCCACTCGCGACCCGATCAGTTACCTGGAGATTATCAAAAACGGCCAGGTGGACCAGTCCGTTCGCTTCGATGAATATGCCAAAAGCGGCAAATTGCCCAACCTGCATTTTGACCGTAGCGGCTGGTTCCTGCTCCGCGCCATAACCGACGTGGGCAAAACCTACCGTTTCGCCATGACCGCGCCGTACTACGTCGAAATCGGCTACAAGCCGCGGATCAGCAAAAAGGCCGCCCAATTCTTCCTCAATTGGGTTTACGAGCGGGCAAAGCAAATCCACCTCGACGACGCCCAACAACAACGCGAGCTAATCGATCTGCACCGCAAGGCCCGCGACTTCTGGCAGGAAATAATCTCTAAGTCCAACGCCGAATAGTGCGGCCAAATATATCAGCAAATAATTACTCTGGGCATAAATCCGTCGTTGAATTAAGATTATATATTGCCTTGGCCGCCATTTATTATATAAAATATAGATGGTAAGGAGTGGCGGTAACGGCTGATGTGTTGAAACGTATAAAGAGGGCGATTTTATCGGGTAATTATGCCTTTAGTGAAAAAGCTCGAATCGAAATGGAGGCCGATCAATTAACCGAACTTGATGTGGTGGAATCTATATTAAACGCCGTGGCCATTTATAAAACAATTCGTTCCACTAATCCTCGATCGCCCTATTTACAGGAACCGTTATATATTATTCAGAGCACTAACTTAAATGGCTTGGCTATTTATTCCAAAGGGAAAATTGTTGCCAGCGCCGGCCGGGATACATATTACTTCCTGATTTCTTCTAAAAAGGCCCTTTAAACGGGCGAAAGACATGAAACCAATTCGCACTTGTCCATCTTGCGGAAGCAAGCACATAAAGAGAGTGCAAGGCACTTGGCATGGAGTATACCAGGGACAAAAATACACCGTAAAAAACTTGGCATACCATGAATGTCCGGATTGCGGTGAAAAGGTCTATGACCGCGAAGCCATGCAAGCCATCGAATCCCAATCGCCTGCATTTGCCAAGTTATCCACCTCGGCGGAATAAAACAAATCCACTTGGACGATCCCCAACAACAACGCGAACTTATCGAGTTGCACCGCAAGGCCCGCGACTTCTGGCAGAAAATGCTATCCAAGGCCAACACCGAATAGATACGGCTTAAACCCGATCCCATTTTAAGAAATGTGGATAGACTAAAAACCGTCATTACGGATGCAGGTGTGCTTGAATACTGCCGCATCGACGTCATAGCCCACGCTCTGCACCGAGCCGTCGCAAAACGACATGTTGAGTCCTCCGCGGTGGGCGCTACCAAAGGCGGCATAGTCGTCCTTGCCGCGCATGTCTTTTTCAGGCGCAGTTGCCCCAATTCTCTCCCAGTCGTAGGCAAAATTGGCAAAAAGCGGAAGTCTGTCTCCAATCGACTGGCCATCCCGGTAATGATCCGACATGAGGGTTTTTTCGCCAAGCAAATAGGTGTGGCTCAGTCCGTCGCGAATATCCTTAATCTGTATTACGCTCTGGGCGTATATGATCCCGTCGTTGCTGGGTGCAGGCGGCACCGGATAGATAGTGACATAAATCTCCCATGAGTGCGACCCCGCATTAGCGGCGTAATCCGTGCGCGCGCCAGGGGTGAAAAAATCAATATTCGATTGCGCGCCTGTCGGTATCATGCCCGGTGCGTTTGGACAAAGCATGGGCGCACGGCGCGACGGGCAATAATATTCATCCAAAACGGTTTGTGCCGTTTGAGCCAAAACAACCTTCTTTTGAGCTGCCGACATGCCCAGTCCATGGTCGTGCAAGGCCTTATCTTCCATGAACGGTAGAATATTGTAAGTCCATCCCCCCGGCTGCGATTTTCCGTATCCGCGATCAGGATCGCCGATGTTTAGTCCGGGCCCATACCAGCCGCCAGTGGGAAAGTGGTTCTCCGCCGCTTCGTGGTGGATGCAGGCCAGCGACAATTGCTTGAGATGATTGGCGCATTCCATTCGCCGCGCTGTTTCGCGGGCAGCTTGTATGGCCGGCAGCAACAGGGTCGCCAATATCCCTACCACGGCAAGGACTACTAACATCTCCATCAGTGAAAAACCCAATTCCGGCCGATTGACCCGGAACCTCGATGACCGTGAGATTGCCCCCGGATTCGGCTGCGAAAATCCCATCTCCGCCTCCCTTCCCGATCGCGCTTGAAAATCGGTTCCAAAAAAATAGATCTTTGAAAAGATCACGCTAGCCGAAATTCTACTCCTTTTGCCGTAATATTCAATAGCCAATTATTACAAAAACCGAGGCGAAAACCCTGTGATACTGGTATCGATTCACCCCAAAACATATAATATTTATCCGGAATTCAATGCACCAACCGCCAATGAAAAGCAAATGCCCCAAGATTTAGAACTTCTCGCCCCGGCCGGAGATTGGGCCGCATTAGAAGCGGCGATGGATGCCGGAGCCGACGCCGTGTATCTCGGCCTGCGAACCTTAAACGCACGCCGCCGGGCGAAAAATTTCTCGCCCCACGAGTTCGTCAAGGCCGTCGAAACGGTTCACGCCCGGGGCGCCAAGGCCTATCTGACGCTGAATATCGACCTGGCCCAGCGCGAAATTGGACAAGCGGCCCGCATACTCGAACTCGCCCGGCAGTGCCGCGCCGACGCCGTGTTGATCCGCGATCCGGCCCTCCTGGCCCTACGCCAGGAATATCCCGAAATCGAATTTCACATGTCCACGCAAACCTGCATGGCCAATAGCGCCGACGTGGCTGCCGCAGCAGCGCTGGGCGCAAACCGCGTGGTCCTGGCCCGCGAAATGACCCTCGACGAAATCGCCGCCGCATCTAAGGTGACCGGCGTAAAAACCGAGGTCTTCGTGCAAGGCGCACTCTGCTTTTCGGTCTCCGGCCGCTGCCTGCTGTCGAGCTGGGCCGGCGGCCGAAGCGGAAACCGCGGCACGTGCACCAGCCCCTGCCGCGTGCCCTGGAGCATAAGGGCTGGGCAATTTATTGCCCAGTTTAACGTGAACGAGGAGTCCGCGGACACGCCACTTTCCATGAAAGACCTTTCCCTGATCGACCGTTTGCCCGAACTACGCCGGGCAGGCGTCGCCGCTCTAAAAATAGAAGGCCGACTGAAAAACGCCGCCTGGGTAACCCAGGCCGTGAATTTATTCAAGCGTGCTCTGGCCGGCGAACAAATTGATAAACTACTCGAAGAAGCCAAACAATTGGGCGCGTATACCGGCCGCACGCTGACCTCCGCGTATCTCGACAATCAGAGATATGATTTGACCGCCCAGGCCGAAGGACGACAATCTTCCACAGAGATATTCGAGAGCACGGATAATTCGTCCCCTCTCTCTTTGACAGAGGAGAAAGCGAATTCGTCCCCTCTCCCGACCAACCTACGGTCGGTGCCCGGAGAGGGCCAGGGTGAGGGCGTTTCCTCCCCTCTCCCTTTGGGAGAGGGCCAGGGTGAGGGCAGCGACGTTTTTACCGACGAAGACGAAGAAGAATCGACCTTCGATCTGCGACTGATGATCGAGCCCAAGGGCATCGCCTGCTCCTGCGTCTGCGGCCCTCGCACCGACGAGTGGAGAATACCCAAGACCATCATCCGCCGCCCGCACAAGGCCGTGGCCATCGGAACCCTTTTCGACCAACTCGCCCAAGGGAAAAAGGGGACAGGACCCTTTAATAGGGGTCCTGTCCCCTTTTTTCGACTCGGACGCCGCGAAACAAACGACCCCGAATTCCTGCTCACTCCCCGGGCAGCAAATGCATTGGTTGATCAGATTTCCAAAACTATTCGCCTGGCCCAAAAATCGCCCGACGAATTGGTCCGCATCGATCTGCCCCCGGCAGTAAGCAATCTGCTGATTCCCGCCGAAGCCAACGACTCGAACCGTCTTTACCTGGGCAAAAAACCCGACCGGGCACGGCTGGATGCAAAGGCCGCCCCGGCCTTTTTGCAGCGCGTCCGACCAAAGGGCATAATTGTCGAGAGCCTGACCCCCAACATGCTCGGCCGCATCCGGGCAATGTGCGAGAACGTCGAATTGGTCGCCGCCCTGCCGCAGGTGTTTTTCGAGGACGACATTCCCCAAATCAAAAAACTACTCGCCGAGTGCGCCCAAGAAGGCGTAACCGTGGAAGTCAACAGTTGGGGCGGCTGGCTCCTGGCAAAAGCCGCCAATGTAGAAATTCAATCCGGGCCCGGCCTGCCGGTACTCAATTCCCTGGCCGCACAACTGCTTGCCGAAAAAAGCATAAAATGCGTCACCCTTTCGCCCGAGGCCGACCGCCGCCAACTGGAAGACCTCACCGCCCACTGCCCCCTGCCCTGCTCGCTTGTCGTCTTCGGCCGACCCCCGCTAATAACCACCCGCGTCGAAGTCCCCGACCATTTATTAAACCAAGTGCTAACAGATCGCCGAGATATTAAAATCATCCCCCGCCGCGAGCACGGCCTGAGCGTGTTCCGTCCCGTCGATCCCTTCGACCTCCGCGGCCTGACAAACCAGCAAATCCGCGTCCAGCACCTGGTCGTCGATCTGCTTGGCTCCGACGATCCCGTAGCCGATTGGCAAAACGCTCCGCTCCTTAAAGACGAAACCTTCCACTTCAATTACGACCGCACCCTGGCGTAAACAGAAGTCATCTACCGCGGAGCACGCAGAGGTATGCAGAGATACATCTTTTCTCTAGTCAGTGTACACTAGAGTGGTTCCCTGCGTTCGTGGAATTCTCGCAAGTCTTTATTGTTGTTCAATTTGCAATTTGAAATTTGCATTTGACAATTTGCAATAAAAAACACACTCAATTCACGATCAAACATCAATACTGGAACCCTATCCCCTGGCCGTCCTCCCCTTTATCTTTTGCCAGGGGTCCTAGAATCCCGAACCTTTACACGATAAAATTACTCCATGTAACTGATAATCATTCCCCTTTTCCGCCGTTACCAAAATGGATACTACCGCAAAACTCACAATCGACGATAAAACCTACGAACTGCCCCTTGTGGAGGGCACCGAAGGCAATCGGGCCCTCGATATCAGCAAGTTGCTCCGCACCACCGGCTGCGTCACCCTGGACGAAGGCTACTCCAACACCGGTTCCACTCGCAGCGCCATCACCCTGGTGGACGGCGAAAACGGAGTGCTCCGCTACCGCGGTTATCCCGTGGAAGTGATTGCCGAGCGCTGCGACTTCACCGAAACCGCCTACCTGCTGATCTACGGCGAGTTGCCCACTCCGGAGCAGCTCGAAGAGTTTCGCCGAAATATCCGCACACACACCATGTTGCACGAAGGGATGAAAACGATTTACGCCGGTTTTCCGCCCGACGCCCAGCCCATGGCCATTCTCAGTTCGGTCGTCAGCGCGTTGCCGATCTATTGCAAGGATTCGCTCGATCCCCGCAGTCCCGAGCAGCAAGAGTTGGCCATCTACCGCATCCTGGCCAAAATGCCCACCATCGCCGCGTTCGGGTACAAGCAATCCATCGGCCAGCCTTTCATCTATCCGGAAAACCACCTCACCTATTGCCAGAACTTCCTGCACATGATGTTCGCCATTCCCAGCGAACGATATCAGATGGACCCCGACTTCGTCGACGCCCTGAACCTGCTTCTGATCTTGCACGCCGATCACAGCCAGAATTGCAGCACCTCGGCGGTCCGCATGGTCGGCTCGAGCAACGTGAACCTGTTTTCCGCCATCGCCTCCGGCATCGGCGCACTGTGGGGCGAATGGCACGGCGGGGCAAACGAAGCCTGCATCAACATGCTCGAAACCATCATGACCGACGGCCGAAATCTGCACAAATACATCGATATGGCCAAGGACAAAAGCAAAGAGTTCCGCCTCATGGGCTTCGGCCATCGCGTGTACAAAAATTACGATCCCCGCGCGAAGATCATCAAGGAAGTCTGCCACAAACTGCTGGACAAACACGGCCAAAAAGACCCGCTCTTCGACCTCGCCCAGGAATTGGAAGAAGTAGCCCTGACCGATCCATACTTCATCGAGCGCAAACTCTATCCGAACGTCGATTTCTACTCCGGCATCATCTACCGCATCATGAACATCCCCAAGAATATGTTCACCGTGCTCTTCGCCCTGGGCCGCCTGCCCGGCTGGGTCGCACACTGGCGCGAGATGCACCTCTCCCCCGACAAGGCCATCCACCGCCCCATGGACCTGTACGTGGGCTACAAACAGCGCGAATTCATCCCCCTGATCCAGCGCGCCCACTCCGCGAAAAAATAACAAAAGCGGCTTTTTTTAGGTTCATAAAAAGAAATTCATTACGCCCCCGGGTTGCAACCCGTGGGTTTGATTTTTTTAAATTATGTGATATTTTCTCTTTCGCTCTCAAAAAAATCTAACGGCACTTGACGGCCAAACTATAATAAACCGTCCAAAGTAAAGGAGACGGATATGGAACGCCGCGATTTTTTGAAATCCGCCCTTGCCGCGTCAGTGCCGGTTGTGGCCGGCGGAATCCTCGATTCTTTCGCAACCGCGGCTTGGGCCGATGAACCCCAGCCGGGCGGTCCCGCACAATCGGACGAAACGGTCAAAGGCGAAATGATTTATCGCCCGCTGGGCAAGACCGGCCAGCGCGTGTCGGTCATCGGCTTGGGCGGCTTTCACATCGGCATGCAATGGGACGAAAAGGAAAGCGTCCGCATTATCCGCCAGGCCGTCGATCATGGCATAAACTTCATGGACAACAGTTGGGATTACAACGGCGGAGAGAGCGAAATCCGCATGGGCAAAGCCCTGGAAGACGGCTACCGCGACAAGGTCTTCCTCATGACCAAGATCGACGGGCGCACAAAACAAGCGGCCGCCGCGCAAATCGACGAATCCCTCAAACGCCTGAAAACCGACCGCATCGACTTGATGCAGCATCACGAGGTAATCCGGCTGGAAGATCCCGACCGGATTTTCGCACCCGGCGGAGCGCAGGAGGCGATGCTCGATGCCCGCAAAGCCGGTAAGATACGCTTTATCGGCTTCACCGGCCACAAAGACCCTACGGTCCACCTCCGCATGCTGGACATGGCCGACAAACACGATTTCCGCTTCGACGCAGTGCAGATGCCCCTCAGCGTGATGGACGCCCACTTCCGCAGTTTCGAGAAAAAAGTGCTGCCGCTTTTGGTAAAAAAAGAAATCGGCGTGTTGGGCATGAAATCGATGGGCAGCGGCGTAATCCTTCGCAGCAACGTGGTAAAACCGGTCGAGTGTCTGCACTACGCCATGAGCCTACCCACTGCGACGGTCATAACCGGCATCGACAGCCTCGACATCCTCCGCCAGGACCTCGACGCCGTCCGCGACTTCAAACCGCTAACGTCCCAGCAGATCGCCTCGCTGCTCGAGCGAACAGCCCAGGCGGCCGCCGAAGGCCGATTCGAACCGTTTAAAACCGGCAACATGTTCGACAGCACCGCACACAACCCGCGCTGGCTGGGTTAAGAATCAGAGATGAGAGATAAGGGATGAAGGATGAGAGATGAAGGATGAGAGATGAAGGATGAGAGATGAAGGATGAGAGATGAAGGATGAGAGATGAAGGATGAGAGATGAAGGATGAGAGATGAAGGATGAGGGATGAAGGATGAGGGATGAAGGATGAGGGATGAAGGGCCGTCGGTTTTAGCCGCGAAGCGGCGCGCTACGATAGCCCAGGGCGGAGCGTAGCGCAGCCCTGGGTCGGCAGACCGCATCAAAATCCCCAAGCCCTGAAAGGGCGCGCCAACGACCGCCTCATGGTTTAGCCTTTGTTTAGCCGCGAAGCGGCGCGCTACGATAGCCCAGGGCGGAGCGTAGCGCAGCCCTGGGTCGGCGGACCGCATCAAAACCCCCAAGCCCTGAAAGGGCGCGCCAACGGCCGCCTCATGGTTTAGCCTTTGTTTAGCCCGGGAGCTTGCTCCCGGAACTTCTTCTATACGCAATCATTGCCAGGAAGCCCATGGCCAATAGAATCCATGTCCCCGGTTCGGGCACTGCCACGGTCAATATCAGGTCGTTGCCCGACTTGGATAACGTGCCCGAATAGCTACCGATCGCGCCAGTAAGGTTCGATCCCAAATTGCCGGAGATCGTGCCTGCGTCAATCAGCGTGTAAGTCCCAACGCTGAAACCGCTAAGCGCGGTGAAATTGAAAGCGGTAAAATCAAGATTGTTGATATACAAAGTCGAACTGCTCATGGAGATCATGTCGCTGGCCGAGACAGCAGCCAACTCGAAATCCAGCAGCGCTCCGGAGTTGAGCGTCAGTTTGCCGGTTACCGTCAGCACCCCCGCTGAATCGCCGGGATCGATGTGGCTGCCTGACCCGGCCACAAGATTTCCCGTCACTGTGCCGGCGCCTATAATGGTTTGCGCGCTAGCAAGCGTGAAACCGCCATTGCCGGAGTTTCTTGCGCTTATATCGAACGAAGCCCCGCTTAGGATATCGATAATCGGAGACGATCCAATTGACCCGCTTGAGGAAAGCATCAGTTTCCCTGCTTGTATCAACGTATTTCCTTTATATGTGTTGGCCCCGCCGAGCTTTAGCGTTCCGGTCCCGAGTTTATTCAAGCCGCCGTCGCCGGAAAGAATTCCAGAAACTGACACAGAGTAGCCCACCGTATCAATATTCGCATTGCCACCCTCGCCCGTCAGGGTCATAGGAAATGAAATCGAAAGAAGATTGCCACCAGCCTGAATGGTTCCGCCGCCGAAGTTAAACACGGCAGCGCCGGAACCTTGGCTGATTGACGGCGTGATGAGCGTGCCGCCTGTCAAATTGTAGGTGCACGACGAACCAGAATTGTAGCCAAGATAAAGCCCGTTGTAATAAGAGATTGAGTTCGTCCCGCCGGTCTGAGTAAACGTGCCATTGCCAGAGTAGCCGATGTATTCATAGCCATATGATAGTTTTCCGCTGCCGCTCAAGTTGTACATACCTATGGCATTTGAATTGTATCCAAGATACAGATCTGATGGCGATTCGCTACATGAATTAGAGCCGGCTGTTTGAACAAATGTTCCGCCGCCCGAGTAGCCAACGTACTCAACGTCCGAATCCAACTGGCCCGCGCCTGACAGATTGTACGCTCCATTCCCGCCATCGCAGCCGATATATAGATAACCGGTGCAATTTAAACCGCCGGTATGCGTGAATGATCCAGTACCCGCGGAGCCGATGTACTGCTCACGCATCCGTGCTGTGCCGCCATCGATGCGGGAAATAGAATCGTTGACGCATAATCTACCTCCTCGGAGTTCGGCGTCGCCGGTCCCTGAGACAGTTAATCCGCCGTTCAGGTTGATCTTGCACCCAGTGATGTTATCAGACGTTTTGAGCCTCCCCAGGCAATCAACACGGTCGTTGATAGTGCCGCAGGCATAAAATGTTGTAGCAGCCGGAATAGTCAATGGTGAGCCGGCTTGGTGCAGGATGCCGTAATTTGTGTAGGATTTGAAGTAGCCTGCGGGATCAAAACCGTTGGGCACTATTAATATTGACGCAGAACTTATGCTAAGAGACATGTTTTTGGCATTCACGAGTATCGCGTTAGACAAATCAAGCGAAGCGCTGGTCAAGTTGATCGTGGCCGAACTATTCGACAAATCAAAGGTTCCTTGATTGTCAATGCCCGCGCTTAGGTTCAGCGTTCCGGCGCTGAGGGTATACGTTCCGCTAGGTCCGATTTCAATGAATCCGACGTTATGGGTTCCACCCGTCTGAGTAAACACACCTGAACCCGTGAAGCCTACGCATTCATGCGGAACCGTCAACTGGCCCGTGCCGCTCAGGTTATATGTGCCGCTGGCGGAGGAACCATTGTACCCGCCAACATAAAGATCACCATTATAAGGAGGGGAGATTGCATGGGTGCCACCGCTCAAATTGTATGTTCCGCTGCACCCCGAATTATAGCCTATGTAAGAATCATACAGGCATACATTGCTGCCCCCGCTCTGCGTGAACGTTCCCGCACCAGATGTCCCGATATACTGATAATATTCCTTTAGCGAACCGCCGCTAATGCCGGAAATCGCGTCATTGACGTACAAACCAACAGTGTCCTTCAAATTCACGCTTCCCGCGCCCGAAACGTTCACTCCGTCTATCATACTCCAGGCCGTAAGCGACCCCGCGCAATTTACGTGATAGGCAAGCCTCATGCTCGTGTCAAAAGTATAACCGGCGGGAATATCCAACGGCGAGCCTGCCTGGTACAAAAGACCATAGTTCGAGTAAGTCTTAAAACTAAGCGCCGGGGCAAAACCAGCGGGCACCATAAGCAAGGATTTCGAGTCCACGTTAACCGAAATATTTCCTGGATTGGTGAGTACGGCGTTGGAAAAGTCAACAATCGAGGAAACGGCATTTATTGTCGCCGAACTATTGGATAAATCGCAAACTCCTTGATTTTCAAAACTCCCATTATTGATATTCAATGTGCCCGCGCTCAAGGTGTAACTTCCTGTGGTACCGATTATGACGCTGCTGGCGGAGTTTGTTCCTCCTGTTTGGGTAAATGTCCCAGTACCAGCAGCCCAACCAATACGCTCGGGACCGGCGGTCAACTGTCCAACGCCGCTTAAGTTATACGTACCGAGGGAACCAGTGGCCCACCCAAGATTGAGCCCAGAAATCGCTGAATTCGTCCCGCCGGTTTGATTGAATATCCCCGTGCCAATCTCACCAACAGACTCGCCCGCGTGCACTGTTATCTGCGCGGAATCGCCTAGATCGAATCTGCCGTTGCCGTAATAACCAACAAAAAGACCAGACTGGATATCGTTTGTCCCGCCGGTCTGCACGAAAGTTCCCGTGCCAGAGTAGCCCACATACATATAGATTGACACAGCCAGATTCCCTCCGCTCATCGCGACTGCTCCACCGCTTGCCGCGCCAAGGTAAAGATAACTGCACCTTTCTCCGGTTTGGGTAATGTTTGCCGTCCCGCCATTTTGTATGTATGCACTGTCGATCGACGCCGGCTCCGCGCCCAGGCTCCACGGAATGGGATTGGTGTCGGACCAATCGCCGGCAACAACGTTCCAGTAGTTATCCGCCGCTTTAGTCAGTGCGGTATAGGCTAATAGGAGAAGCTATGAAGTGAGCCAACCTCGCGTCCATCGGTTAGGATACTGATTTTGTTCGTTACACTTTATCAGTCCTTACCAACAGAAGGAGGTTGGCCGTGAACTATTGTGGCATAG
>JBEKZY010000119.1:0-13535 GCA_049509395.1 Thermoguttaceae bacterium | reverse complement strand
CTTCCCTCAATGAGAATGGTTTCTGCCGCGTGACTTTTGCCGGCTTGAGCGTGGACGTTTTCCTGCCGATTGTTCCCTTTTACGAAATCGCACGTGCGCGGCGTAAAAGTGTCGAACTCGGCGGCCGGCCGATTATGATCTGGGACGCAGAATCCCTAACTGTGTTCAAAATGATGTTCTTTCGCCGCAAGGACCTCGCCGACGTCGAGCAGATCCTCAGAACGCAGGGCAAACAATTCGATAGCCCTTGGGTACGCGAACAACTTGCCGGAATATACGGCATTCGCGACCCTCGGCTTTCGGCGTGGGATGACCTTGTGAGGGATGTCCGTGCCGAGTGACACTGTTCCATACTCGACACGTGCAGTAAATATCTTCACCGTTCCCAATCGGCTATTCCGCCGTCCCCACAGCAAACCTCAGCGAGGTCGAAAACAGCGTATATAAAAAGCCCTGATCGACTTTGCGCTGGGGCAGATCGGCGGGCGGCTGGAATAGGGAGTCTTTCTCGGACGCGTTGATCTTCCACTCGGCAAATTTCACGCTGCCTTCCACGCCGGGAAAGTTGAATGTCAGATTTTGCGGCGTACATTCTTCCGGTTTTCCCGGAGCGGAAGATAAGGGGACAGTCCCATTTTCACTGCGTGAAAATCGGGACAGTCCCCGGGAAATTTGCGATAGTCCCAAATCGTCCTCCGAGTTGAGTTCCAATCGCATGCCGGCGGGAATTCTTCCCGAAAGCGAAATCTGAATCACCCGCCCGCCGCCGACAAAATCCTCGTCTTTGGCCGTGATCAGCCGCTCCAAAACATCCGGGGCAAGGGCCACGCTGTTAAGCACTCCGCAAAGCATCTTGAGCAAGGCCACCTGCTTGGGGTCGAAAAATTCCAGCGGATCTTTCAATCCCGGGCCCGGATTCTCGGTCCCTTCGTAAACCTCTTTGCCCCCGGTGGCCATCCACGGATGTTCGTTCTGCCCGATGGAAATCTCGGTTCCGGCCGGCAATTTGCAGGAAAAAGCGAACTTGCCCTGCGTGCCGCGGACCAGGCGAAAATGGCCCGCCTCTTGCTGTTGATCCATCCTGGAAATCGTTATATCGAGATCAACTATGTGGCATTTGCCCGGCTCCGGCTTGGTTTCCAGGATCGCGGCGGCCTGCCCAAGCACTGCGGCAATCGTCTGAAAGGGCGTGGATTGTTTTTCCACAATCGGCGGCGCAGTGCCGGGGGGAAGATCCTGGGCAAAAAACTCGGCCGTAGCCTTCAGCACCCTTGGCAGTTCGGCCATCGACGTGTAATGCCCCAAGCCTTGTATCCATACAACCCGGTCGTTCATTTCCATGGCTTCGGCGAGTTTTTCGGTGCACTCCCGGGGAATTACCTCATCCTCGGCCGCGTTGAACATCATCACCTTGCCTTGTCGTGCCTTATCCTTGAGTCCCGCGGCGAATCGGAGCGGATCGACCTCGGCGATTTTGCCTTCTATGTCGCTCCGCTCTTGCGGCGGAAGCGCCAAAATCATTTTGCTCAGCGGTCGTGTTTCCCGGGCGTGATGGATGATCTTTATGAGGTCGCCGCCGGCCAGGATAAGCGCGGCCCGATTGATCCGCGGCTCGCCCCCTGCCGCAGTGGCCGCGATGATCCCGCCCAAACTGATGCCCGTCACCCCGATGCGATCGGCATCCACCTCCGGCCGGGAGGCCAGCACGTCGATGGTCCGCCGCAGATCCTGCCCGGCCTGGGCGATTGCGCCTGCGAACATTTTGGGATCTTTGGCCAAAACCTCCGGTCCGCCGGGCAGGCCGCGCTCGCCGTAATACGGCAGACGGAACATGATCGCCGGAACGCCCCGCAAGGCCAGCACCGAGCAAACCAGGTCGGTCAATGCGTCGTTGCCGTCGAGGATGTGCAGGCAAATCACCGCAGGACGGCGGGGACTGTTCGGGAATGGTAAGGGGGCAGTCCCATTTTCACTACGTGAAAATTGGGACAGTCCCCTGGGCATAATGTCGTTGGGAAGATAATAATCGGCCGGCACCGTGTTGTTCTGTTCCACGGCCGTTTTCACCGGCGAGGGATATTTTACCTGATACACCCGATATCCGTTGCGCTGCGAGTGAAACCTGATCTGATAATCGAACTTCGCGTCATCAAAGCCTTTGCCCACGGCGACCGTTTGCCATGCGCCTCCCGGGCCGGCGGCGGGCAGATCATCGGCTAACGCCGGTCCTGCAACCTGCCAAACAGGCACGCCAAACAGTCCGATAATTATGAGCGCAAGAACCAACTTTCGATAAATCCATTTCGGCATAAAGATTCCTTCTCCTTGAAATCGGGCGGCGAATCATGTATTGTCTACAATTAATAGGGTGCCAGATTTCCCCTTATAAAGCAATTGCAAAACACACTCATTTAGGCTTATGGCGGCATTTTTTTAAGCCCACGGGTTGCAATCCTGGGCTTTGCGGGAACAATTGTGAAACTGAATAACAAATAAAAAGGATTTGCAGATATGCCGCGAGAAAATCCCTGGCTCGTGTTTCTTTTGCCTTTGGTGGTGTTTATGCTGGTTGGGTCTTTGGAGCCCACGCCCGACGCTCCCGGCGGCAAATCCATCGGCCTTGCCATCCCATACAATTGGTATCCGATGATTTATACAGTAAAGGTCGCCCTCACATTGGCGGCTATTGCCTTTGTGCTGCCCGGGTATCGGCAGTTTCCCTTTCGCATCACCTTGTTGGCGATTGTGGTGGGCGTGGCTGGCATTTTTATTTGGGTCGGCCTGTGCCGATTGGATGTGGAACACAGATATCTTCAACCCGCATTGGAACGCCTCAGGCTGGGCTGGATCATCGGCGCCGGCCAGCGGGCGGCGTTCAATCCATTTGAAAAATTGGCCGACCAACCGCTCAGGGCCTGGATTTTTTTGGCAACGCGCTTTTTCGGACTGGTCCTTATTGTGCCGGTGATCGAGGAGTTTTTCCTCCGCGGCTTTGTAATGCGATTCGTTGTCGAGCGTGATTGGTGGGAAGTCCCCTTCGGCAAGGTGAACCGCCTGGCCTTGGTCTTGGGCACGCTCGTGCCGGTGCTGATGCATCCAGCCGAATTGCTCGCCGCCGCGGCATGGTTCTCGCTGGTAACCTGGCTCATGCTCCGCACCCGCAATATCTGGGACTGCGTGGCCGCCCATGCCGTAACCAATTTTCTCCTGGGCATATATGTGGTAAGCTCGGGAAATTGGAGATTAATGTAGAAAAACCGCTTACGGTATCGCGATATAGGCTTATAAATGATATCCATTCGATATTTTCGGAAAGGAACATTTATGACACATGCACGATTTCTGTGCAAATCCTCCTGGCCCGGTTTGCTGCTTTTCGCCGCCGCGCTTTACGCAGCCGAACCCGGCGACCCGGCAAAGGCCGGCAAATCTCCGGCCGATGATTTGCCCCCGCACATTACGCGCCTGACCTCGTTCGGCGAACGGGCCGACTGGTCGCTGGACGGTAAAAAAATCCTCTTTCTCGCCAAAACATACGGCGACGTCTACGAAATCGATGTCGCCACCAATTTTATCCGCCCGGTGACGCATCATTATTATCACCGCGGCTACACCCGGGCCCTGTACCTGGCAAACGGCGACATCCTGCTTTCCGGCCCGGAGGAGTTCGATCCGAAAAATCCGCACGTAAGCCGCGTGCAGTGTTGGCTTTACGTGCTCGACAAAAGCCTGACCAAGCCGCCCGTGCCGCTGGGGACCAAGTGCAGCGAAGGCCCGGCCGTATCGCGCAAACGGATGCACATCGCCTGGGCCCACGTCGCCGAGCAATATCCGGACGAGATGGCGAAGGGCCAATCGCGGCTACAGGAAGCCGACATCGTTTACGAAAACGGCACGCCGAAACTGGCCAATCAGAAGATCATCGTCGAAAGCCGCGACCTGCCCTTTAAATGTACGCTGGAACCGCAGAACTTCCGCCCGCCCGAGGAACGGGAACTCACTTTCACCGCCTACGGGTACCAGGGAACGGAAGTTTGCGGCATCGATCTTGCCACCAAAAAAGTGGTGAACTACTCCAACGCGCCCGGCCAATACGACGAGCCCGAAGGCATCTTTCCCGACGGCCAATACACCTGCGTGGAGTGCGACCGCCAGAATCACAAAGGCTCGAATTATGTGGACCTTTGGAAACTGAAACTCGACGGCAGCGGCCAAACCCAACGGATGACTTACTTCAGCGACTATCCCGGTTACAAGTCCTCCAACCCGGTCGTAAGCGACGACGGCCGGTACATGGCCTTCCAAATGGCCAAATCCAAAGATCAGGCAGGCGTGGGCTATGGAATTTTTATCTACGATTTCGCCAAGGCGGAGAAAAAGTAATATATAATGGCTATCCTAAAACAAGCGAGTCATTCTGAACGAAGCGAAGAATCTGAGTGGAATAAGATGGAAACACTAATAAAATATAACTTCCAGTGAGATCCTTCGCTTCGCTCAGGATGACTTTTGGGACGAACTCTTGGAGTAAGGAGCATTTTCATGGCCCGTATATGGTCGTTGATTTGGTTGGCGGCTGCCGTCGGCGGGATCGCCTTGATGGCGCTCGCTTATCGACAGGCGCAAAACATCCTGGGATCGGGCGGCAACCGGCATGTTCTTTATGTCGCCAAACAGCCCGGGGCAAAGGCCGAGAAGGGATCGCCGGTTTTAGTGTATTTTCTGCCGGCCGGCGAGGATGTCAAAACTCTGACCCAGGCATTCGGCGGAATAGACCCGGAACTAAGCGAGTCATTCTCGCGCAATCACCGGCAAATGCTGATCCTTTCTCCGGATTTTAAGCAACGATTCGCCGAAAACATGCTGGACTCCGGCAGGCTGCCCGAGCCGGGAACCAAGGAAGTGCTTGCCGATCCGCACACGGCCGGCCGAGACCGGATTATGGTCGGCGATGAGATATTGACGGTAGTCGGCGCGCTTAAAAAAACCGATTCCCTGCAACTGGACGCATGTTATGCCGCCGACGATCCAGCCATGCGAAGTATACTGGAAAAAAATGGAGAATCATTGGTCGACGGTTATCTGATTTCCTCGGATGATTTGAAAAAGATCAAAGATCTTAAAAAACAGTTTCCCCGCAAGGAACTAACCGCTGTTACCGGTTTGCAGCGCATGAATAAAACCGCGTACTATAACTATGCATTGGGCGTATTGCTGTTTTTATTGGGCGGTTCGGGCTTGCTCATACGGATTTACTTGTTTGCCGCACGCCGCATTACAAACGCCTGGATCGGAGCGCCCCTGGCCGAAATCAGCCGGCATTGGAAACTGTTCAGCCTGATGCACGCCGTTTATTTCGGCCTTTTCCTGATAGGCATGTTGGTGATATATGAAGCGCCCCTGTTGCAGGATTTCATGCTAACCGTGATAGGTGGACAAATCGAGAGCGAATCGGGACCGCTCGGAGTGGCGGGTATGGCCTATGAAAGCCGGAACGTCGCCGTGGCGGCCGTTGTCACGCTTCTAATCAATTTTTTTGCCGGCTCGCTCTTGGTAATTACCTTGCCGTCGGTTATCGTGCCGGGTATAGGCGTGTTGATGGCGGTGTTTCGCGCAACAATGTGGGGAATATTGCTGGCGCCGTCATACATGGTTCTTGCCTGGGGCATGCTTTTTCATTCGGGCACGCTGCTCTTGGAGGGCGAAGGCTATATACTCGCCGCCTTTTTCGCACTGCTTGTGCCAATTTATCTTTTCAGCCCGAAAGAGGGAGAAAATATAGGTGCACGCTATGCACAGGCCGTTTTGATGAATCTAAAGGGAAATATTATTGTGTTCATCGTGCTTGCCATCGCCGCCTCCTATGAAGCGATTGAAGTGATTATGCAAATGGGATGATTATACAGCCGCTTGCGGTCTCGCACCGCCCGGTGCCTGCTGAACGTTTTTATTATCCGCTTACATAGACCAAAAAACGGAATGCCGAGGATTTTATGAAACTGAAAGTAATTGTTTTTTTAGGGATCGCACTTATTTTCGGCATGAGATCGGCGCCGCCGGTTCAGGCGCAGCAACCTTCTTCCTCCGGCGGGCAGGCCGGAAATCCCTCCGGCAAAGAATTGCCCGGAGTAAAATCTTTGCGCGATCTTGAGTATGCCCGGGCCGGCGAAAAAAGTCTGCTGCTCGATCTTTATCTGCCGGAAAAGCCGCGGGGCCCGCTGCCGCTTATCATCTGGATTCACGGCGGGGCCTGGTCCGGGGGCGATAAGGCCGATTGCCCGGCGCGCCGCATGCTGCAGCGCGGCTATGCCGTGGCCAGCGTCAACTACCGGCTCAGCAACGAGGCGATTTTCCCCGCCCAAATCGAAGACTGCAAGGCCGCCGTGCGCTGGCTCCGCGCACATGCCGGACAATACGGCCTGGACGCCGAACATTTCGGGGCGTGGGGAAGTTCCGCGGGCGGGCATCTGGTCGCGCTTTTAGGCACTACCGGCCATGTTAAGGAATTCGACAAAGGCGAAAATCTCGACCTTTCCAGCCGCGTGCAGGCCGTGTGCGACTATTTCGGCCCGACCGACTTCCTGCAAATTCAAGCCCACTTGCTGCCCAACGCGCCCATGAAACACGACACGCCTTCCTCGCCCGAGTCGCGCCTGATCGGCGGCCCGATCCTTGAGAACAAGGACAAAGCGGCCCGGGCCAATCCGATCACATACGCCACGCCCGCCGCCGCCCCGTTTCTAATCGTCCACGGCGACCAAGACCCGCTGGTCCCATACAATCAAAGCGAGTTGCTCTACGAGGCCTTGAAAAAAGCCGGCGTAAGCGTCCGCCTGCACATCATCGAAGGCGCCGGCCACGGCCCCGGCTTCGGCGGCCCTGATCTCGCCGAAATGGTAAACGCCTTTTTCGACCGGCATCTGAAAGGCATCGGCGGCGATGAAAAAAAGGATACTGCAATAACACGCGGCAAAGCGCCCGGGCAGTGAATAGGCCCAAGGTGCAATGAGCTGGAAAAAGAACTAAGGGATTAAATTTCTAATCAATTCCGAGACATCTTAACTACCCGGAATTTTATTGCCTTCTCTTCCTATAGAATAACATTCCCAAGGCGGCAGCGATTAAAAGCGTGATTGCCGCCGGCTCGGGCACAGGTACGATTTCGCCTGTCGCCAGGATTCCCGCTTGATAGGAGCCTGAAAGACCGTTGGGATTTGTGAAGATGACGTCGTTCAACTGCCCCAGTGCAAGGGCTGAGTTTGAAGAGCCGAAAAACAGTTCGTCTGCGCCGCCGCCGCTAAGAGAGCCGTTCCAGTTGCTGATCGTCAGCGTGCCCGACCAAGACGTCAAGTGGCTGTCCGCAAAGTTAAGGATGCTGCCGCCGGAGACGCCCATGTCGATC
Source organism: Thermoguttaceae bacterium (assembly GCA_049509395.1). Classification (GTDB taxonomy): domain Bacteria; phylum Planctomycetota; class Planctomycetia; order Pirellulales; family Thermoguttaceae; genus JBEKIK01. Next base: position 6,133 of record JBEKZY010000119.1, on the reverse strand, counting down.
ATGGAATCGCTGGTGAGCGTTAGTTTGCCGAGCGAGTTTGTTTGACTGAAGCTATCGGTGGCCAATGTTCCGCCGCTGAGGATCATGGATGAGGAAGCGGGCAGTACGTTATTACCGCCCAAGGCCAGCGTGCCGGCGCTGATGGTTGTGCTGCCGGTGTAGGCATTCGCACCGCTGAGGATCAGCGAGCCGGTGCCGGTTTTGGTCAGCGATCCGGCGCCGGAAAGAACGCCGCTATAGGAGGTGGATTGCCCGTTGCCGCCCGCCTGTAACTGCACGGCGGCGGAACCAGTGTTGGTCAACGATAAATTTTGGCTGCCTTTAAGCCCGCCGAAGGCTGCGCCGGTCAGCGTGCCGAAACTCAATGTTCCGCCATAACCGTTGTAATCGAGAGTGCTTTTTTGCAGTGCGTTGGCGGTGGACAACGTGATATTGCCGCCGCTAATTTTCGTGTCGCCGGAAAAGGTATTCGAAGTGGTGAGTGTCAGAGTTCCTGTGCCGATTTTAGTCAGTCCGCCGTTGCCGCTAAGGACGCCGGAAACCGTGCAAGCAAAACCGTTCGAGTCGATCGTTGCCCCGCCCGCGCCGATTGTCGCCGGGACGGCAAAGTTCAGCGCGCCGATTGCCTGCACCGTGCCCCCGGACCACGTGCAAGAGCCGCCGCTGGTCCAGTTTCCGGGCGTGCCGCCGCCGAGAACAACCTGATAAGTCTTCAAAATGCCGCCGTTTAGTAACAGGTTTCCCGTATATGTAGTGCCGCCGACGGTTTTGCCCAGTTGCACGTTCCAAGCCTGCACAGATCCGCCGTCGATCTCCAGCGTGCCGTTGTTCTGGTCGCCCACATAAATAGTATCGGTGACTGCCAGCGTGCCGTTTACGCTCACCTTATCGCCGCTCGGACCGCTGTTGCCCCCTATATGCAGGGAGAAGCACTGGGCCAAGTTCCCCGTGACTGTGATCAGGGCGTTGGCGCCGGTGCCGTTGCCCACTACGTAGGCGTTGTCGTCGTTCGTGGGTAAAGCCCCCGTTGTCCAGTATGCCGGAGTGAGCCAATTGCCACTCGTGCCGTTCCAGGTTGGTGTGCCGTGGTTTGCGCCTAGCTCATTAATGTATTGCTCGACCATAGTGTAACCCTCGGGATTGAGCAAGTTGCGGTCGGCGGCGTTGTTGGGGTTCAGCCCGTGTGCGGTCTCCCAGGTGTCGGGAATGCCGTCGCCGTCCGAATCGAAACCGGCGGGCCTGGTCACCACGGTCATCGACGGCTGACCGCCCACCACGGTCTCGTTAGCGATGACCGCGCCCAAAGTTCCCAGCGAAGTTACTTGATTGATAAGAGTGGTATCGACCGGGTCGCGCACCAGCGCCCCGGCGCCCGCAATCACTTTGGCGTAAGCCGCGGTTGCACTGTCGGTGGTCACGGCAACCGTGGGGTTGTTATACGGCGCGGCGCGAAATGTGGGCCCTCCTCCAAAGTCGGACGTTAACATAGCGGCGCCGTCGAGTAAGCCATTCTTGTTCGTGTCCTTAAGGTTGCCCGATTGATAGACTTGGTCTGTTGACGAGAACTCGCCGGCGATGGTGGAAGAGGAACTGGGTCCTGAGATGAAATAGTTGTTAATGACGTCTTCATACCAGTTTGCCGAGGAATGGCCGCCCGAGAGGCCCTCTGTGACTCCCCAGTTGTACACCACGTTGTTAATGTACTGAAGATTTCCCTTGATCTTGGGATTGCGAGTTTTGGCATCGATCCAGAGGTTGTGGCTGAGCGTGATATTAGTGGAGCTATCTATTAAGCCGCCGGAGTATTGTGAACTGATCGGTTCGCCCGAAATACTATTCTGGAGTGTAATATTGTAGGAATTTGAAGTCATACCTAAGTTATCATATTGTGCCCACTCGATCGAGAGATGATCGAAGATCATATCGTGGCCGGTGGTGACATTGAGGGCTTTTACGTCCGAGGCGGTGTTCATGCCCGAGCGAATTCGAATATCGCGCACGATTATATTGCTGCGGTTGCTCCCTGATAATTCGTTGCCGTATATGGTTATGCCGTCGCCCGGCGCGGTCTCCCCGGCTATGGTGATGTTGTTGCTCATGGCAAGCGCGCTGCTAATGTTAATAACGCCGCTGGTGTCGAACACTATAATGCGATTCGGCTGGCTGATCGCGTCGCGCAGCGATCCGGCGCCGGAGTCGTTAAGATTTGTGACGTGATACACCGTACCGCCCCGCCCGCCGGTGACAAAGGCCCCAAAACCCTCGGCCTCGGGAAAGGCTTTTAGCTGGGCGAACACTGTATCTTCAAATAGTGCGGGACCGCTTATCAGGAGTGCTATAAAAAGAATTGATGAGTGTGTGCGCATCATAGTTGCTCCGCGTTCGGCAAAGGTAAAAAGTTAGTAGCGGGACTTTAGTAATATATATGCGGGACGGCTCTTCGCTTCGAGCCGATCAAGAATGCACCCCCGCGTTCGCCATTGGGATCGAACGGTCGTTTTGCTTTGGGGTGCGGACGCTGCCTCATTATAGGGTGCGAGTGAAACTATTGCTTAGTATATCCTTAGATTACCCCCTGTCAATAGTATGGCAGGTGATTCTTCAAACCCGCCTCTATAGGTGAGAATTGCCGCTGTAAAATCACCCCCGACAGTTTACGCCGAGGCGGATTGCCGCTTTGCCCGCCTTCTGCCGCCCTTTTTCTTTAAGAACCTATCCCAAAAGTCATCCTGAGCGAAGCGAAGGATCTAGCCGGATTTATAATTATGCTTGTATTTTCTAACTTACTCCACCCAGATTCTTCGCTTCGCTAAGAATGACGCATGTGTTTTGGGCGGGTGGCATGCCTACGCTTGCTCGGGCATGTGTGAATTATGAGAAGAGTCTGCATGGCCGGGCGATCTTGCCCATGGCATTTGTAAGATTCTCTGAATAAACCCCGTATGCCCTTTTGTCAGTTCCTGTTATTCGCCGAACCATTCGACTTTGCCGCTGTCGAGGTGGTACACCCCGGACACGATTTTGAGTTGCTTTTCGTCTACGGCTTTTTTCAAAACGTAGCTCCGGTCGGTGATAAGCTCGGCTTGGTGAAGAACGTTATTTTTGACGGCGGCGGACAGTGCGGCGTCGGGCTGTAAGGGCAATTGCTTGCCTATGAACACGTTGTTTATAACCGTGCGAAGGTTGCCGCCGGGTAATTCCGCATTCAGCGCGGCCGTCACCGCGCCGCATTCCTCGTGACCTAATACAACCGCCAGCGGCGCGTGCAGGTGTTCCACGGCATATTCCATGGAGCCTAAAACGAACGGATCGGCGATATTGCCGGCCACCCGCAAGACAAAAATGTCGCCTAAGCCCTGATTGAATATCAGTTCCGGCGGAGTCCGCGAATCGGCGCATGCCAGCACCACGGCAATAGGATGTTGGCCCTTGACCAATTCCTGGCGCCGCTTTTGGCCTAGATCTTTATGTTCCGACCGATCCGCCGCGAATCGATCGTTGCCCTCTTTCAAAAGTTGCCAAGCCTTATCCGCTGAAATCGCCTTTTTTCCTTCAGCGGCGCACAATATTGTTAAAAACACGCCGCCCGCAAAAACCATGGCACCCAAACACAATATCTGCTTCCGAATTGTTTTCATCGCAACCTCCCAGGGTAACCCGGCCTTTAAAAAAATTTAATGCCAATAAACCGCATGAACCTTTCAACTTCACCGCAACCTATAGTGGTTATTTTGATTTGCACTAACCCTTACAGATCGTGGAAATATGTCAATTATACACCAAAATCAATCCCATATGGAAATATTAGTCGAATATAGCCGGCGGTCAATCCACCCAAGGCGAACTGGACTATAAGTGAATGCCCGCCGGCGTCTGTTAGCCGCCGGTTATTGTGTGAGACATTTATTTTCTGATTCACATCAATCAACGCTGATCTTCACTGATCGATGGTGTCAGCGTAAATCAGCGAGAATTAGCGTTCCCCCGTTCTTTCCTGTTCCGAGGCGGCGCCTGTTGCCGCGGCAACTTCAAATGCCCGCCATTTTCGTGTCCTAACGGCCGGTGTGTGTAAGTCATAAAAGCCATTAGGACTAGACGTCATCCCCGCCTTCCTCCGCTTTAACGCCTGCGGTCTCGTTAGAATTGTTGGACTGTAGTAACGCAGTGGGTGATTGACTGGCGTGCTGCGATGCACCATGCTATCGGTTATTATGTTGGGTAGTTTCACCCCAGACAAAACAGGGCGGTTGGCTGGACGAGAGGAATTACGGCGGAAAAACCGGGCACGAATTAGGTATTGGTCTCCGGAATTCAAATCAAGCCCAAAGGAACAGGCAGATGCGACAATACATAACCGCTGCGATTTTCCCCGCCATTTTGCTGCTGGGTTCCCCCATGGTCGGCCAAGCCCAGTCGCAGCAAACAGAACAACGGAAATTCCGGGGACGCCTTACTTAATTATTGGTTTGCTTCTCTGGTTTCACAACCACGCTTGACTGATTTTCTCTATAGATTCGTCCCGCTGGAGATGGCCCAAAGACATTTTCAATCATAAGCCTCTTTTCGATGGGCAATCCGCAACACGAACACGGTTTTCTTCGCGGTGTCGATCCGATAGATGATCCGATAATCCCCGGCTCTGAACCGGTGTAAGCCCTTCAACGCCCCGACTAATTTCTTGATGTTCGGATAGCGCAAGGGATCGGCTTCCAGCAACTCGAAGCAAGAGGCCAACTTTTTTGCCAGTGTCGCGTCTGCCCTGCCAAAGAATTTCTCGGCTTTTGGCAAAAGGAGCACCTTATACATCTTTTCGTACCTTTCGCCAATTTTTTCCTCCTCCTTTTTTTATTTGTTCCGTCGCTTCTTTAACGTCTTCTAGAATTCCGGGGATTTTAAGTAATTCCTCCGTGGCGTCTCGACTGGCCGCTGTATCGAGGTATTCTAAAAATTCAGCGGCAACTTTAACTTTATTGGGCGGTAAGGAATCCAATCGGGCTTTCGCGTTTTTTCGCAATTCGGCTGTAGTCATGCTTTAGACCCTTGTGTGTGTGTTTTGTGAGAATCTAAAAGTTTTTCGGACCCAATTTGTCTTCCGATTAGCGGCGTTTTTTTGGTGGCGCTTTCCCGTTGATCGGTTCAATCCGGGTGATATGCATTAGGTCGCAATAGACCAAATGTCTGGGAAACCGCTCGCCGGGCTTTGGCAAAGCAATGACTACTTCACGTTGCAGGACCAGTACCATTTCCGGTTGTCGCACCTCGTATACCGCCCCGTCGGAGAGGAAGACTCGGAAAGGCTCAAACGGCTGATGGATAAGGTGCTTTTGGACCGTTTCTGGAGTCATGGCGATTGCTCTTGATTAGAATTTTCGGTGCTGTCTTATAATTCAATTGTAGCCCCCACCGATGATAGTAGTCAATATAAACCATTAGCAAAGAGAAAAACCAACCCCGACCGCAGATTTCTCTCCGGCCGGGGTTTTGTATAAAAATGGTAGTGATCGAACTTCGGTATCTGAAAAATTCTTGGACGATTTATAAAATCGTCCTACAAGTTGAAGATCCGGCTCCACAGATTTTTATCGTCGATTGTCGCCAAAAGACGAATGTTAAAAAATCCTTAGAAAGGAGGTGATCCAGCCGCAGGTTCCCCTACGGCTACCTTGTTACGACTTAGTCCCAATCGCGGAGTTCATCTTCGGCGCTTAGTTCCCTTGCGGGTTACCTCGGCGACTTCGGATGCCCCCCACTTTCGTGGCTTGACGGGCGGTGTGTACAAGGCTCAGGAACACATTCACCGCGGTGTGCTGACCCGCGATTACTAGCGATTCCGGCTTCATGCAGGCGAGTTGCAGCCTGCAATCCGAACTGGGGCACGTTTTTTGCGATTTGCTGGCTCTCGCGAGTTTGCATCGCTTTGTACGTGCCATTGTATGACGTGTGCAGCCCTAGTCATAAAGGCCATGAGGACTTGACGTCATCCCCACCTTCCTCCGGTTTAACACCGGCAGTCTCGCTAGAGTCCCCGACATTACTCGCTGGCAACTAGCGACAAGGGTTTCGCTCGTTAAGGGACTTAACCCGACATCTCACGACACGAGCTGACGACAGCCATGCAGCACCTGTGCACGTT
>JBEKZY010000118.1:0-13593 GCA_049509395.1 Thermoguttaceae bacterium | reverse complement strand
GTTGGCGAGGATATCGACCATGTAAATCGTATTGTCGGTAATCGTGCGGGCGGCCTGTAAGATGCATTGGCCCACTCGGCCGGCGCCCGCAATGAGCACGGTGTCGTCTTTCTTGATCCCTGCGCGGTTGCAGGCGTGGAAGCCGATGGAAAGAAGTTCGATCATGGCCGCATGGCGGTCGGATATGTTTTCGCCGAGCCTGTAGAGCATGAAATCCTTTACCGCCACGTATTGGCCGAAACCGCCGTTCGAATCGATCCCCAGCAACTTGAGCGAACTGCACGCCGGGTAATGCTTCAGCCGGCAGGCAGGGCACTGGGCGCACCAATAGATCGGGTCCACGGCAACACGATCTCCGGCTTTGTAGCCCGACACTCGGCGGCCAACCTCCACAATCGTTCCGCCAAACTCATGGCCCATGATCAGAGGCGTTTTCGTGCGCGGATGGAACTCGCCGTTAAAGATATGCTGGTCGCTCCCGCAGATGCTCGCGTAGCTGACTTTCACAAGCACCTGGGAATCGTCAATCTTAGGCGTTTCCACCTCCTGCCACTCGACTCGGCGATATTCGGTCAGTACTGACGCTTTCATAAAATTGATACTCGATTATGTGGCTGTCGATTGACCAGCGCATCTTAAGTTTACCAAGAAACAGGGGAAGACAAAACACGTGGAAAACCATTCCGCTAGGCGCTATGCGGGCCATTCGCGGCATGGACTATGTCTACCGTAACCGCCCTTGCTGGTTAATAATTGGACTTATCCCCTTTTCTTCCAGGTGCTCCCCTTGTTACCCCCAACTTGTGGTGGACAGGCAAATACGCCAAGATTCTACATATGGCGCATATAAAACACTCTCAAAAGGTTGTATAAATGCATAAAACGGAGGGACTGAAGTAGTCGTCTTTCGCTCCAGCAGAAACCCGTATCTCAGCACCGTATTGAGGCAGCGTTTTTAACCTGGCCCTGTTGTTTGCCACGTAAGCCGATGGTTTCCCGGCAAGCCGTTCTCGGGTTGGGTGATTCCCCGTGTAAATTCCCTGCGTGCCCTTTTGCGCGCAACGATAAGAGAATTTGCCAGTGATTCAAGTTTCATCATTTTCCAAGGAGAGAAACTGTGACGCATAAGAAATTAATTTCTGTGGTTGTGGCTCTGTCCACCCTCCGCTCCGTTATCGCCATTACAACACTCGTCGTACCACTGGCATTTCCGGTCAATTCAGCCTATGCCTTTACGCCCGGTTACTACTACGTGGGCGAAGCTGACACGATTCCCACAAATAAAGCGTCCGTCAGTCTTCCGATCAACGCTCAGACGATCGGCAACGCGCCGGAGCACTCGCTCTTTGAGATGTCCATGTCCAACGTGTGGGGCAGTTCCGGCAACATTATCGAGATTGGCATCACGACTGATCTTGCTCTGAACGGTGACAGGAACCCGCATTGGTTCGTCTTCTCTTGGATCAACGGCACGCCGCAGGGGTACGATGCCAGCTCCCATTTCGTGTCGATAATAGGTAGCTTCTGGAATACGGCGCTAACGCCGTACGAGGGCACGTCTGAGGGAGTTGCTTTCCAGTACAATGCTGGCAACTGGTGGCTCACACTGAATGGCGCTTCGGCAGGTTACTTCCCAGGCTCCGAGTGGTCCGGAGGTTTCAACACGTCATCAGTTACCCAAGTGTTCGGTGAGGTTTACGCCGATGGAACGTTCTACCCGACGCTAAACGGTACCGTTTCCGGATACAACTCGTCTGCCGGTGGCCACTTGTCCACGTCAGTAGTAAACTACCCGTATACTCAGTCCAACGCGTCCGGAACAGGCTTCACTGCCTCAGGGCCCGTGCCCGAACCGTCGACCCTGGCCTTGCTTGCCGTCGGCGCCTTGGGCCTCCTGGGCTACGGTTGGCGACGGCGGGGGAAGGCAAAAGCGTAAAAATAAGCTAAAAAAGGATAGGATAAAAAGGGGATAAGTCCAATTACGTATGTCGCCCCTTCTGTCAATAATTGGACTTATCCCCTTTTTCACCCGCCTCATTGGCAAAAATGCAAGCCCGGGCATTCGCCCGGTTGAGTACGTGAAACACCATTCCCCCAGGAGCTATGCGGGCCACTGGCGGCATGGATTATGTCTATTACCACCCCCCTTTGCTCGTCAATACTTGGATTTATCCCCTTTTTCCGTCGCATTGCGCTTAGGTTTTAGAATAAAGATATTCATTACTGCCAAAATGGCAGCGTTCTCAACTCGGGCAGGAGAATCATCTTGCCTAGATATCTTATTTATCCCAGATTCTGCCAGGTGCATTGATTATTCATTTGGCACATGATTTTCTGTACACGTAGGTAGCCACTGCTGACTGCCATTTTTGCCTCGAACCTTCGGAGTTTTGCCGTATGGACACAACCCTAAACGGACACATTTCCGCCGATCCCTCCGCCACGGATAACCTATCTAACGGCGACGTTACCAAGGAAGTCGCAATCCTTGCAACACGGTACAGTGCGGAGCCGCTGATCGCTGGAATTAAGGAACAAGCCAAAACAGCCACTGCCAAGTGCGACGAAATCGAGAAGACGCGGCTTCTTGTGGAGAAATCACGAGGCGAAATCGACGCGCGGTTGGCCTCCGTAACAACGGCCGTAGCTGAGTTGCAGCAACAGTTAGACTCGGTCAAGCCGCTTCTTGCTGAGATCACGGACCTTCATACTAGCGCCAAGGCCGCCGCCAATCAGGCAATAAGTGACGTCGAGGCACGGATAGGGGAGATCACTGCGGCTCAAGGCAAAGTGGACTCATTGGTCACTGCAGTTCAGGGGCATGCCGATACGGCCGCCACAAAGAACGCCGAGATTGAGGAGGGGCGACTCTTCGCAGAGGAGTCACGAGCCAAGATCGAAGGAAAACTGTCGGCCGCTACGACAACTGTGACGGCGCTACAAGAGCAGTTGGAGTCAACAAAGTCGTTGCTTGCCGAGGTCACGAGCCTCCATACTAATGCCCAGACAACGGCCAACCAAGTCGTGGACGTAAGTTCCAAGGCGGCCGCAGCGTTGCAGTCGATCGAAACGGCGCTCCGGAGCGCCACGGAGAACGCGAGCGGGATCGATGTGATCAAGGCTGGCATCGACCAGTCGCAGGCTGCTATTGCGACGAAGTCACAGTACATCGAGGAGGGCCGTGTTCACGCCGAAAAGTCTCGTGGGGATATCGACCGATTGTTTGCCGAGGCTCAGCGGTCTGCGACCAACGCTGAGACGCAGCACCAAGCCAGTCGAGGGACTGCGGAAAACCTGAATACACTTATTGTGTCGGCGCAGGCTACCAAAGCCGCGATGGACAGCAACGCCAGTGTAGTCGAGAGATTGCGCCAGCAGTGCGAGGAGTATGCTGCAACGGCAAAGAAGCTGGCGGATAAAGCTGACAGCACGCAGGAGAGGATTATCACGTATGAGGCGCGCCTAGAGGATCTGCAAAGCCGCTCCGATGAGAGGCTCAAGGCTATTGAAGGGCTGTTGCCGGGCGCGACGAGTGTGGGGCTAGCTTTCGCTTTCAATCAGCGCCGGGCGCACTTCATTGTGCCCCAGCGATTCTGGCAGACTGTCTTCGTGGGCAGCTTAGCCGGTCTGATGTGCCTGGCTTGGTGGGAATTCGGCTGGCACTCCGTTCCCTAAGCTTCGTTAACGTTGGGCGGGCTCGGGCTTTCACTTCTTCACCGCCTGCCATTTGCCTTGCCGTTGATCTGGCTGGCTTTCCATTCGTCGCACAAGGCAGCGCTCGCCCAGCGTGTCGAGGAGGACTACGCGTTCAAGGAGGCGGTGTCGCGGTCGTTCGAGGGCTACCGCCGCGAAATGGCCGAGATTGAGGGCAAGGCCGCACCCGAGTCGGCGCTTTCCCGGTTCTGCGCGGGTGTCCTCAGCGTGATAACGAACCCGCCCGGCCGTATCTACGAAAAGCACCAACTGACCAAGACGCCGCTCAACGCTCTTGCGGAGTCCGCCGTGCCAATAGCGGAGGCGGCTTCGAAACTCAATCCAAAAGCCGAGATTAAGGTGGGGTGAAAAATGCGTCGGTTGGTGGCGCAAAGGTTCAACAAGGCAAAGAATATTGAAAAAGTGGGCAGAACTATTTTCTGTTTGACGTCGCCGGGTGCCACTGGCTCTGCCAGTGCTTTGGCCGTGCATCATGGAGTGGCCAATTCTTTGTCTTGAAATCCAATCTCCAATTTGCTACGCTCGCTCTGTGCCGATAATGTTCTTTGAAATCTAGATTAATAAAGACCAACACGGCGGACCGACCGCCAAACGTGGAAAAATCGCCATTTTGACCCCAAAAAAATAATAACCTCCCCAGGCGGATCGTGGAAAAATCGCGTTTTGTTCCCCAACTCAATCCGTGATGTTATTTACGAGTGTCGTGGCCAAAAACCAATTATGTATGCCGATTATGCGTGTCGCCCTTCCTCACATTAATGAAGTTATTCCCTTTTTCCCCCTTATTTCCCTTTTTCCCCGCAAAGCATTATCTTGCCAGCCAGCCGCCGTCAACGGCTATGGTATAGCCGTTCAGATAATCCGAAGCCGCGGAAGCCAGAAATACGGCTACGCCTTTGAGGTCGTCCGGCGCGCCCCAGCGGCCGGCGGGAATGCGATCCAATATGGCCTTGTTGCGGGCGGCGTCTTCGCGCAGGGCCTTGGTGTTGTCCGTGGCCATATAGCCCGGTGCGATGGCGTTGGTGTTGATATTGTGTTTTGCCAGTTCGCAGGCCATCAGCCGCGTCAAACCCATGACAGCGCTTTTCGAGGAGGTGTAAGACGGCACGAGGATACCGCCCTGAAAGCTGAGCATCGAGGCGGTATTGATGATTTTGCCGCCTCGTCCCTGATGGATCATCACTTTAACCACGGCCTGGCTGAGGAAAAAGAGCCCGCGGATATTGAGATTCATCACGTCATCCCAGTCTTTTTCCGTAAATTCCGTAAATGGCGCCCGGCGGATAATCCCGGCGTTGTTGAAGAGAATATCTATGCCGCCGAGTTTCTCGAGCGTTGCGTCGACGACCGTTTGGGCGGCTTCTTTCCGCGTCAAATCGGCCGTAATCGTCGCACATCGGCGGCCCAGCGATTCAATCTGTTTTTTAGTATCGTTTGTATCCAACACGTCCACGGCGGCGATATTCGCCCCCGCTTCGGCCAATCCCAGCGCCATGGCCTGGCCCAAACCACGCGCAGCGCCGGTGACCACCGCCACCTTTCCATCCAGTTTGAATTTGTCAAGTATTCCGTTCATATTTTCTCTTTCATTATTGAATATAGTAGAAAAGTATTCAGTTATCAGCTATCAGTTTTCAACAGTCAGCCAAAACAAGTTCACTTGGCGAAAGCTGAAGGCTGATTGCTGATAGCTCATAATTCATCCCTCATCCTTCATCCTTTATTTCATCCCCCCGACATCAACCTTGTCCATGTCGTCGAAGACCTGGTTTTCCCCACCCATCCCCCAAACAAACTTGTACGAGCCTGTGCCCACTCCGGCATGAATCGACCACTCGGGCGAAAGCACAACCTGCTTTTCCCTGACAATGACATGCCTGGTTTCGTCCGGCTCACCCAGCATGTGGAACACCAGGGAGCCGTTGGGCAGGTCGAAATAGCAGTAGACTTCTGTGCGGCGGTCGTGCGTATGCGGCGGGAAGGTATTCCACACGCTTCCCTCGTGCAACTCGGTGAAGCCCATGACAAGCTGACAGCTCTTAATTCCACCGATGCGTATGTACTGGTAGATCGTGCGGCGATTGGCCTCTTTTGCCGACCCAAGATCGATCCGGTTGGCCTTGTCCAGCCCCGCATGGGCCGTGGGATAATCCGCATGCGCCGGGTACGACACCAGGTAGAACATAGCGGGCGTCTTTGCCGAATCACTGGCAAACGACACAACCCGGCTGCCCCTTCCAATATAGACGCACTCGCGCGGAGCGACCTTATAAGTGGTGCCATCGACCATGACGGCGCCGGACTGGCCCAGGTTGATCACGCCGGATTCGCGGCGTTCGCAGAAGAAACTGCAAGCCATCTCTTTGCCGCCTTCCAGCGCCAGAGTTTTGTCCAGCGGCACAATTCCGCCGACAACCGCGCGGTCCACATTGGTGTAGAAGAACTCCGCCCGAGCGGGCTGGAACAGATCGGCCACAAGGAATCTCGATCGAAGCTCATCAGACGTCATTCGCCGGTACGAATCCCGGTCGGCAGCTTGAATTGTCTTCATAATCTACTTTCTCTCTTTGCTAAACACTATCCGGTTACTCTCGGCAGCGCTACGATAAAAGCACGGCACTGTTACCGCAACAACGCCGTGGCCGTCCACAGGATGGGCGCCTGGCCGTGCAGGTCCCCGGTCTTCCGAGCTCGATTACGGTAGTGGTCGAGGGTCTTGCCCTTGCCGGTGCCCACGCATACCTCCCGGACATTGGCGTCCTTGTCGAGGTACTTGACCAGGCCGAGCCAGGCCTTGCGAGCGGCAGGCGCATAGGTATTTGCATCGAGCCAGCCATTCTTTACGCCCGTGACCATTGCAAATGCGAACATCCCCGTGCCTGAGGTTTCAGGCCAGAAGTCCGGCTGGTCGATGAGTTGGCGCCACGTCCCATCGGGATCCTGGGTTGCAAGCAAGGTCGCCATCATCTTCTTATAGCCTTCCATGATCCGCGCCCGCTTGGGATGGTCCTGGGGCAGAGAGCTGAGCAGTTCGGCCATGCCTGCCGCCATCCACCCATTGCCTCGACTCCAAAAGAAGGGCGCGTCCGTACCATGGAAGAACAGTCCGTTGGGCTGTTGTAGCTTATCGAGATAGGCGACCATGGTTAAAGCTGCGCGGTCCAAGTATTTGGCGTCATTTGTGGCGCGAAAGGCCTGGACCTGCACGAGTGGGATCATGTACATGTCATCGATCCAATACCTGGCTTCGCTAGTAATCCCATCCTCTGTTGTTTTCTCCCATTGCTTGTCCGCCAGGCTTTGGCCGATCTCCAGGTATCGCTTGTCTTTAGTCTGTATATATATCTCAAGGGGTACCGCTCCGAAGACCCGGTAGTCTACGTGGGCATTCGGGGAGATCCTTTTAGATCCCTCGGGGGTAAGCAGCGGATCGAACTTCCGAATCAATCGTGCGGTCAGGTCCTGATCCTTGATTAGCTTAGCCAGTGTCAGCGAGCCATACCATGCGCAGACCTCAGGGTAAATGACGTACTGCCGTTGCGGATTCGTCTCAAAGTCGAGCTTGCGGGCAACAAAGTTCTCGGCCACGCTCTTGCCGACCTCCGCAGGCGAGGCCCCTTCAGGCCAGTTGCCGAATTCCTGGGTTTGTGCCATGCCCTGGGAAACACAGACTACGGTCACCATTCCTATCACGCACAACACTATGGTCATTGAATTAAGATGCATCATTCGTCCTTTCGATATCAAAATATTATTGAACTGACACACTGACCTCGATCGGCGAGAGCAGGCCCTGGGCGAACTGGTCCACGTAGGTTTTCCAGGCCTGTTCATCTCCGCATTGACCTGCCTTGTCCCAGCAGAACCCGGCCCAGTAAGAGGCCATGTTGTCCTCTGGCATGCGGGCCAGTATCAGCGTGTTCCTCTGATCCGTGGTCTGCTTTATGAACAGTTTGGGGTCCACAATGACGGCCACGCCCTGGTTGCCTGTCTTCATCTCCATCCGCTCCCACGAGACCAGCCAGCCCCGCTCTCGATTGAGTTCCTGGCGCTCACCCGAGACCTTTTTGAGCCCGATGCCCGTGACCAAGTCCCCGGGCTTGTCCGGTTTGTAGGTGCTGCGGAAGTGGTCGAGGTTCTGGCCCGCGTCCAGTGAGATCCGCTTGACCTCGGAGACCATTATTCCATTAACGTCGAACGGCTCGTAGGTCAACTCGAACATCACCCGGATAGGTCCATTGGCCAGGACCCTGGAGTTCACGAAGTTCTTGGAGACCCAGAGCCGATCTGCGGCCCAAAGGCCGTTGCCGCCGCCACCCCGGGTCGCCCCTGCAGAGTAGAAGTCCCCGCCTTCGCCGGCGTCTTTGTGGTAATTGTCCACCATGTACCAATCGTTGATGACCATGCGAGGCGTACGCTTGGACCAGATGTCTACCGCGCTGCTGGTCAACGGCTCGCGGACCCAGGTTTCCAGGGCCTTGCCGTACATCCGGTGTGCGATCCGGTCGTTCTCCCAGGCGAAGTCGTCGAACCGCTCCTTCACGAACCTGCCATAGGCCCTGAACTGGTCCTTGGTGTAGACCCACTTGTCGCCCACGGACACGGTGAATGTTTTGGACTCGCCTGCAGCGAAGTCTGCCTGGAAGATCACTAGGTCAGGAGTGTAGTCGCCGTCCGTGTCAACTGCCTGGCAGAGCAGATCCTTGCCTGCCGCGTCCTTGACGTGAATGCGCATCAGGTCCTTCTCGCCCAACGGCGCCAGGTCCTTGGTGGACAGTTCGACCGTCTGGCTGGGCCGTGAAAATGACAACTTGTTCACGGCCTTCACGGTCATGGGACCGCCCGCAGCCAGGCACGTTGCGGTCGTGGCGGCAATCAACACGAACGTCAGGATTCTTGTCTTCATAAGGTTAGTCTCCTTAATACAGTAGCAGAACAGGACTTGGAGTCTATTCCAAAAGTCATCCTGAGCGTAGCGAAGGATCTTGGATGCAGCCTTGAGTAATCCATTTTTGCCATTGATTCCATCTAGATTCTTCGCTTCGCTCAGAATGACGAATATTGTTTTGGGGTAGGTCATTAGTATAACATGAGAAACTGGTGAATCAAGGCAGGGTAGGAGCGGGAGCAGGAGTCGGATCCGGAAGTGGAGGCGAATTGAGCGCCCTGAATTTCTTCGCGGGCTCGATGGTGACGTTGCGGAGAGTGACGGTATCGGCGCCGCCGAGGACCTCGGCGGTCTGGATGCCCTTGAAGGTGCAGTCGGTGAACTTGATGCCGTCGATCGTGGCGCCGGGGAAGCCGCGCACGTACATGACGCGCGGGCTGGCCGAACTGGTGACCTGCTCGATCGAGATGTTGCGGACGGTGGGCGGGAAATCACCCTTGGACCCTTCTTCGTAGAGCAAGTCGATCGTGAGCACGGCCTCGGCCACGCGGCCGACCTTCACCTTGCGCATGAAGACGCTCTCGATCGTGCCGCCGCGGCTGGCGTTGGTCTTGATGCGCAGGGCGCGGTCGAGGTTGGGGCTGTCCATCGTGCAGTTCTCGACGAAGATGTTGCGGCAGCCGCCGGAGGTCTCGCTGCCGATGACGACGCCGCCGTGGCCGTCCTTCATCGTGCAATTGCGGATGACGAAATTCTCCGAGGGCACGTCGAGGCGGCGGCCATCGTTGTTGCGGCCCGATTTGATGGCGATGCAGTCGTCGCCGGTGTCGAAGAGGCAGTCCTCGATCAGCACGTCGCGGCACGACTCGGGGTTGCAGCCGTCGTTGTTGGGGCCGTGGCTGGAGATCGTAATTCCACGCACAATCACGTTGGTGCACAGCGCCGGATGGACTTCCCACATAGGAGAATTGATGATTGTGACGCCCTCGATAAGGACGTTCCGGCAGCGGTAGGGCTGGATGAAGTTCGGGCGCAGGAAGGAGCCGTCGCCGAACGCGCGCTGTTCGACCGGCACGCCCTTCTCGCCCATCTCGTTCAGACGGTTGCGGGCCGCGGCTTGCCGGGACGGGTTGGCGGTTTTCCGGTTCCAGCCCCACCAGTTCTCGACCGAGGCCGAGCCGTCGAGCGTGCCCTTGCCGGTGACGGCGACGTTTTCCTGCTCAAACGCGTAGATCAGCGGCGAATAGTTCATGCACTCGACGCCCTCCCAGCGCGTGAAGACGATGGGGAATTTCGCGGGATCGGTGAAGAATTTCAGCGTCGCGCCCTCGGCGACGTGGAGGTTCACGTTGCTCTTCAGGCGGATCGCGCCGGTGTGCCACTCGCCGGCCGGCACGAGCACGCGTCCGCCGCCCGCGGCATTGGCCGCCGTGATTGCCTTGGCGATGGCCTCTGTGCAGTCGGCGCCGCCCGCGACTGCGCCGAAGTCGGCTATCGAAAAATCGCGATCCGGAAAGACCGGCACCTTGATGCGGGCGAGGATCGCCTCCGCGTCGGCCCAACCGCGCGCCGGAACAGCGGCGGCCTTCGACTGGTCGGCCAGCAATTGCTGCACCTCGATGCCGGCGAGGATGAAGGCGGGAATGCCCTTGAGGTCGTTTTCGACGATCGGCTCGCTGATGTAGTATTCGAAAGTGCCGTCGCGCGGCCGCCCTTTCGACGAGGTGAATCCGAGCCCGGCGACTGAGCAGCACTGGACGAGATTGAGGCGCCCGTCCTCGCCGGTGTGCAGGAGATCACGCACGATGCCGGCGAAGCCCTTCTTCACCGCGGGCAGATATTTCTCGCGGGCGAGGTAACCGCGGTTGATTCCCTTCGCCAGTGCGTATACGAACATGCACGACGCGGTGGCTTCGCGGTAATTGCCTTCACGCCCTCCCTGATCGAGCACTTGCCACCACAACCCAGTCTGCGGATCCTGCCAGCGCACGATGCCGTCGGCCACGCGGCGAAAGATTTCGTTGATGGTTTCGACGTCGCTCTGCGTAGGCGGGATGTAGTCCAGGCAATCGACGATCGCCATGGCGTACCAGCCTTCGGCGCGGCCCCAGAAACTCGGCGAGGCGCCCGTCTCCTTATTGGCCCAGCTCTGCTGGCGCTTCTCGTCCCAGGCGTGGTAGTGGAGACCGGTTTTCGGATCGTAGGCGTGTTTGTCCATCAGCAGGATCTGTTTCGCCACGTCGTCAAAGATCTCGCCCTCGGAGAAAACCTTGCCGTATTGCGCGTAGAACGTCGCTCCCATGAACAGTCCGTCGAGCCATATCTGATGGGGATAGCGCTGCTTGTGCCAGAAGCCGCCCTCGCTAGTCCGCGGTTGCTCCGCGAGCTGACGCCGGAGGAGCTCGACGGCCTTCTTCAACCGCTCGTCGCTGTTCTGCTCGTAGCGCATGAGCAGGGCCCGGCCGGGCGGAATCATGTCGAGGTTGTAGTCCTGGAGTTTGTAGGTGGCGATGCCGCCTTCCGGAGTGACGAACGACTCGGCGATCTTCGCGCCGTAGGCCGCCATGGCCGCGTCGTCGAGTCGTTGGCCCAACAGGATCAGCGAACGCGACAGGAAGCCTCGCGTGTAATCCCAACGGGCCGAGGGATTGGGATAGAAGAGCGTATCCCCCCGACGGGCCATCTCGGATCGCGCCATCCGCGCCGACCACTCCAACGGCGTGGCGTCGCCGAATTTCTCGCCCTCTCCCACGGCGGGGGCGACGGCAAAGGTGCAGGCGGGCGTAGCGAGCGCGGCGGCCAACAACAGGACACCGGTGCAAAAATGGGGTGTAGCGCAAAGGGATCTCATGGTTGGGTCTCCTTAGAAACGACGATGACCGCTCGATCGACGGCACAGGCGGAAAGGGCGCCGGCGGTGAACACCCAAGCGGCAGCCGACATGGTGTGTTGATTCATGGCGATGGGAGCGGAGAAATTGAGGGATCGGAAACGCGGCCGAAAACAATCACTGATAGGAAATTTGTTTTCCTCCGACAGGACTTAGTATAACATGATAAACTGGCGAATCAAAGTGGACAGGAGTGGCCGGGCGATCATGCAGCAAACTGTGGGTGGACCTTTGACTTCAGTGGGGGTGGATCCCGCGGCGCGCACGCACCGCCCACGGGCCGACAGGCGTCATTGATCATTAGAAGGTGGCCAGGAACGTGTCGATGTCCACGTACTTCAGTTCGCCCGCCTCGTCGTAAGAGGCCATCTGGTTGTCCGAAGAGCCGGCCTCCACGTCGCGGACCGAACCATCCCCAGAGGGTGGCTCCCGCGGTGCCGAGCACCGCCGCAGACCGCAGTGACGCAGAATCTTCTCGATCACCTCGCCCTAAGGCGGTTCGATAAAGGCGATAACCTTCATCCGGCCGCCACACTGAGGACAAGCCAGGGTGTTCACTTCATACACACGTCTGATAAGCATGGCCAAGATCCGGTTAATCCAATCTCAACGCAACTTGAGCGGCAACAAGCGCGTCTACCTGATGGACGAGTAAGATTTCCGCAGGAACTGCGCCAGCGAGCGTCTCGGCACCTGATTGATAATATCCGCCAAATCTCGCCGCAACTGGAAATCAGCCTTTGCCTGGAGGAGCCCGCCATGTTCGATTCATTATTACCTACAGATTTATGAAATCCCCTTATCATTTTTGCCATCATGGCGGCGACCGAGAAACACATTCATGGCAACCGAGGAAGCTGAAGCATAGATGGGCGCCATTTCATCCATGAAGTTCGTCCCTCCGCGCCAGAATGGCAACCTGCCTGGGCGGCGGCAGAAACGGCGGGACGATTATGCTCAACGCCGGCAGTTACACTATTATCCCGGCCGCGGGCACGCTGATCGCCGCCAATTACAATTTCACCGGCTTCATCAACAGCACGCTTACTATTACCCCTGCCACGCTGACCGTCACCGCCGATTCCAAGAGCCGAGTCTACGGTGCTGCGGACCAACCGTTCACGGCCAGCTACAGCGGTTTCCAGAACGGCGAAACGCTGGTAACCAGCGGCATAACAGGCGGTCCCAACCTTACCTGTGATGCAACGGCCACCGGCCCCATCGGCATTTATACAATTACGGTTGCCCAGGACACGCTAGACGCCCAAAACTACAATTTTACTTTCGTAAGTGTTGACAACGTTTGGATCTAGCGGGACTTGTTTACGCTTGCCGTCATACGTTTTTAACTTATCGTAAAAACGTTTAGAGGGGATTTTAAGGCGTTCCGCTCCCTCTGTATTGGGTAATGCACGCTTGCCGTGAAACGTTCATCGTATCGTAATCTTCTTCCATACGCCCATTGTTCGTTCTCCCATAGGTTAGAGGGAAAACGGACAGCGTTTGTCCGCACGGTATTTGCACGGCTGTCCGCACGAAACGCTGTGCGGACAAAGAAAAACGCCTAACGCTACAAGCGTTAATCGTTGATGTAAATTATTAGCCGGTAATGTTCTTTCTCAAGCACGCCCGGCAGGACTCGAACCTGCAACCAGCGGATTAGAAATCCGCTACTCTATCCATTGAGCTACGGGCGCTAAGTCTTTATTTTATAAATGGTTGTGTCTTTTATCTTTTTCTTTCGTTGCACACCTTTACGGTTATTTTACGGTTGTTATAATCTAAGGGTAACGTATGTTTTCTTAAGTTTGGCACTCGTTGGATTGTCTCCAACGAGTGCCAGACGCCACCGCAACATAATATAGGAGGTGACGCCATGAATACTTATCCTACCCGATCTGTTACTATTGGCAAACGGGTGAAGCCGCAGAAGCCTCGAGCAGATTTTCCGCTCTACGCTCACAACGTGGGAAAATGGGCCAAAACTATTCGGGGCAAAACCTACTTTTTCGGGAGGTGGGAAGATCCAGAAGGGGCTTTGACCGAATATCTGGACCAAAAAGACGACTTGTATGCTGGCAGAACACCTGGAGCCAAAGGC
>JBEKZY010000117.1:0-15403 GCA_049509395.1 Thermoguttaceae bacterium | reverse complement strand
AGTCAACAACTCAAACGCCTCCCGGCTGTGCGGCTGAAATTATTTGCTCCCATCTAATACTTGTTTGTGACTAGTTTGGATTAAGTCTAGATAAAAACTCCAAATCGTCGGCATCTATACGAGTGAATACGCGCCCATATATTCCGCCTACAAGTATCACACCGCACTCATCAATTCCCCATTTTTGCCGTTTCTCTAAAGAATCGATCACGTCTTCCACAGTAAGTATATCTGGAGTTCCAAACCGGACTTGATCACCGATTTGGGGATAAATATTTGACTTAGGGTAGTAAATAGGCCTATTACACGATTGTCCCTCAATCATCTTACATCAGACCTATCCTTTCTGCGGGGAATATGTCGCAAAGCAGTGCGGAGTTTCCCAGAGCCGGACTTCGGCGATGGGAATGCCTTGATCGGCTGCATATTCGGCGATAAGTCTGGCGATGTTTTCGGCCGTGGGATTGACGTCCATAAGATATATCGGCTCGCCCAGCTTTTGCAGCATGGGCACGGCCGGATCGTCGCGGTTGAGTATCATGCGGTGGTCCAGATTTTCGTCGATCCAGCGGCTCACAACCGTCTTAATCTGGTTGAAATCGAGCACCATTCCCTGATTGTCCAGCGCCGCGGCCTTAATCGTAATAACCACCCGGCCGTTATGTCCGTGCAAATGCCGGCACTTGCCCTCGTAGTTCAACAACCGGTGGCCGTAACAAAAGTTGATTTCTCGTGATACGCGAAACATAAAATAGGGGCTAGGGATTAGGGACTAGGGATTAGGGAATTGAGTTTCATTAGTTTTTATATAATGGGTTGGATCCGCCATGTTAATCAGTTTAAATGCCTTTTGCCTCTCCGCGCACTTGTTGCAAACACCGCAATGAAGTCCGTCGACCGGGGCGATACAGGAAAAGGTCAGTTCCAGGGGAAAATCGCGGCCAAGCCGCATTACCTGCTGTTTATTGAACTGGGCAAAGGGCCGCACAACTCGCACCCGCCCTCCGGTGGCGCGATCCAAGGCCGATTCCAGATCATCGAAAAACTCCACAGTTGCGTCGCCGAATGGATTCGAGCCTAAAACGGCCAGGGCCAGTTGTCCGATCCCATTTAGCCGGCACCAAATCGACGCCTTAATTATAAGCAGTGCATTGCGGCCGGGTAAGTACACGGCATCGTCGGTCGTATGAGCATCGGGCACGCCCTGCCCATCCGTGCTCCAATGCCTGCCGTAAAGGTCCGTTAGCGGCATCTCCAAAACCACCAGCCGCTCGATATTATCTTTTCCCACGGCCTGTAAAAACGCCCGCACCGACCGCTGTTCCTCCTCCTCCCAATGCAATTGCGAACGAATATAAAACGGCTGCACCCTATGCCCCAGGCTCGCCAGATGTTCCAGCAATATACAACTATCCAGCCCGCCGCTAAGCAAAAGACCGATCGGTGTGGTTGAGTTTGCTGACGGCATAAAGGTCCCAGATTTGGATCAAATGCATTTGTTTTGAACTAATGCCAATTTTATGAATGAATCCTTTGTCCGGGAAGGGAATTGGATATGACTTAACGCGCACCGATTGCAGGCGATTGGGCTAGACTATTCTTGTCCGCCTTCGTGATTTCACTCTTTTGCCGTTCGGTGTTCCTCTGAAAACCCCCTCCAATCTGCCCTTGCATGCACCTGCCCGGCTCGATAAACTCGCCCGGCTTAGTTGGCAATATGGGGAAAATATCTTAAGATTTCGGCACTTGTCCGACCATCCGATACGCATCTTCCTTAGGAAACGATTGCATACCACCCATAAGATGTATTATTGAATTGCTATTCCCCCTTTGGGATCATTTTTTACTTGCATCGGGAAATGGGGCTTTTAGAATAAATGTTGGAAGCCCCAGTTTCCCTAACCCTTAAAGTTTAGGTGTGTTATGAAAAAGCTTGGTTTGGGGCTTCTGATTGGGGCCGTACTGATGGTGGCGGCCGTGGCTGGTTTCGGACAGCACAGCGAGGTTTTTGCCCAACGCCCGCAACCGGCAACGGCGCCTGCCGGAAGCGGCGAACTTATGGTAGTGCCGATTACCCCGGGCGACAAAGCACAGGGGCAATTGCTGGCGGTTATCGAACCAAAGCAACAAGTAATGAGCGTATATCGGATCGATGCGAATACAGGTAAAATCGCGCTACGAAGCGTTCGCAACCTCCGCTGGGACCTACAAATGACTAACTATAACAACGAAGCTCCTCTACCGCAGGAGATACAAACACTTTTGGAACAGAGATAAGCTTTTTTCCCTCGGCGTGGCAACCAAAAGGCCGCTCAGGGAAACAACCATCCAAGCAAATTGGATAACGAGACTGCAATGGCCCAAAAATATTACAATGTCAAAGAAACCGCCCAGATATTCGGCATCACCGAAGAGGCCGTGCGTCAGATGCTGGAGCGCCGTGAAATATACGGATATCGCGACGGCGCCGACTGGAAATTCAAGACCGAAGACATCGAGCGCATGGCCACCGATCGCAAGGCCCAAGCTGCCCCACCGAACATTGAAGATACCGATGAAGTGCTCCTAAGCGAAGTGGAGCTCGGCCAGTCGGGTACCGGGACCTCGGGAACGGTGATAGGCATGGAAACAGCGCCCCATGGCGAAAGCGATATCCAACTGGTGGGCAGCGATGTAAACGTTTCCGACCAATCGGCTACTCCGCCCATCGCAAAAGCCAAGCCCGATTCAAAGGTCGGCAAGTTCGAAGATCTCGATCTTGGCATGGCCGAAGACCTGAGCCTGGCTGAAAGCAACATCGGTTTGGACGCGGCCAAGAAACCAACATCCGAATCGCCCACCGGCACTTCCTCGCTTTCCATCAACGCGAAGCCGTCGGACGACGACGAAGCGGTAATCGGCGGGGGCAGTTCAGGCAGCGGCATTACGCTTACCGGCGATAGCGGCATTTCACTGGTCGATCCGGCCGATAGCGGCCTGAGCTTGGATGAGCCTCTGGAACTGGGCGGAAGCGGCACGGGAGAATCGCTGGAACTTGGCGAAGAAGACATCTTGCAACTGGCCGAAAGCTCCAAGTCTCATTCCGGCATCAAGGCGGATGACGACTTTTTGCTCACGCCCACCGAAGAGACAACCGAGGCCGACGAGTCGGAAAGCGGTTCGCAAGTCATTGCCTTGGACACCGAAGGCGATGAAGCCGGGGCCCCGGGGCCAGGCGTGGCAACCCTGTTCGGCGAGGGCCTAGGCGATCTGGGCGCGGGCGTTTCCCTGGGACAGGCGCCTTTAGGCGGGCCGAGCTTGGGCATGTCCGCCGCCGCAATGGCCGAAAGTGCGGCAGTAGCACCGGCCGGCTCCTTCTTGCCCGAAGCGCCCTATACCACCTGGAACATCGTTTTCCTGGGCTTGTGCTTGTTCTTCCTGCTCCTCTGCGGCGCCATGGTCTACGACCTCCTGCGGAACATGTGGAGTTGGAATTCGGCCGGCAGCGTAAATACCTGGCTGATGGATACGATTGTCGGATTGTTCGAAAAATAATGCCTATCCCAAAATATTTAGCCACCGGTGAACACACCGGGGGTTGATAATTAAACCGGGGGTTGGTTAATACTTTGGCGGCGATTCGAAAGGAGTCGAATCATGAAGCGTACAAGGCCGTGGCAGGTGTTTCTGGCGTTAGGCTCGATCTGTTTAATCTCGGGCTGTTTATTCACCAGTAAAACCAGTCTTAACAGCGCCCAGGCCCAGAGCCGAATCCTATCCGAGCAAAATGCCGCCCAATTGGCCGAAATCGAAAATCTGAAATCGCATGGCAACGACATGGAAAACAAGTTGAACCTGTCCGAGGAGCAAATCGCCCTGCTCAAACAACAGGTCGACTTGGACCTCCGGCAAATGGCCAATTACGAACGCGAACATTCCGCATTATACGAGCAGTTCAAAGCCCTGGCCCGCGAGCGCGCGCAATCATCAGCCGAGACAATTCCCCCGCAGCAAACGGGCGATTCAAACTCGCGAACCGTTCGTTAATCTAGAATAGTGCTGAGGATGATATAGCGTCCGTTTAGCCCGGGAGCTTGCTTCAGGTGAATTACACGGTAATATGTCAGTGGCTGCGGCGTCCCCGAAGCTGACGGTGCGGCTGTCATGGGTTCCCATCTGGGAGAAGAGCTAAAGAAATGAAGTGCCTTCACATCGTTGCAATTGGGTCCGTACTCATCGGAGCGATATGTCGCGGCGGCATTGCTCTAGGCCAACCTGTCGACTTGGGCAAGCGATATCCGGCGACGCTGGAATTCAGCAAGCAACCCGTCGGCTATGCGTGGACCTCGACGCCGCAAGATATCTGGCGTCTGAAAGAATTTATCTATGACCTGAGCGACAAGTTTTCTATCAAGCTCGGCCCATCGCAGGTTGTTTTCGGCTGCCACGGGTCCAACGTGCTGTGGGCGGTGGTGATTCCTGATCGGCCCGGCGAGATCGCGGTGCCCAAAGAATGTAAAGGCGAGCACATCACCTGCATTGTCATGCAGTTCCATCCCTCCCGCGTAAGTGAGCTTTTTCCGGCGGCCACGGTTCTGCAACAGGACGACGCCAAGCTGCGCTCCGAGGCGTTGCGGATCGCGGATCTCAAGGCCCGACACATTTATTCTATTGGTGATTTGCTCTTGATTCCGGAAAAGAAATACATCCTTTTCAACATAGCGACCCAGGAGCACCCTGAACGGTTCTATTGCCTCGACACCGACACAGGCGTAGTCAACCCACCGCCTCCGTTTTCCTGGACGCAAACCTGTAGGGAATTTCTCCGCGAAAACATGAATAATCCCGTCGTGTTGAGTTTTGGCGATGGGACAGCGTTCTTTGCCGGAGTCGCGGCGGCGGTCCTCTCGCTCCTGCTGCTCGTGCGATTTCGGACGCGACTGGTCGCGGCTCTGCTTATCGCTGTGGCGTTGCTCGGCATCGTCGTTGCGATCATCTCGGCGACGCCCTTGCCGGTGTGGGCGTACGCCGTCTGGCTTGTCGCCGTCACTGCGACACTCGTGCTGTGCTTGTGGCGTCCAACGCCCAAGGCTCGCATTGCGTCAGCCGGCGTGTTGATCGTAACCAGCATAGGTATGTGCACAGCCGAGATTCCGTATCACCTGTTTCCGCGACTCTCTATCGGGTCCCACGAGACAATCTATGTCGTGGGTGACTCCCTGAGCGCCGGCGTGGACGAAGACAGAACGGGACGCCCCTGCCCGAAGATGCGCTGCTGGCCGGCGGTGCTCGGCGATATGACGCACTTGACGGTCGTTAATCTCGCGAAGCCGGGTGCAAAGGTGCACTCTGCGTTGGCGCAAGCGGAACTCGCCAAGCAGACCAACGCCGTAGTGATTCTTGAGATCGGCGGCAACGATATGTTCTCCGACGTCGCGATATTCCGCCAGCAACTCGACACGCTTATCTCTTCCTTGCATGGTCATCGAGCGATACTGATGTTTGAGCTGCCGCTATTTCCTTTTCAGAATGCGTTTGGGCAAGCCCAACGCGAGGTAGCCGCAAAATATGGTGTGATCCTCATTCCGAAACGCTGCCTTACGGCCATCTGGGCCTTAAGCGGAGGCACGTTGGACGGCCTGCATTTTTCGCAAACCGGCCACGACTTCATGGCTCGCATGATCGCCGAAGTTCTGAAAGTTGAGGACGGCGCGTCGAAGATAAAGTAATAAAGAAATGGAGTTTCGTGAGCGATGGCAACGTAAATACCCGGACAAGATGCCCCTGCCACACGATTGGTCTGGCCTATTCTCGCCTCAATCGTAATTGGCCCGAAGGCACGGATGCTTCGCGGGTTTGGGGGGCGACTGCTGGGGGCAGGGGAAGATGAGCGACAAGCCAGTCGGTTTGATCGGTGGCGGGCACTTGGACCATGCTTTCGGGCACCAACGTCTGGATAAACGCCGCCGCCGGCCGAGATCTGGTATCGGGCGCGGCCAGCAAACACAGCCGATGATCGGTCATGACAACGCCGCTATTGGCCGAGGAACATTGGCCCGCGATCCGCAAACCCTGGCCGTCCATAAACAGGTCCAGAGCCATGCGATCATAAGGCACTTGATCGCATAGTAAATCAAGATCGGCCCCGCTTGTGAGTTGCAAATGCTTTACCGCCGCTTGCAACAGCGAGCGGCTGACAACGCCCGGCCCGGCGAGAATCGTACCGATAGCCTGCTCTAGCCGGCCGTGACTAAACCGGGCGGTTTGAATCGTCACGTCGGCGGCGCCGCTTAATTTATGAGGAAAATGATCGGTTACCAACCGATCCAATTCGACGCCCAGGAGTTGGCCGGTCACTTCGCCCGACCAATTATCACGCGCCCGCCCGCCTGAATCCTGATTGGCGTAGATATAGCCGCGAAATCGGCACCGCGATCCGAGTGCGCCCAGTTCCGGCAAGCCTGCGGCAAGCAAATCGCAAGGCAGGCAGCCGTCTCCGGTGGACAACTCAAACCTGCTTGCCGGCGGGCTGGTTTGACGGTTGCGAACCGCGCGGATTTTCACCGGCTCCGTCACGTCGATCCCCGGAATACGAAAGGAAACGATAGCCTGTACGCCGCCGGGCGGATTATCCAATCCACCCTCGACATCGATAAAGGTTTGGGAATTGATCCCAGCGCGCAATGTCAATTCTCCGGCCGAAATGCTGAGATCCATGGCCGGCCGGCCGGTTTGACCCTGCATGGCCCGTTGCAATAGATCGCCCAACTGCCGCAACCCGGCGGTTTCGATCTCCGGTTGCGAGGCCGACAGCGCGATCACCGGTTTGACGCCGCCTTGTCCGTCGGCGATCGATTTCCATTCAACTGTAAGCAGCCTGCTCAGGAACAGGCATTGACCAGTTTCCGGATCGTGCAGTTCAAAATCTTCGTAAAGCACCACGCCGGGCCGGAGGTATTTCAGGCCGGCCAGGCGCACTTCCAGCCCGAGTTGACGGCCCAGGGAATTTGCCTCCTCTTGAGCCGACCAGGGCATGTGCCTCATCGCGCACCAAGCCGCCGCGCCCAGCGTAGGCGCAATACAGAACAGAAAAAATCCCGCCAGGCAAATCCGCCGCCTCGTTTTATCGTGCAATCGGAACATCCTTGTTCACTTTCAAAAAATTTTTAAAAACACGGAGACACGGAGGACACGGAGATCTGAATCAAACTTAATTAACTCGACGCAGTATGCCGTCTTTTAGTAAAGGGACATTAAAATTGATCAATAATCCAACTGGTAGTTTGCTCAGTTTTAGATAGGTAATAATTTGAGCCTCATGAATAGGCAAAATCTTTTCAATAGATTTCAATTCAAGAACGATTGTATTTCCCACAACTATATCCATACGATATCCGCAATCCAACTTTATATTCTTATAACAGATAGGCAGCGGTACTTGTCTATTAAAAGGCAAATTGCGGGCGCTTAATTCATGGCACAAACGTTCTTCATGCGCCGATTCCATTAATCCCGGCCCCAGTTCTTTATGAACCTCTATCGCCGCGCCTATGATCGATTCAGTTAGATTTTCATGTTTTAGCAATCCCATCATTAACCTTCCTTGGCATTATGATAGTAAATTATCTGTTCTTCTCCGTGCCCTCCGTGCCTCCGTGTTGTTTATTTATTTTCCAGAGGTAATTTCTTTTTTGCTAATTCATAAAATAGTTTGTATCGCGCCTGCATTTCTTCCAGGCTGTCGCCGCCGAATTTGTCGACCATGGCCCGGGCGATTTCGAAGGCCACCACGTTTTCCAAGATGCAACTGGCGGCGGCGACTGCGCAAAGATCGCTGCGCTCGTAGGCGGCCGCCTCAGGCTCGAGGGTCTTCAGGTTGACCGACTCCAGCGGCCGGCCCAGCGTGCTGATGGGCTTTTTCGCGGCGCGGATCACAATCGGCTGCGAGTTGCTCATGCCCGCCTCCAGCCCGCCGGCGTTGTTCGAGGGCCGGGTAAAACCCAAAGTTGGCGTGCCGGACTGTTGCGGATCGTAATGTATCGGGTCGTGCACTTCGGCGCCGGGCCGCCGCGCCATGCCGAATCCCATGCCGATCTCCACGCCTTTGATGGCCTGCGTGGCCATTATCGCCTGGCTCAAGCGGCCGTCCAATTTCAGATCCCATTGCGTATGAGTGCCCAAGCCGAACGGCGCGCCCTCGACGCGAACTTCAATCACGCCGCCCAACGTGTTGCCGGCGGTGCGCATCTGGTCTATCAACGACTTGGCCTCGGCGTCTTGATCCGGATTGAGGGTATACAACTCGCTGCGGTCGCGCAGCGCACGCTGCTGGTCCAGCGTGCCCGGCTTGCCGTGAATGACGATCGGCCCCACCTCGACGACATACCCGAAGACTGTAATGCCAAAGGGACTCAATAATTGTTTAGCCAAAGCGCCGGCGGCAACCCGCGCGGTGGTTTCTCGGGCGCTTGCCCGCTCCAGGATTGCGCGGATTGAACTAAGATACTTCATCGACCCGCTCAGATCGCCGTGACCGGGGCGAGGCCGATCGAGATCTTCCATGCGGTCGATTTTGTAGTCCTTATTGGGCACCATCAAGGCGATGGGACTACCCAGGCTTATGCCCCGCCATATTCCGCTTAAGACGTCGACATGATCGCTTTCCAGGTGTTGCCGTCCGCCGCGGCCATACCCTCCTTGGCGGCGGTGTAGTTCGGCGTCGATCAATTCCGTGTTTAAATGCATTCCGGCCGGAAAACCATCCACCAAAGCCAGGAGTGCTTTACCGTGTGATTCACCGGCGGTTAAATATCGTAACATGTTGTTTGGTAGGGAGTTGTGTCAAAGAGGGGCTCTGTGCGTTAAGGCAATTAAACACACAATTTTACCCATACTTTCCCCTTGCGGATAGGGCGATTTTAGGTTCTTCATTCATGTTCGCAGCCCAATTTTATCTAGTCGTTATCTTCCGCAAACTGGACGTCGATCGTTTAATTGGATTGCTTTACCCCTTTTACGCAGTTGTAGTGCATAAATGTTGAACTTTTCCGATTGCGTTGGAAGGCCATGTTGGGGATTTCAGAGAAGAATGTCTGATGCACGCCGATAGCATCGATTAGCCCGACTCCCCTACCATAAAAAATGGCCTGTTTAAACGTATTTAGCCGAATTCGCCGCCCTTTCTGAGTCGATGCTTTTTAACGAGTAGACCGATTCGGTACATTACCCTGGAAAGGAGTCTGGTATGAAACTCTTCCGAATATGCATTTCATTATTGGTGGCCGGTAGTGCCACAATAGCTTTGGGGCAATATGGATTATACGGTTCACCCGACCCCATTCAAATGTCACAACAAACGCCTGGCATGGTTCCTTCAGGCGGTTATACGCCTGCTTCAGGCGGCTACACGGCAGCGGCGAATTACACGGCTCAAAAAACCATGCAGCCATATTCGGTTCAGCAATCGCAGCCATATGCCAGCCAACCCGTGCAGCCATATGCGAGCCAACCCGTGCAGCCTTATGCAAGTCAACCCACGCCGGCTTATGCGGCCCAGCAAATGCAGCCTGTTAAGCCCGTTGCCACGTATGGTCAAATTGGTCCGCAATATAATACGCCAACATACCCGCCTCCGATGTATTACACGGCCGCCGCCGATCAGGCAGCGGCAACTCGGCCAATCACTCCACAACAGGTTATGACTGTCCAGCCGGCCATGACGGTTCAGCAACAGGCCGCCTTTGGCCAGGCGCCGGTAATGCAACAGGCCGCACCGGCCGTCGCGCCCGGTGTTCAGCAATCTCCCGGAGTGATGAACCAGATGCTTGCCGAGCAAGGCCAGTGCAGTCCGGGTTGTGCAGGCGGATGCGAAGGTTACGCTCCTTACCCGGGCCAATGCGGCAATTATCGCCCGTATGTAAATCGCTACGAGCAATCGGCCTGCGGCAATTGCGATTATGGCTGCAGCGAGACTTCACTGTGGTATGCTTCGCTCTCGGCGTTGGTTATGACCCGCGACCGGCCCAACAAGGTGTACATTACTTATGAGACCGGAAACTTGCCGCACAACGACTTTCCGCCAGACGAGTTCAGTTGGAATTGGGGCGGCGAAGTCCGCGTCGGCCGGCGGTTCTGCTGCGATTGCAATAGCTGCTGCAATAGCTGTTGCAATACGGGATATTGGGCATTGGAAGCCTCTTATTGGACTTTGGGCGATTTCGACAGTTATGTCAGCCATACAAGCCCGGTCAGCGCTACAAATCCTTTTGGCACGGTAGGCACGCCTTTGTCGGTCAAGGATATGAAATTCGACGGCCTGACCGGCGAGACTTGGTTCGACAACGCCGCTGAACATCGCCTCTGGCGCAGGGATGAAGTCCAAAACGTCGAAGTCAGTTTAGTCCGCGGCCAATGGTGCTATGGCCAAGACTCGCCATGGGACCTGGGCTGGTCGATGGGCGTCCGCTATTTCCGCTTCCAAGAATCATGGAAATTCGGCTCGCTGTGCGGACCAGGCGTTACTCCCGATGCTCCGCATTACTGGGGTCAAGACGGCGGCCTATTCGAGGCTTACCTCAGTGATGGGATTACCAACAACCTTGTCGGTCCCCAACTCGGTTTCGAGCTCGGCTATAACATGGGCAACAACTTGCGCTTCTTCCTGGCCCCGAAGGTGGGTATCTATGACAACCAGATTTCAAATAACTTCCAGGCCTACTTGGGCAACGGCGATAAAGCCACCACCGGCACCAGCGGCGTGCCGGGAACGTATCCGGTCAACTCCACAACCAATACCGTTTCCTTCCTCACCCAAGTCGACGTGGGCGTGGATTGGAAATTTGCCCGCCAGTGGAGCGCGCAAATTGGATATCGCGTGGTGGCGATCTCCAGCATAGGATTGGCCGACGCTCAAATTCCCTTTTACATCGTCGATATTCCGGCCATTGCCGAAATCGATAAAAACAGCGACCTGATCCTGCATGGAGGGTTCGCCACTATCGGGTACAATTTTTAAGGGCACGATCACTATGTAAAACCGCGACGGGCGGCGATGCGCGGCCTTGGCCGGTCGCGCTTGGATTCAGTAGCGCCGGACTGCATCGGTCCGTATAAGCAGGCACAACTCAACCGGTCCGACACGGGCCGGCTCCGAAAAAAATGCCCCAGGGCAACCGCCTTTCCCGCGCGGCTGCCCTGGTTTTTTTGGGAATATGACCCAGAGAATCCTTGGCTTAAGATGCGGTCTTTATCTGCACGCCGCTATCCTTCGTTCGCTTTCCGACAGAGCGATTGGAAGTCGGGGTCCTGGCGAATGGGATTGAAATCGGGTTCGTCGTCGATCAACCGGCGGTAGTCCGGCGCGGCCGACAGGGTCTGAGACAAATAACGCAATGCACGATTCTTGTTGCCCGCCAGGCTGAAATAACAAGCCAAATTGTAACGCAGAAGCGGCTCGCCGGGTTCGACTGCCAAAGCCTGCTCCAAGGTGTTAATGGCCAAGTCGAGGCGGCCGATTCGTTTGTAACACCAGCCCAGCGCCAAAAGCACTTGGATGTTGTTGGTCGCGGTTTCGGCTGCGAGGCGCAAGGGCTCGATGGCTTCTTCGAATCGCTTTAGCGAACGCAGCGATTCTCCCAGGATGTATAATCCATTGGCATCGAGTGCGGACGGGTCTCCCAGCCGCGACAGGGCGGAAAGCGCCTGTTGGGCCATGCCCAACTCCAGATAGCCGGCAGCCTCGTTTTCGATCTTGCCGCGGCGGATGTAATTTCGGGCGTTCACGGTCGTGCGCTCCATTGGAAGGCTGCATTGTCAATTATCGGAAACCGACCCTTGGGAGGCCGATTGTTTTCGATTAATTCCAATGCTGATGCCGAATACAGCCCTTTTTAAGCAAATACCAAAATCTATTTGGGCCTTCCATTTCATTTTACACGTTACATCAGTAAATCCCAAAACTTTGTCCAGGCTTTAGCTGCAACTATCGAAATTACAGGCATTAACGCAAGAAAATCGAGTTCACTTGTTAAGTGGACATTCCGAAAAGCGATAGTATTTCGCGCGTTTTGTATGCAAATGAAGCTTATTCCCTTTACAAAACGAGCCCGGCGAATCGCTCCCATGCCTGAGGGCATCGGGACCCAGTCGCTGGGCTTTATTTATTGTATAAAATCAAATTATTCCGCGGTTTAGGTGGCCGAAGTTGTTACATCATTGTAACAATCGGCTAGCGATTTCGCGGGCGTGGCGATCTTCATCAGCGGGGCTAATTGGTCAAATTCCCTATCGATTTGGCTCAGGAATTCCATGATCGTGGGGCTGTTGCCGGGGTTGATTTTTTCATAATACGACTCGAATTGCTGACATTCGATCCACACCGGATCGGCAATAGCAGGCAAAAGGGCCGACATTGCCACGGCCGCCTTGTCCGGAGCTTCGGCAGTTTGCTGGATGAGTTTTTCAATTTCTGTGTGGTTTTCAATCAAGAGGGCGAAATCCTCGGGAAGATTCCAATGTCGGGCCATTATGCCGCCCGCTTGAGCGTGGTTCCAACCGAAAACCTGGTTTTCCAAAGATGAAAGCCGGATTTGGCCTTGCTTCCGCGATTCCAATAATTTCACGTATACCTGCGGCGATTCCTTTGCTAAAATCGGTACGGCCATGTCCTGCAACAAGGCCGCGGCAAATGTATCTTCGGCTTCCTTCATGCCTAGTATTTTGGCCAGCGCCCTGGCAAACAAAGCCCGGCGCAGGGAATCTTGCCATAGACTTTTCAAATCGAACGGGCCGCATTTGGGATTTGCCATCAAACTAAACACCGCGCTCCATAGTGCGAAGTTCTTGATGGTGCGGATGCCAACCAAGGTGATTGCCATCTTGACGCTTGAAATTTCTCGGGCAAAGCCAAAATAGGAAGAATTCACGAATCGCAATACTTGTCCGGTCAGCCCCGGATCGACCTCGATCGGCGCCGCGAATTCCGCGGGGCCATTCGTGGGATCCTGTGATAATTCCAAGAGTCGAATTGCGCTTTGCGGAAGGCCGGGCAATTGGGCCATGGAAAGAATTTTTTTTAATTCCAGTTTGGGCATGTTGCCATTAGCCATGATTTCGTTACCCCGCTAAAGTAAGAGATAAGAAAGGAAAGTAGTTGCCATGTGACCAATACCATCTTTCCTTCCTGATTTGTATTTGCCCGCAGAAATTGATTTACGCACACATATAACTTTAGAATAAAAATGATGGCTAGGCAAAACCCCTATGCGTAGGTAGGAGAAAATGAAGAATATGCCCGCATTTGCCGATCAGTTCTCCACGATATGTTGTAGAATTGCAACACGCCGGGAAAAAGATGTTGTCCGCCTGCCACGCCGCGGTTTGTTTATACGCCTCGTCCAAGTCTATTAACCGCTTATGCGGCAATCAGTTGCAATCGGCTCTCCGATCCCCGATCGCTCTCGGCTTGAAAATTGCCTTAATTCGCTGTGTTTAACGGTATTATTAACACTTGCCTGGGTGGCCAGTGAAATCCCCGTGCAAAATGCCTCATCGAACGATCGGCCCAAGGTTGAAACCGCTTGGCGGCGGACCGTTGACGGCTGGGAAAACGCCAGCCAATGGAATTTTTGCTCTTTTACTTCCCGCCCGGCTTTACATCCGTTTTGTTTAGGCATGATGCAATGCGCCGCCGTCGCTTGGATTGTATTTTCGTGTTACCTCGTAAAATTCATATCCAGAGCGGATTCCAACCGCCTGCCGCGAAATAATAAAAAAAGCCTTCCTCCCGGAAATCAAATCTAAGGCCCCTTGATAGTTCGGCGTTCCTTCACTCGGCACTCTTTACTCCGTATTTATCACTCGGTCCTTTCCTTCCATCTCCTGCTCTTCGACGTGTCCGGTCACAACCCAGACATTGCCTGTCTTGCTCAAATCCACGACAAATCTCGAACCGTAGTTGTTGTAGGGAATTTCCCCCTGCCGGTCGCGATAAGAAATGTGCCCAAAAAATGCGGCCTTGGCCGTCATGGGGCTTGTTAGCCGGTTGATGGTTATTTCCAGCCTATAGATCCGGGCGGATTGGACTTCGATGCGCCCCAAGGCCCAAGCCGCGCGGTTACGCGTCTGCACGGCGCCCGGCGCGATGTAACTTAGCACGCGCTGGAGATCGTTGGCTTCCAGTGCGGAAATAATTCCGTCCAGCGTCATTTCCACGCGCTCCTTTTCGGTGACCACCAGCCGCTCGACTCCCACCCAAACCAGCGTCAAGGTCAATACCCCCAGCATTGCCCAAAGCAGCGCTCCCCGGCCGGTGCGCAACAACACGATGCCCAAGACGGCCTCGAGAACAATGCCGATGAATATGATCCGCAACGGGTTTTCGAATAGCAAGGTCATGATAGAAAATCGAATTATGGCTTACTCTCAACCAACCGATAACTTACAAACGCGAATTTCCTGCTGTCCGGCGACCATGAGGGAACGTTAATCGTGCCCTGCCCTCCAAAAAGATGCGTCAATATTTTAGGTTCGCCGCCCGCGGCCGGCATTAACCGCAGCACGACCTCTTGATTTGCCGGATGCCCTTTAACCGACTTGTCATAGGATAAAAACACAAGCCACTTGCCGTCGGGCGACGGGTGAGGAAACCAATCGGCGTAATCGTCGTCGAATGTGACCTGTTCCTGCTGTTGACCGTTGGCCAGCATCCGCCAGATTTTCATTAAACCGGCGCGTTCGGAATTAAAGTAGATATACTTGCCGTCGGGCGAATATTCTGGCCCGTCGTCCAAGCCGGGCGCATCGGTCAAGCGGGTTTCCTGCGAGCCGTCGATATTAATAGTATAGATGTCGAATTCGTCGTTCCGCTGAGCGCAATAGGCCAATTTTTTCCCGTCCGGCGACCAGCCATGCCAATACGACGGACCTAATTTTGTGACCAGTCTCGGCCTCCCGCCTTCGCTTGGAGCAATATAGATTAAAGAACCTCGATCGACCGTGTTGTTGCTCAGAGCGATCCATTTGCCGTCGGGTGAAAATCCATGGTCGTTATTGCATCGATTTGCCTCTCCCGTGGGAATCAAACTTGGAGAACCTCCTTTAACGGGTATTGAATACAGTTTCCCCCCGCTGTTATAAAGCAGCATTTCGCCGCTGGGAAACCAATTTGGGGCTTCGATGTGCTGATTTACATGACAGACGATCTCACGCCGGCCGGTTTCGACGTCTATTGTTTCCAACGTGCTTTCCAGAATTTGCGAGCTATCCGGGATCACGCCGTGGTTTTCCAGATGAACGCTGGAAAAAACGGCGGTTTCTTTTTTTGCCGCATCGTGAGAACAAACCGCAAGGCCGGCATATATCGGGTCCTTAAGGTGCATCTTTTTACTGCAGACCGGATTGAAATCGCCGTTTTTTCCCGCCGCCG
>JBEKZY010000116.1:0-13696 GCA_049509395.1 Thermoguttaceae bacterium | reverse complement strand
GAACAAATGCCCCCGACTGCGGCGCCTTTTCTACCTAATTAATTTCGCCCAAAATTTTTGCGTCCTTCAAATACAGTTGTGATTGAATTGGCCCCTCTCTGATGTGCTGCTAATATAGCCGTTTCCAATTTTAGTTTTAAGGTTTTATGTATTTTATTATCAACAAAAGTGTTCAATAATAATACTCTTTGTTGTCCTGCAAGACTTCCCCCCTATTAGATGTAATTAAATTATTAGACTCAATTATTAAACTCATGACTTGATGGGTTAAATGCCTGCCCGCCACTAGTGGCTTATAGAAATACCTTTGAACAAGCCCTACGAACAGTGGTTTTTCACACTTGACGTGCTTAAATAATCCAATCATGATAAGATGAGGTGTCTGCGTAGCATAGGCAGAAAAAGGAGAATTTCTAATTAATTGGCGTGTATTTTACTTTTGGTATGTATTTAGCTTCAGATAATGCGGAATCTTTTATTTTATTTGACAGATTTGTAAAAATTGTCTCTCATTAGCTATTAGGGACTTGAGGCTTTACTGTGTAGGATGGGCAATATGTAGTTGCTGTCATTTTTATGACGGTAAATGCAGGAACAGAGAGTTAGATGAACGATCCCGTGGAAATTCAATGTCTCGCATCGGCGACATTTGAAGAGTTTCTCGCCCAGGCCGGCGGGTCGCTGGCGATATCGACATATCAGGCGGGCAAGGTGGCGATGATCGGCTGGGATGGCCGCCAAGTGACGCTAATGATGCGTGAGTTCGACAAGCCGTTGGGACTGGCCGCGGCGGGGAACCGCATGGTCTTGGCTACGCGCTACGATCTGTGGATATTCGCAAATACTCCGCTGTTGGCCCACGAATTTTTAGCAGATCAACCCGGACGTTACGATGCCTTGTATTTGCCCCGTGCGACATATCACACGGGCGATTTGCATACCCATGACGTGGCGATATCAGCCGAAGGCATAATTATAACAGCCACGCGGTTTTCCTGCCTTGCGCGAGTGAGTTTCGATTTTAACTTTGTTCCTTTTTGGAAGCCTAGTTTCGTGTCCGATCTGGTGCCGGAGGATCGTTGCCATCTTAACGGATTAGCGTTAATCGAAAACCGTCCCAAGTATGTAACGGCGTTGGGAATGACGGACAGTGCCGGCGCCTGGCGCGAGAACAAGGCGGCCGGCGGCATAGTGATCGACATTACAACGAACGAGATCATAAGCCGGGGTCTTTCCATGCCGCATTCGCCTCGCTGGTACGACGGCCGGTTATGGGTGTTGAACTCGGGCGCCGGGGAGTTAGCGGTGATAGACCCAAAGAGCGGTCGACAAAACGTGGTTTGCGGGCTGCCGGGATATTTACGTGGTTTGTGCTTCATCGGACCATATGCGGTGCTGGGATTGTCGCGTATCAGGGAAAAACACATTTTTGGGGGTTTGCCCGTGCAAACGCGCTGCGAGCGCTTGCGTTGCGGCATAGCGGTCGTGGATCTGCGCTCCGGCCGGGAAGCGGGATTTTTCGAATTCACCCAGGGTTGCGAAGAGATATACGACGTGCAATTTTTACCCGGCCTTAAAAGGCCGATGATTTTAAACTTGGAAAAACCGGCTGCGCGCCAGGCGATCAGCGATCCTGATTCGGCCTTTTGGCTGCGACCCGGCAATGAAATCCGCGATGACGCGGCAGGGACTGAAAACAACAACATTGATGAGCCGAATTTTGCCAAGCCCGCAGTCGAGGACACGGCAGGACCAGTTAGAGCTACAGCGACAAAATAAATTCCGCCAGCCGGAAAATTTTCATGAGGATTTTTTATCATGTCATTATTGCGAATGCCTAAATTTCAACGTATTGGGACCTCTTGGGAAAGCATCGTGGATTTTTTCAGCGGGCGAAGCCGCCAGCAAGCGTCAAGCGGCCGGAAGAATCGCCGCTTGATGATCGACCCCTTGGAAGAGCGCATGCTGCTTACGGTTTCCATAGGCAATACAAGCGATCAAACCGTCAGCCAATTGCTGGGTAGCCAAACAACGGGAACTGCCTCCAATCCGCTATTATCGTATACTGGCACGACCGGCACTCAAGCGGTGGCCGTAGATCACAACGGCGATTTTGTGGTGGCTTGGACGGGTTATGATCCGCTCATCAACCCCGAGACCGGACAGCAGATGAATGATCCCCTGACAGGTTACCCAATGACCGAGGGCAACATTTACGCCCGATATTTCACCAACGAGGTTCAGCGGATTACGCTGCCCGCTCAAATGCTGAATACCGGGACCCAACTGCCGGCGTTTTCGCTGGTATACGGCGGCAACGCGGTGCAGCAAATATCCTTCGCTCAGACATATCCGGCAGGCACGACTACTACAGGCCCCGCACAAGGCGTGTTCAGCTTGGGTTACGATCTTAACGGCGACGGCACGATCGATCCGGTGACTGAGACCACAAGGCCGATCCAATTCGATGAAACACAGTATAATTCCGCCGATGCCACGAAAAATCCGGCGGTTTTGATGCAGAACGCGCTGCGTACGCTGGGCGGACCCTTGTCCGACGTGACGGTGACGGCCACGGATTCCCACGATTACCTGGTGAATTTCGGCGATGCTTCCCAGGGGAAACCGGTACAGACGATCGGGATTTTAAATCCGGCCTGGACAACTACAAGTTCGAATCCGAACTGGACGCCTTTGATAACAGCTTCTGTCAGCATAGTGCGGCAACCCACACAGGTCGGCATCAGCGCCACCACCGGCGGCCCGCGCATATACGTATCGCCCGCGGACGCGTCTTTAACGGCGCAAAACATACAAACGGCATTCAGTGCGGCCAATTGGTCGGCAAACGGCATGGATCCGGTGACGGTTCAGGTGACGCCGGCGGGGGTCACGGCGACCGATCCGACCGGCTTGCTGACGTTTGACATTACTTTCGTGGGCAATTCGGGAGACACGGATCAACCCCAACTGGTATTCGGTCAGATGACCGATGCAACCGGTACGAGTTTGTCGGTGCTGCATATGACCAACCCGGCAGTGCCAACCATCGACTCGTTGAACGTCACTAACATCAAGATCTTGAAGGAGAACAGCCCCGAATTTCGCGTGAATCCGCCCGAGCCGGACAATCCGTATACGGTCGGGCCGGATCAATACGATCAGACCGATCCGGCGGTGGCGATGGATGCCGACGGAGATTTTGTAATAACATGGACAAGCGTGGTTCCGGATTCGGTCAATCCGGGCAGCCAGACCGACGTTTTTGCAAGGCGATTCTCTCCGGCGGCGCTGGAAAGCCTGCCGAACATGACCATATCGAGCCACACTCCTTCGATATCGGAGGGCGGAAGCAACACCATAACGGTCATGCTCGACAGCCAGCCGTTAGCGAATGTAACAGTCAACATATCAAAGGAATTGGGAGCCGCCGCGATTTTAACGGCGGATAAATCCACGCTCACATTTACTCCCAGCAATTGGAACCAAGCCCAAACGGTAAAAATCAGTTCGGCCACGGACACCAATAATACCAATGAAACCGCGAACTTCGACTTTACTATAACCGGTTACACAACCCAAGTGGTAACCGCCACCCAGATCGACAACCAAAGCTTGATCGTATCCAGCAACAGCGTATCGGTTCCGGAAGGGGCTTACAACTCGTTTACCGTGCAACTTGCATCCGCTCCTACTGCAAACGTAACGGTGAACGTAACAAAACAGGCGGGCGGGGACGCTGATCTTACTATTGCCGGGGCGCCGGTAACACTCACCTTTACTCCCAGCAATTGGAATACGCCTCAGACGGTAACGGTCAATGACGCCAACGACGCGGACACGATAAACGGAACCGCGGTGCTTTCCTTGACGCCGAACGCGGCATCTGGCTACGCGACTCAGACGGTTAACCTCACCGAGATCGATAAAGATTTAAACAGCATAATGCTCTCCACTAAAGTCTTGTCGGTGGTGGAAGGGAGTACGAACACGTTCACAGTCGCGCTATCAACCGCACCGACCGGAACCGTGGCGATGGATATTTTGAAACGGGCCGACAGTAGTTCGGATATTACAGCCTCTCCCACAACGCTTTACTTTACACCCGACATTTGGAACGCGACCCATACGGCAATATTG
Source organism: Thermoguttaceae bacterium (assembly GCA_049509395.1). Lineage (GTDB taxonomy): Bacteria > Planctomycetota > Planctomycetia > Pirellulales > Thermoguttaceae > JBEKIK01. Next base: position 9,556 of record JBEKZY010000116.1, on the reverse strand, counting down.
GTCCACGGCACTTGGAACACGCCCCAGACGGTGACGTTAAATGCGCCCCTGGATACAACGGTCAACAACGGCACCGCTTACTTTTACGTATATGCCCCGAATGATCTCGAATACGGGTATCAGACGGTGACCGCCAACGAGATCGGCGTCGGCCAGTTCGTGATAGGGGGAAATGCGCAAGCATTGGGCACACAACATACCTTAACGGTCAGGGAAGGAGCCACGAACACCTTTACGGTTGCGCTTACGGGCCAACCCACGTCGAATGTTACCGTGAGCATCGTAAAGCAATCGGGCGGCGATGCGGACTTGACGGTTTCGGCGCCGGTAATCGGGACTCTCACCTTTACTCCCGGCAACTGGAACCAGCCGCAGACAGTAACGATCAACGCTGCCAACGACGTGGACGCGGTCAACGGTACCGCGGTATTTTACTTAATTGCACCGGGTTACATCAATCAGCCGGTCGCCGTGAGCGAAATGGATACCACAACTCCACCAAATTTAATAATTACGCCTGCGCCGACGCCTGCCACCGGCCCGGTGATCGTGGCAGTTCCCGAGGGAGGGACAAGTACAATAACAGTTAAACTTCCAGTGGCGCCGCCGTCGAACGTGGAACTGACTATTACAAAGGAGGTGGGCGGAGATCCGGACCTTACAGCCACTGCGACAATTACATTTACTCCGGCCAACTATAACACCCCGCAGACCATAACCTTCCATGACGCCACGGACGCGGATGCCATCAACGGGGCCGCGGTGTTTTTCCTGGACGTACCGGGTTATGCCATCCAGAAGATTTTCGTGGGCGAGGTTGATACCACGTCTTCGAAGGACTTCACAATTGGTTACCCGACCCCTCCCATTACCAATGAAATCATAGTTGTACCCGAGGGAGGGACAAACACTTTCACCGTGGTTCTTAATGCCAACCCCCCGGCGGATACCACTGTAAATCTTACGGCCGAGGCGGGCAGCGATCCCGATCTTACGTTGAATCCCATATCGCTTACATTTACCGCCGATCAGGTGGGCCCCCCGGTTGTCACGGGCAACTGGAACGTACCGCAAACGGTTACGGCAACCGCGGCCGTGGATGCTGACACCGCTGATGGGATAGCATACTTTGACGTGACTGCAGGCGGTTTGGTAACCCAGACGATAACCCTGATCGAAAACGATAATACTCCTATGGGTCTGGTGGTTTCCGGCAGTTTGGTTGCCAGCAGCACCGTATTCGTTCCGGAGGGAGGGAGTAACACCTTTACCGTAGCGCTTTCCGCAGCGCCGACTGCGAATGTGACGGTCACCATTGGAAACCAGACGACAGCGGACGGCGGCGATGCGGACCTCACATCCTCGACTCCTCCTGTTCTACCGCCCGCACCGAACACATTAACTTTTACTCCCGCTAACTGGAACGTAGCGCAAACGGTAACGATCAGCGACGCCGAGGATGCTGACAATACTGACGGAACGAGACAATTCTTCGTGCAGTCGGCAGGCATGACGACCCAGGTGGTGACGGCGATAGAACTCGATAATGACGTCCCTGCCATAAACATTTCAAATAGCAACACCTCTGTTATCCCCATAGAGGACATATCCGTGTTGGAGGGAGATACCACGGGCCACACATTCTATGTGTCGCTTCCCTTCAAACCGACTTATAACGTGACGGTGAACATATCGAAGCAGCCGGGCGGCGATGCGGCGATATCGACCAATAAATCATCGCTCACTTTCACCCCCGCTAATTGGAATACCCCGCAAGCGGTGACAATCACGTCGGCTAACGACTCAGACCCAACTGACACGACTAATGGGACGGCGAACTTCTATATTTCCGCCATCGGCTATTCGGTTCAGGCAGTGTCCGTGACGCAACTCGACATAAACGCCTCGCCCGTGGTGCTTACGGCAAGTACTGTGTGGGTTCCAGAGGGAGGGTTTGAACTTCTCCCGATAAATTTGGCTTACAAGCCCATATCGGATGTAACGGTTACCGTTGCCCCGGAATCGGGCAGCGACGCTGATTTAACCGCCACGCCCACTACTTTCACGTTTACGTCGGCCAATTGGTACATACCGCAAACATTGATCATCTATGATGCCGCGGGCGATACTAACGGCGCCGCCATATTCGATATTACGGCCGCAACTCCGACATCAGAGGGAACCACAACCCCGGTCACAACATTCCCGATTACCAATCTGACGGCAAATGAAATAAATTATGGTTCCACCTTGATCACTTCCACCGATTCAATGCAGGTGCTGGAAGGATCGACGAGCACTTTCACGGTCGTGCTTCCCAATCAACCGACCTCGAATGTGACGGTAACCATTGCCAGGCAAGCCGGCGCAGATCCGGACCTTCGGGCCATTCCCACGACTCTCACATTTACCGCCGGCAATTGGAACATCCCGCAGGCGGTGAAGATACTGGATAGTGCCACTCCGCAGACCGCCTATACTACGGACGGCAGTGCGCAATTTCTGGTATCCGCCACGGGTTACATGAGCACGACCGTTACGGCAACCGAACTCAACCACATAACGCCCAAGGTCACGGACGCATACGGCAACATACCGGTGATAGACAACATACCGGTGCAGGGCGTAAGGCCGCTGGGCGACGCCTTCAGAGTGAACTCTTTCACGCCCAACATGCAGTACGAAGCCTCGGTTTCCATGGACAACGACGGGGATTTCGTGGTTTCCTGGACCGATGAAGGCCAGTTCACCAGCTTTTTCAACAACATCCAGGCCCAGCGATTCGATCGCGACGGCAATCGCATAGGCAGCCAGTTCCAGGTAAACGCGGAAATCACCGCCCCGGAAAGCAGATCCTATGTGAGCATGAGCCCGGACGGGCATTTCCTCATCACTTGGACGGAAGAGCGCTCGGCGTCGCAACCGGACATGGTCATGGCAAAAGTCTGGAATCCGCAAGGGCAAGTCATGGCCGACTCGTTCGACGTGGCCTTGGGTTTTGCCTCCACCGCGGCATGGGATTCGGGCAATAATTACGTAATTGCTTTCGACCGGATCAACTACGCTACTCCGCCGGTTGCAGATAATAACTTCGACGTGGACCGGCCCTCCATAACCGTCGGATCAATCGAAAGCATAGGCGTATACCAGATCAGATACAGTATAACAACCGACCCAACAACAGGCGTTGTGACGGCGAACACCGTGACCCTTCCCATTTTCCGGGTCAACAGCGCTTGGTCCGACCCGACAAATACAACGTCAGCCGGATATTATACCGATTGGCCGTATTACCAGGGCAACAACCAGGTGGCAATCGACGCCGACGGGGACATTACGACCGTGTATGACGGATTTGGGAGCGAAACGGATTATTCTGCGACCCCCTTGGATTACACTATCAACCTTGATTTATGGACCGCCCAGCAAAGCGGACTTTCGTATCTTGACGCGATAGAGCTGAATCAATATTACCCGTATAAATATCAAAATATCTTCACATTATATGGAACTCAAGCCACGGACGCGGAGTTGAGCGATCTAAATAATGCCTTGAACTTGTATTACTATAATTTTTACAACTCTGGGCTCAAGATAACCAACGCCATAGATGGCACTTTGCTCGAACCCAACGGTTATATTCGCGGCGAACCCAACGGCGTGCAATTCTCCCAGTTCGACGCATTCCGCGTCGTCAATCCGGACGGCTCGGTTACCATGAACTATGACTCCGGAGGCGTTCAAAGCGACGTGGTGGTAAATAGTCTGATGGACGGGCACGACGCCCAATATATTTTGGGCATCGATCCCGCGGCCACGGGCGGAGGTTTCACCATACGAGTATCTAATTCGGATACCGCTGCGCCCGGATACACTGACGTTACAATTACACCCACCTATTTGCCGGATGGCGGTCCGGTCGACGTAAACGCAACGGCTAACACAATTCAAGCCGCATTGGGCGGGGTAACGGCCCGCTTAGGCGGCGTTAGCAACACGAATACTCCATCGGTACAGGTTCGCTTGATTACCGCCGCCGAAATCACCGCGCGCACGGGAACGGACTGGGATATGTCAAGCTTGGGTTTGGCAAACTTAAATGGCTATCAATTTTACGAAATCACGCTGGACGATCAGGCTCATAACTGGACGGACATAAGCTTGACTACGTTTACGCCTTTTACCATGAAGTATACGGGCGGAGGTAACGCTCTTCCGGCTCAGATAGCCGTTGAAACCGCACCGAGTTTGGGCACGCTGCAGGAATACGCTTCTGTTGCGGAGACGCCCAGCGGAAATACCGTCGTGGCTTGGACCCAATCCGACCAGTATACAAACGGCACGACGCAAAACTCGACTGATTATAACAGTGACCTATCGGAATTGTTGGGAACGAGCATCCACTACCGCACGTACGATGAAAGCACTGACACGGCCGGCCCCCTGGCGACCGACTTCATCGAAACCGACGGAACGCGCTTGATAAACGGGGGAGAAGTGAATCAAACGATGCAATATTTGACGGTGAGTTTCGACGAACCCATGATGACCACCGGTTCAAGCAGCGTGACCAATCCGCAAAACTGGGCCCTGATGAAGGACGGCACGGTAATCAACGGCGGGATCAGCAAAATTTATTACGGCCTGAATATGGCCTCCCAACTGGGACAATGGAGTATTCAAGATCCGGCGGATTATTCGCAGTTCGCCAGTTTTCAAAACGCGCCGGCAAGCAACAAATACGAGGCGGTGATTATCCTCGACGGCAACGGCCAGGCCGCCGGCACGCCCGCCTTGTCCAACGGCAATTATCAAGTCGTGGCTCTAAACTCCCTGCGCGACGTGGCGGGAAATCCCTTGGGCCGGACGGGCTATAACATCAACGGCAACAGTTTCAACCGCTCTTTCACCATCTCCGTGCCCAGCGGCTCGGAGAGTATTGTCAACACCACCACGGCCGGCGCCCAGACTACCTCGTCCAACGATCCAGTCATGGCCGAAGACGGCAACGGGCAGGTCGTGGCCTCCGACGGCAACGGTGACTCGGTCGCGGTCTGGACCAGCAATACAACTGGAAAACCGGGCATATACGCCAGGCTGTACACCGATACTTGGACTCTAAACGGCACTACCCGCCAGAATACGACTGTCGCGGGCAGCGAGATTTTAGTCACTTCCGACGCTTACGCAAGCAACGCCGCGGTGGCCATGGACGGCGACGGCGATTTCGTGGTTACCTGGTCCAGCGACAAAAACGACCCCAGCGATTCGACTACGAGCTGGGACGTCTACGCCAGGCGGTATAGCGCCACCGGACAAGCCCTGAGCGACGTGTTCATGGTCAATTCCTACACCCCGGACATTCAGCGCCACTCCAGCGTGGCCATGGACGCACAGGGCGACTTCGTGATTACCTGGCAGAGCATGAACCAGGACGGCAGCGGCTACGGCGTATACGCGCAGCGATACAGCCCGACCGGCGCGCCCCTGGGCGGCACCAATGAAGAACAGGAAATCAGTCTTATCGGCCGGCCCAAGGGCACGTTTACACTGCACTGGGAATACGCCGGCGTTACCGCCAACAGCTCAACTATCACGCTTCAAGGGCTGCAAGGCGAAGCCCCGTCGCTGGTCGGCCAAATCCAAAACGCCTTGTTAAGCTTGGGAATTCAGGCAGCCGACGTCACCGTGGCGGCCATCACCGGCACGGACATCGCGATCACCTTCCAAGGTAAATATGCCGGCGTGGCCAACCTGCCGCAAATTACTTTAGCTACTCCCAACCTGACCGGCGATGCCGGCTTCCAGGTCAGCATTACCACACAGGTGCAAGGCGTATCCGGCGAGGTCCGGGTGAACGATACGACCATCGGCGATCAGATGGATCCATCGGTGTCGATGGACGCCCAAGGCGCTTTCGTGATAACTTGGACCGGATACGGCCAGGCTGGCGACCCACCTTATGATGCGAATATTTACGCCAAGCAATTTGTGTCCAATTCATTTTATGAACCGACAAATACTTCGTTGGTTACAGATGCGTACACGTCAGAATATCAGGCTGTTCCATTAGTCGTGACAACCGACGACCCGGCCAACCACGTCGTACCAGCGGGCACTGCGGACGGGGTAGTATCAATCGCAGTTGATTTAGGCAATGGTTTCGGCCAATTCGGGTCGGGTGCATTGTTAACCGATCGTTTCCACGTAATAACAGCCGCACACGTGGTGTGCAATGCAGGCACCAATCAACTTGCATCCAACAATATTAGCGTTGTCTTCACTTTGGCCACCGGCAACGTGACAATTGCGGCCAAAATGGTGACCATCAATCCCAATTACACCGGCAATTCGATGACCAGTCCGGACATCGCCATCATAACATTGTCGCAAGTCGCCCCGGCCGGCGTAACCGGATATAGCATCTATACCGGAAGCGACGAAGTGGGTCAGCTAGTTCAGTTTGAGGGTTTTGGACTCTCCGGCACCGGCGCTACCGGAGCAGTTCTGCCTTATGGAACCAAGCGGGTAGGCGAAAACAAATGGGAGGCGACCGCCGATCAACTCGTTCCTGGTTGGAGTTCAAATATATTATTATATGACTTTGACAACGGCCTTGCCGCCAACGACGCATTAGGCGTGGATCTCGGCATTCACGACTTGGGCTTAGGCGCGGCTGAAGCCGACCAAGCAGAGGGCGATTCCGGCGGCCCGTGTTTCTTAAACGGTGAGATCGCGGCAATAGTCACAGCCGGAATCTCTTCTCCAGCCACCGACATAGATGGCACGATAGATTCCTCCTTCGGTGAAATAGCCGCCGATACCAACGTTTCCACGTATGTCGCCTGGATCAATTCCGTAGTCTCCAGCGGCAGCGGTCCGGAATTTTTAGTCAACCAGATCACGGCCGGCATGCAACAATGGTCTTCGGTGGCCTTGGACGCGGCCGGCGATTTCGTGGTCACCTGGACCAGCTACGGCCAGGACGGCGGGGGCAACGGTGCTGGGGCCGGCGTGAACGGCCAGAACGGCGTTTACGCCCGGCGCTTCAATGCCGACGGCTCCGCCGGCGGAAACGATTTCCTTGTCAACACCTTTACCACCAACAACCAGCAGCATTCCCAAGTGGCGATGGACGCTGCCGGGGACTTTGTCATCGCGTGGGAAAGCTTCCAAGACCGTCCGGCGGTCGGCTCCAGCCTGCCCGACGTGCCAAACAGCTACGGTATTTACGCCCAGCGTTATGCCCGCGCGTCGCAGATCGGCGTCAGTTCATTCCTTGGCCCGAACGGCCAGGTGGGCACCGAGTTCCAGTTGAACAGCACCACGGACGGCGACCAGCGCTATCCATCCGTCGCCATGGACGCCACGGGTGACATGATCGCCGTTTGGAGCGGCAACGGCGTGGGCGACCCCACGGGCGTATTCATGCAACGTTATAACAATTTGACCGACACCGCCGGTCCATTTGTCACGAGCGTGCTCAACAGCACCACGTCCGGCGGCGTAACCACGCTCACACCGATATATACCGGCGGCACGATAGTCAATCCGATCTCGCAATTCGTGATCGACTTTGATGAAAACCTTAACACGACCTATGGTCCGGGCGGAACACACAGCATCACCAATCTCAGCAACTGGCAACTTACCCAGAACGCCGTTGCCGTGAGAAACGGCGTGGCATCGGTGCAATTCGGCCTGAACCAGGCTTACACTTCCGGACTGTCGACGACGCCCAGCGGCAAGTATGAAGCGGTGGTGACTTTTGACATCGATCCGAACACCGCTGGCTATCAGGCGCTGACGCCGGGGCAATACGCGCTGACAATCTCGGACAACGTACAGGACATTTTCGGCAACGCCTTGGATGGGAATCTCGACGGCGCGCCCGGCGGAAATTACGTTTTTAGCGTATCGATACCCACGGCCGCACAGACCGGCCCGCAACTACCCCCCACTGTTACACCGCCGGGCCCCCCGGGCACTTCTACCACGGGCGACACCCTTGTCAACTCCAATCAAATCGGCCAGCAAAATCAGCCCGCCGTCGCATGCGACGCCATAGGCGAATACGTGGTGGTCTGGACTACTCCCGCAGCCGACGGCTCGACCGACATCATGTCGCAAAGATACGACAAATACGGCCGTACGGTGGGAACGCAAACCGTTGTCAACACTTTCACCACCGGCAATCAAGCCCAGCCCGACGTGGCCATGGATCCGCTTGGCAACTACGTGGTTGTGTGGGCGGGCAACGGCGCCGATGACAATTCGGGCGTTTACGCCCAGGTATTCGATACCTTTGGCAAGGCGACGGGCACTCAGTTCCGCGTAAACCAATTCCGCACCAACGTTCAAAACTCGCCGCGCGTGGCCATGGATCCCAACGGCGATTTCGTGGTCACTTGGACCAGCTACGGTCAGGCAGTTCCCAGCCAGCCGAGCGTGGGCGACGTCTATGCCCGCCGTTTCAATATCCTCAGCCAACCGCTAAGCGACGAGTTCCTGGTCAATACCAACACCTCGAACCAACAAAATCTTTCCGACGTGGCCATGGATTCCAAAGGCGATTTCGTAATCGTCTGGGAAAGCGACCAGCAAGACGGCAGCTCCTTTGGAATATACGGGCAACGTTATAATTCCGCCGGCCAACGCTCCGGAGGAGAGTTCCAAATCAACTCCTACACGAACGACAAGCAAGTCAACCCGTCCGTGGCCATGGATTCCAGCGGCGACTTTGTCGTTGCCTGGTCAAGTTTCGGCCAGGACGGCAGCGGTTACGGAGTATATGCACAAAGATTCAATGCCGCCGGAACGCGATTGGGAAGTGAGTTCCGTGCTAATCAAACCACGGCAAATTTCCAATGGCAACCCTCGGTAAGCATGGACAATGCGGGCGACTTTGTCATCACTTGGAGCACATTCGGCCAGGATAACGATCTTACCAAGGACTATGGCATTTATGCACGCATGTACAAAGCCAACGGTACCGATTATATCAGCACCACAACCGGTAGTGCCTTGGGTGAGTTCCGCGTTAACGCCACGGTGACAGGCGATCAGGTCACGCCCGACGTGGCCATGGATTCCGACGGCGATTATACGGTCGTTTGGGTCGGTCCCGATACTAACCTTACAGGCGTCTACTGCCGCGTAATAGCCATCAATACCAGCACCTATACGCCGGTTACCACCGTAGCAACCAACGGCCAATTTTACGGCATACAATATGTTGCTGCCCCGGATCCAACGCCTACCCCGAGTGGGCCAGCGTCGTTCATAGTAACCGGTCCCACCTCGGGTACATTTGCCGCCGGGCAGAATATTACAATCACGTGGACGGCCGCCAACTTCACGGCCAACGACGTAATCAGCCTGTGCCTGGACACCGACAAGACGATGTTGAACGGCAACGAAAAATGGATCGCAATCGACATGGCGACCGCCAATGGAGACGGCTCATTCTCCGTCGACGCAGCCAAATTCGCACCGGGCAAATATTACGTGGCTGGGTACCTGTACGACAAGGTATCGCACGTCTTTACCAACTCCT
>JBEKZY010000115.1:0-19866 GCA_049509395.1 Thermoguttaceae bacterium | reverse complement strand
GCAACTGGACGGCATACTGTAAGGCATCGTTAAATCGCGAGGTTAACTGCATAACGCGCCTTTATCTTTGTTCATTTTGCAATTTGCAATTTACAATTTGCAATAAAAAAATTGGCAACTGTGTTCAAATCTGATCAAAAACCCTACTGACAGGCCGATAAAGCGAATCCCGCTCCACCGGTTCGCGCCCGGTCTCGGCTATCAGCGCGCGAAGTTCTTCGATCGTCAACGCCTCGGGCGTTTTCGATCCGGCCGCATGATGGATGCGTTCATATCGCACTGTTCCGTCCAGGTCGTCGGCCCCGTAGGCCAATGCCGTTTGGGCCACTCCGATGCCTAACGAAATCCAGTATGCCTTGACGTGCTGGAAATTGTCGAGCATCAGCCGGCTGACGGCGATCACCCGCAAATCCATCAGCGGCGACGTCCAGCGCATATCAGAGTGCCACTGGCTCTGCCAGTGCTGAGATAGTCGTGTGTTTTCCGGATGAAACGCCAAAGGGACAAAGGCCTGAAACCCGCCGGTGTCGTCCTGAAGTTGCCGCAATTGCAGCAGATGATCGATACGATGCCCAGCGTCTTCCAGATGGCCGTAGAGCATGGTGGCATTCGAACGCATGCCAAGTTCATGGGCCGTGCGATGCACCATTAGCCAGGTTTGCCCGTCGGCCTTGCCAGGACAAATCTGCCCGCGAATTTCCAGGTCGAAAATCTCCGCGCCCCCGCCGGGCAAACTGCCCAAACCGGCTTCCTGCATTTCTTCCAAAATCTCTCGTACCGGCCGCCCTGTAAGCCGCGTAAACCAATCTATCTCCACCGCCGTCCAGGCCTTCAAATGCAACTGTGGATATGCCGCGTGCAGTTCGCGGATCATGTCGAGATACCAGGCGTATGGTTTTTCCGGATGCGCCCCGCTGACGATGTGCAATTCCGTGCACCCGGCCTCTGACGCCTCCCGGCCTCGCTTCAATATCTCGTCGATATCCATCACATAGGCATCCGTGTCGTCCTTATCACGGCTATAAGCGCACAATGCACAGCGATACGCACAGACGTTCGTCGGATTCAGATGGGCATTGAGATTATAATAAGCCACATTGCCATTCTTGCGCCGGCTGACGATCTCGGCCAACTCGCCCACGGCGTGCAGATCCGTTGCCGGCTGAAATAAAAACTCCCCCTCCGCCGCGGTCAACCGCTCACCGGCTTCGACTTTCTCGCGAATACGATCTAACATTATGAAGTAGTACGTTTTCAGTTGTCAGTTTTCAATAAACAGATAGCAGTTGGCAGTGCAGTGCGAAACCGCAGGCGGTTTTCTTTCTGTATTCATCATTCTGCATTCTGCATTCTTAATTCATCCTATGAATTCACCATGCCAGATCCACCGCCCCGATCACAAATAATCCCACGCTGACTACCGCGTTTACATGGAAAAACGCCCGGTTGACCCGGGTGAGATCGTCGGCCCGGACGATTCGATGTTCGTAAAACAACAGCCCGGCGATGCACACCACGCCGCTCAAATATATCCAGCCAAAAAAAGGATATACCAGCGGCAACGCCAAAAGCAATGCGACCATCGCCAAGTGGCACAAAGCCGCGATCCTGAGCGCAGCGACAACACCGAATCGGGCGGGAATGCTCCACAGTCGCATCCGTACGTCAAAATCATAATCCTGGCAGGCATAAATGATATCGAAACCCGCCACCCAAAACAGCACCGCCCCGCCAAGCACCAAAGGCGCCGGACTGATCTCCGCCCGGATCGCCACCCAAGCCGCCAGCGGCGCAAGCATCAACGCCGCCCCAAGCCAAAAATGAGACAGCAGCGTAAACCGTTTCGCATAACTATAACCCATCAAAAACAACAGCACGGGCAGCGACGCCGCCAGCGGAATCCAGTTATGCGGCAAAAACAAAAGCGTGCTTGCCACAAATCCCGCCCCGCACACCGCTGTAAACAATACCACGCTGCCGACGCTTAACACTCCGCCGGGCAAGTGCCGCGTTTGCGTGCGCGGATTAAGCGCATCCAGCCTCCGGTCTGCAATTCGATTAAACGCCATAGCCGTGCCGCGCGCAAAAACCATGCACGCCAAGATGCCCAGCAAATCAAGATATCGAAACGCCGCCGGCGGAGAACTCCGCGCGTTTGCGGTCCACGCCATTAAGGCCGCCAACAGCGCAAACGGCAACGCAAACAGCGTATGGCTGAAGCGAATCATTTCCAGCATTCGGCGGAATCTTTCCACTCTTCACTCTCCACTCTCCGCTCTATCTAACTCCCCCATCGCTGGATCAAAGCATTGCCGATTCCCAACTGATCGCAAATCCTGGCCACGATGAAATCGACCAAGTCGCCAATGGATTTCACGCCGTGATAAAACCCGGGCATGGCTGGAAGTATAATCGCGCCCACCTCGGCGGCGCGGCGGAGGTTGTCTAGCATCACCAGCGAAAGCGGCGTCTCCCGCGGCACCAATATTAGTTTCCGGCGCTCCTTCAAATGCACTTCGGCCGCGCGGTGAATCAAATTCGTGCTCGTGCCGTGGACTATCGCGCTTAAGGTGCCGCTGGAACAAGGGCAAATCACCATCCCGTCGGTCAAAAACGAGCCGCTGGCAATGGGGGCAAGATAATCGCGGTAGTGATGGTAATTGAATTTACCCGGCTCGCCCGAACCCACCGCCAGCACGTTGCTGGAATCGCTGGAAATGCCGGCCACCGAGCGAATGGTTTGCAGCTTGCGGTCTTTCGGAGTCGGCCCGGTGTCGATCATGAGCATTGATGGATTGAAATTCTCCAAATCGACGGTCAGGTCGAGTTCTTGTTTAAACACCGCCTGCGCAGCGGCGCTTATAGTCAGGTGCACGTCGCATCCGGCCGCCGAAAGCACCTCCATCAATCGGATGGCATATGTTACTCCGCTTGCCCCGGTAATAGCTACGACTACATTCTGTTTCGTCATTCGCATTCATCCTTTCTTACCGACATATAATGTGGCTATGCCGAAAGTAAAAGGGTAAATCGCCGCTTCCTCCAATCCGGCGTCACGCAACCGTTGTACAAACGCCTCGCCTTGAGGAAATCGGCCCACGCTCTCGGGAAGATAATTATACGCCTTTTGGGTGTTGCGGGCCAGGGTCTGACCAATTCGCGGCAGTACACGGTGAAAATACCAATTATAAAGCACATTAAAAGGCCAAATTCGCGGCATTGAGAATTCCAACACGGCCACACTGCCGCCCCGCCGGCATACCCGAATCATCTCTTGCAATCCTTTGTCCGGATCGCCGACGTTCCGCAGCCCAAAGGCCGCTGAAACGATTTGAAAAACTCCGTCCGGAAAGGGCAAGCTAACAGTATCCGCCTCGATCAACACCAAGCGATCCTCCGCGCCGGCCCGGCGACACTTTTTATTGCCGATTGCAAGCATCGGACGGCAAAAATCGGTCCCCACCACGTGTACTGCCGACATTCGCCGGCTGGCTCTCCAATACGCCAAGGCCAGATCGGCCGTACCAGTGCAAACGTCAAGAATCGGGCCGGCACTGTCCTGCGGCGATACCAACCGAACCGTTTTACCCCGCCACGATCGATCCACACCCAATGAAAGCATATGATTCAAAAAATCATACCACCCGGCAATCTCGCCGAACATCTGCCGTATTTGGGTAGATGGTAGATGGGTCATGAAAGACGGTTTTCTAAATTAGGCAACTGATGCCAACTGGGTTAAATAAGAAGATGTAAAAAACCTTGCTGATTACCACGTCTGCATATAATTTTTAGATTTTAACGGTTATTCCTGTTCTGCGGGCCAATCTTGGCCGATTAGGCTGTGGTGAGATTCTATAACCTAATGACACATCAGCTATTCTTGATAACTTCGGCAGGAAAAGCAAGGAGGATAAACTAGTGAAAACGGCAACAAGGCAAATCTTGACGTTTTCAATCTGGATTGGGATGTTGGCTGGTACCCAACTCTTGGCACAGCAAACCAATCCAATTAAACAGTCTGCACATATTGCCCCTTCCAAGACAATATATGTGGCTCAACAGCAAGAGTCCACCGATCAATCCAGCGCTAATTCGACCAGTACCGGCCCTTCGCAAAATTCCGCCCCCGCAGCCGCCTCGCAAACGCAACCAAGCGATTCCGTGCCAGGCACTGTATTCCCTGGGGTAGTTCCGTCCGATCAGAATCTCCAAGCCATGCCCGACAATATGCAAGGCGCGGAAAACGGAATGGCAGGCGTGGAAAACGGACTGTGGGACGGCGCTGAGCCCGGTAATTGTTGCGCGGTTTGCGGCGGCGGTTATTGCACGCCCCCGTGTTGGTATCTCGAACAAGGCGCTCGCATCATAACCCGCAGCAAACCGCGAAATGTCGGTTTGGGAGTTATATTCGTCCAAGGGACAAATCCGACAACCGGCGCGGCGCAAATCGTGCCCGACGATGTCTTGACTACAAAGAACATAAATTACGACGCCGCCGTAGGCTATGACGCCACCATCGGCCGCTATCTGGGCCGGGATTCCATGGATCGGGATGACTTTCTGGAATTCTCCTACTGGGGCATGAATACCTGGGTGGACTCCGACCTTGTACAAGGCCAGCGTGTAACCGATAACACTCACTTCCCCGGCCAGTCAATTACTTTTGGCAACCTCCAAAGTCCTTTTCTTAACAATGCGTATTTAATAACCGGAACCAACACAGTGAACGGGTTTGGAGCGGGCGGTTTTAACCAGGCCGATCTACAAACGCTTACCGTCAATTCAGAGATCCACAACTGGGAATTGAATTTATGCTTGCGCCCCCGGGGCCGGCCCGACCAACTGGTCGTGCATCCCAGCGGCCTCTGTCGAAGGGAATGTCAACCCGGCACCTATATGTCCTTTCTCGTCGGCATTCGTTACATGACCTTGGGCGACGGCGCGCTGTGGCATGGCCAGGGCACCATAAACGACAACGGCGCAATCAATTTCATCACCGGCGACTATAATGTTAGAACCGAAAATGATTTGCTGGGCCTGCAAATCGGCACCGATATGATGTTTCGCCGCTGTAAATGGGCCTGGGGCATGCGCGCTAAAGTCGGACCTTATGTTAACTTCGCCCGCGATGTCCAAGAAATCAAAAACAATGCCGTTGCCGATCCCTTCAACTCAGTCTTTTTTGATACGCGTCTAGTCGCCCAAAAACAATTAATCTCGCTGATCGGCCAAGTCGGATTCGAGGCCACCTACAAGTTCAAACCCAACTTGATGGGCCGGGCCGCCTATGATTTCATGTGGGTTAACGGACTGGCATTGGGACCAGAACAATTTCAATTCACCGATACGCCCGTATCCGCCATCAACACCAATGGCTCGCTTTTCTCCCACGGCCTGACTTTGGACTTGGAATGGTCCTGGTAACTTATAAGGCGGCAGGGAAAAGGCAGAGTGTGGAAGGATATGCCACAATTTGAATTTTGCATTTGGCAATCTTCAATTTGCAATCTCCACTCTCTATGCTTCTACGGACACTGATTCGTTGGGGCGACAGTTACGATTCGTTGGGGCGACAGTTAAACTGTCGCCCCAACAGTCAATTGTCTATTTGCTCCACGAATTCCGGCACGACCGGCCTGGAAAGCACGCCCGCTTCATGTCCCATCGCCAGCAGACGGGTCACGGCCTGCCGCCCACGGGGACCAAAATCGAGCGTCCATTGGTTGACGTACATGTCCACAAACCTATCGGCCTTGTCTCGCTCCAGTCCGCGGCCGAATCCCAGGGCATAGTCCAACGCCTCTTCGCGGTGTGCCAGTCCGTACTCGATGCTCTGCCTGAGCAATCGGTGGACGTCTCGGATCGTTTCTTTTCCCAAATCCTTGCGTATGGCGTTTGCCCCTAAAGGCAAGGGAAGATCTGTCTTCTCGAACCACCATTGACCCGTATCCAAAATCAATTCCAGCCCTTCTCCCATATATGTGAGTTGGCCTTCGTGAATCACCAACCCGGCGTCGACCGGCCGTCCCTCGTAATCTCCAGCCCGAATGGCCTCCATGATGCGATCGAACGGAACCGCCACGTAGGAAAAATCGGCGTTAAGGCACAGCCGCAGCGCTAGATAGGCCGTGGTAAGTTCGCCCGGCACGGCTATCACGGCCCCCTTCAGGCTCTCCACCGACATCTTTTTCCGGGCAACGACGATAGGCCCATAGCGATCTCCCATGCTCGCCCCGCAAGAGCACAGCAAATAGCGATCGGTAAGATACGCGTATGCATGAACGCTCACGGCCGTCAGTTCCAACTCGGCCGCAAACGCCCGGCGATTGAGCGTCTCGATGTCAACCAGTTCGTGCTCGAAGCGATACCTGCCCGTATCGATGCAATTTTTCGCCAGGGCGTAAAACATAAAAGCGTCATCCGCGTCCGGACTATGTCCCACGCGAATCCGTTGGAATGAATCTTTCACGACTATAATACTCCCATTTTTTGTTTACAAATACGCTAAGATTTAAAGAATAACTATATCTGCTTGATATCATAATAAAATTCAGTAAAATAAAACAGTGCTTCTTGGAGTCACTTCTATGTTGGCAGGATGACAGGGGCATGGACGCTTGGGCGATTCTGAGATATAAATCACCATAATCGTCTGGAGGTATTTTATGTGGAGATATTTAACAATTTGTTTAGCATTTTTGGCATTCTGTGCGATTGTAAATGTTGCATATATTGCTCGCAGTAATGATGCACTTACAACAAAATTGCATGAACTCGACCAGATGCGCAATGGGAAAAACACTCCATTCGACGAAGTCGAAAAACGCGGCAAGGAATTGCTCGCGGAATACACAACTCCCGAGGAGCAGGCACAGATTTATTACGAACTTACCGAAATGCATGGGCAGACCGGCATGGTTCACGCCGATTTGGTCGTCCAGTATGCGCAAAAAGCTCTTGCTCTGCCTGTCGATGCTTTCCAGCGTTTCCGCCTATATGTGTTTTGGGGTGACGCGATTTTTATCGGCAATATTCATAAACCGACTCAACAGCAAACACCGTTTTACGAGATCCGCAAAGTCGCGGTTAGGCCTTACTTGGAAGGCTTGAAAGAAATGCAGGCATATAAAATACCCGAGCAGAGGCCGAATTTTCCGGGGGTCGATTCCTATGATATTGTAGCCCCTGAGAATTCGCCCGTATATCAGCGATTCAAGAAACAACACGATGATCAAATGGCTGCACGCAAGAAAGCTGAATTTGACGAGAAGTTATGGTCCAGTCACCAGACTTTAATGAATGCGGTAGTCGATCTCTATTCCAAAAAGCCATACGCGGCCACGGAACTACGCCAAATCGCCACGAAAACCCTGGCAGATCCCGCGGAAGTCGACGCCTTGATGAAACGCATCGAGGCGAATGGCGCGCTAAAAGACGATCCCATTCCGGAAAAAGCAAATCCACAAACCCCGAATAAATAGGTTGCCATTTACGATCTGCAATGTAGCAGGCACACTCCGTGTACCGTCTGTCCGGAGAACGAGTAACATCGAAAATACCTAAACGGCACACGGAGTGTGCCTGCTACATTATATCCCTTGAACAATTACGGAAATCGGCTCTTCTTCCATAACGGATTCATTAATCCATTTCGCCGGCCCGGGATAAGTGCCATAGAAGCGTTTAATGTAATGTCTGTGCCAGCGCGATGGGCAATGCGGCGCCCAGCCCCATCGGCCAAACATTTTCGTGCTGATTCGCCAATTGATCGCGTCGCAAAGCAGTGCATCGCTCTGTTTCAGCCGAGCAATATAGTCGAGCACGTCCAAGGCACGGGCAAGGCTGCCAAAACTCGCCTCTTGTGTGGACAACACGTACTTGAGCACCAGAAAATTCGGATACCGTCGCGGCTGGTTGTAATATAGCCAAAACCGGTCGCCTCGGCCGCGGCGATGAAAACGCCCCCCAAGCCAAAAAATCTCCGCGGCGGAAATTATTTTGGGAAACGGCCGTAACCCGATGCGCCGGAATCGGCCGTCAATCATTTCGATCACCCCGTATGCCCGCTGCCTGAGCAATTCCGCTCCGGCCTCCATGTCGGTTACTGTTTCAAAAAACCGCATTGCATTAAGGGTGTGGCGTTAAAACAGATTCCGCGTCCGGTTCGACATTGAACTCGATGGGACCGTTCAGGCTTTCGGCCAGCTTGTTTAGCGCCTCGGTTTCGATTTGCCGTACGCGTTCGCGCGTCAGGCCCAGCGATTCGCCGATTTCCTTTAGAGTCCGCGGCATATGGCCGTCCAGGCCGAATCGCATCCTAAGCACGGTGGCCTCTCGCTGATCCATGATTTCCAGTTGCCGCAAGACGTGGATGAGATTGTCGTTCTCGACAAGCGTATCCTCGGGTGTTTGCATCCGCTCGTCCATTATCATTTCGCCCAAAGACCAGCCGGCTTCGGCCTGATCGGTCTGCGGCGTGAGGTTGTAAATGCGGATGGCCTTTTTGATGATGGGCAGCTTTTTCCGCGGCAGGCCCAATACGCGGGCGATTTCTTCGGGCGTGGGCGTGCGCCCCAGCTCGTCGGCCAAGCGCGTCGTGGCCCGGCGCCATTTGGATAGCAACTCCACCATGTACGCGGGTATGCGAATGGTCTTGGCCGAGTTGATCAACGCCCGCTTTATCGATTGCTTGATCCAATAACTGGCGTAGGTCGAAAAACGGGTGCCAATGGCCGGATCGAATCCTTCCACCGCCCGCAACAGCCCCAAGTTCCCTTCTTCAATCAAATCTTGCAGACTCAGCCCTTTGCCGGTGTAACCCCGGGCGATATTCACCACCAGGCGAAGATTGGCGCGAACCATGCGGTCACGGGCTTGGATGTCGCCGGCCCCGATGGCCATGGCCAATTCGTGCTCATCGTCAGCCGAAAGCAGCGAGGTTTCGTTGATTTCGCGAAGGTACGTCTCTAAAGGCGATTGTACCGATGCGGCCTGTCTACGTCGCGTTGTCTTGGTCATAATATAATATCGCTATCCGGAGCATCCTGGTCGGCCCAACACAACTATCGACGCGCTAGACCAATTTTCTGCAACCAAGCAATCTACTGACAAGGTGAGCCGAATGTATGCGAGTTTCGGACAATGCCGAATAAAACGAACCCTGATCGCTGTGGCCCGGCAGTTGTAGCGGCAAAGTTGGTTTTTCCGCCATCTTCCCTGTATCTTCCGCCTGTAAATTTTCCAATTATTCCGGCAGTTTGGTTTAAGCAAACCGGCGCAACGCAAGAATTGACGATTCTGCCGACTAAGCCTGAAACACAAAAACCGCAGACAATTCCAATTAAACACGGACTGCCCAACTTTCCAGATATCATCCCCGGCTACTTTGCCTGAAACTGTCCAATCGGCCTGCGTCGTCGCCAACCGCCGGCCCCTTTCAGGCCGCCTCCAGACAGGTGCCGATTAAGCAGAATTCAATACCGTAATATCGCTAATGAATGTGGCGACGTTACTGCCTCTAGTGAGGTAATTCCGGTACATATATGGTGCAAATGCATACCCATTTTTCAAAATGCTTTACTTCTCCGCTTATTAGTGTTTTGTAGTTAAAACCTCTAACAAGATGGGGATTGGCTCCCAACTTTGTCACGAAAACCGCTGAAATTAAGGATTACCAGAGGGCACCTGTCCCAATTTTGCCGGAGCCTCAAAAAATAATTCATGACGCGGCATAATCGGGAATATAAAATCATGTAATTGCCGGGCAAATTCTTGTATTTTTACATGGAATACCGTTAGTTAATTAGTCAATAAGCCGCCGGATTGAGTCAGTTAAGGTATCATTAATAAGGGCGCGTTTTTGAGTGGCTCAAACGCACCAATCGCTGGAAATCATGTCAGGAGCTCGTCTTTCCCCCCTAATTGCCATATATTATCTAGAAAATCGCTAACTAAATGTCAATTCGACTTGTTAAAAATGATAAATACGTCTTAAAATGACAATCTAATCTCGCCCGCGCACCTCTATTCACCGTCAGGAGGCCTAAGATGAAAGCCGCCTATATCGAAAAACCCGGTCCCCCTGAAAATATTACTTTCGGCAGCTTGCCCAAGCCGAAACCGGTCGAGGCACAGGTGCTGGTAAAGGTGAAGGCCATCGCCGTTAATCCGGTCGATACATACATTCGCGCAGGATTGTATCCCATGGATTTGCCCAAGCCGTTTGTCATCGGCTGCGACCTGGCGGGCGTTGTCGAAGCAGTGGGACCCGATGCAAGCAAATACAAACCCGGCGATCGGGTATGGGGCAGCAATCAAGGTTTGCTCGGCCGGCAAGGCACTTTCTCCGAATTCGCCGCCGTGGATGAATGTTGGCTGTATCCCACCCCCGAAGAAGTTTCCGATGCCCATGCCGCGGCCATGGCCCTGACGGGCATCACCGCGCATCTGGGCTGCTTCCGTATCGCTAATCTGAAAATGGGCGAAAAAGTGTTCGTCAACGGCGGCGCCGGCGGCGTGGGCTCGGCCGTGGTGCAAATGGCCCGGGCGGTCGGAGCTAAAATTTTCACCACCGCCGGCAGCGAGGAAAAAGTGCAACTCTGCCGCCAGATCGGCGCCAACGTGGCCATCAATTATAAGACCGGCGATGTCGAAGCCGCACTCGCCAAATTCGGTCCCATCGACGTGTGGTGGGAAACCCTGCGGGAACAAGATTTCGATCTGGCCGTCGCGCACATGGCCATGCGCGGACGGATCATCGTGATTGCCGGCCGCGACTCCCGCCCGCCCCTGCCGGTCGGCCCGTTCTACGTCAAAGACTGCTCGCTGCACGGGTTCGCCATGTTCAACGCCCCGCCCGAGGAGCAACGCAAGTGCGCCGCGGAAATCAACCGCTGGATGGCCCGCGGCCGACTGCACCCCATCATCGGCAAGACTATGCCCCTGGCCCAAGCCGCCGCCGCACACCGCCTCCAAGAAGAAAACACCCTCCGCCACGCCGGCACCCTCACCGGCAAAATCGTGCTCACCGTGTGATAAGAGGGGTCAGCAAATCTTGTAATCTACGGCACTCGTGCTGATTTCATGAACTACAAATCGATATTTGCATTTTGGGTAGTGGTTGAAGATTTTTCTTGCTGGCAAGCCAATGCAGAATATAGTTGCCGACTATTTAGGCTTTATTTTTGTGATGTTATTAGGCCTGTAAGTTGTTGGCTGCTCACGTTCAGCAACATCATCTGTAAAGTTAAGCATTAATTGGTAGTGTGCTCCAAATTGATTATTGTCGTTGTAACTATCAACATCAACCTTTAGCTGCCTACAATCGCCAACAATCTGTGTTCTTCTTTGTTGAAATGCGGATTCTGTATGTTCGGCTGGAGCAGTTCTCATATCAGCCCAAAATACTTGCTGCTTACCTATACTGTACGATTTTTCGTTGCATGGTACGTGCGAACATGTCGTCCTTGGGGAACATTATGATACTGTTCTCGA
This sequence comes from Thermoguttaceae bacterium, assembly GCA_049509395.1. Taxonomy (GTDB): domain Bacteria; phylum Planctomycetota; class Planctomycetia; order Pirellulales; family Thermoguttaceae; genus JBEKIK01. The sequence continues at coordinate 8,370 of JBEKZY010000115.1, read as the reverse complement.
AAAGCACGCGAAAATTCTCTTTTGCATAATTGCAAAAGTTTACTTCCTTTCTTATTCCAATGTTGATTATTAATTGCAAATCGTGCTAAAGTATCTAGATCAATTGGTTCTGTCCCACCCGACTCAAGGTACAATTGTACAATATCGAGCATTGCATCAGATTTGTTTCTTTTTGCGGTGTGTAACATAAAAAATTCCTTAGACAATTTCGGGATAACAACCCCAGCCATCAACAGTGGCCGTATCCATTAAATGCTTTTTTACAGAAACAAGCATTTCCCGACTATGTGAATACTTAATAGCTTCTCGATGCTGTAACTGTCCTACAACAATACCCGGATGTATTTGGTGCACATTTGCAAAACGAATAATATTTATTTTTGAAAATCTCGGATTGTGTCGGATAATGAACGATTCCAATGTATCTTTAGAAATTAAAAAATTACTTGCTTCTTCATCAGCTCGTTGTTCTTGCTCTGAGATATCTTCTGATCCAATTTTGTTTGGACCAATCATATTATTGTCTAGACTAAAACTATCGCCATGTAGAACGTGACTTAATTCATGACATAGTGTATGCCAAAATCCATCGATTCTATCGTATCGTAATGAAAGCACTATTACAGGCATATTATCATCAAGCCAAAGTGTAGCGCCGTCAATTTTTGCGCGGGGAAGATTCTCGATTAAAAGAAATCGAATACCCATATCTGATAGTACTTCGGGAACGTGCCGCAATTCATTTTCATCAACTGTTAAGGCATGCAAATCGTCTAGATGCTTTACTGCTTTATCGCGATTAAATGAATGGACATTAATCATCGAGCGTGCTAAATGCCACGCACGATAGAGCCATGCTCGTTGTTCTGGTATAATAGATGGAGTAGATTTTCTTGCGGCTGCTGCTAATGTTACCGCGCTGTAATTCTTGATTTCTTTTTCAAGTTCATCAACATCATTGCATTTCTTGATCCATCGACGATTCATCATTTCCCTAATCGGTAAATCTTCATAGAGCTTGGCACGACGAGAAACGTCTTTTTGTTCCTTGTGTTCTAAAGTCAATCGGTAGGCACTTTCCAGATTCAGCCACAATTCTGGTGACGTTCCCAAAGCTGCGGCAATCTCTTGAGCAGTTTGAGGAGTGATTGTCGTTTTTCCATTGAGAATTTGGTTGATGGTTCGTAGGGGCCGTCCAAGAATATCTGCAAATGATTCCTGCGTCCATCCCCTAGCATCAAGCTCATCTTGAATATATTCGCCAGGAGTAAACAAGGTGTCGTTATCGGCTTTCATTTTCCGACCTCTCTTGCGTTTAGTGATAATCTTCTATACCGATTACAACTATTACATTTTTCGGGGTGGATATTTTGATTTCTATTATTAATCGCCATTGTATATTTAGCCTAAGAGAATGCTGATGTGATTTCTCACCTTTTAGTCTTTCAAAATTAAGCGAACGCATTGAACGAAAATCACGCTCATCAACTGCTGAACGTATAAACCGAATAATCTTTCGGTAAGCTCGAACAATTGCTTTTGAATATCCAGCATTAAAACTCTCGTCTGTTTCGAGTAATTGAAGATCTGGATTAGAAAATTCAATATCCATTGCAACGGCTTGCTTCCCCGCTCGCATGTATCCATACATATAATCATATCAACATTATCGCCACTTGTCAAGTGATATAATGAGGCTATGAGTCATAATATCAAGATTATAATGAACGATATTCATAATACAGTGTCTTTGTAATCACAACCTGTTTTATGTCAATATGTTAAGAATATAAAAAAACGAAAGTGATCTACTTCTAGAGGGTGGCCTGCACCTTGGAATCACCAGCATACTAATGCCCTGCCGGATGGATCGGCAAGCCTGAATTGGTTCGATTTCCCCTTCTCCGACTTGCCCGCTCCACGACCATGATACACGTAGTTCCCGGTTGTGGCTAAACGAAATGCTTAACCTCTAATCAGTCCAGCCAATCCTCGGCCTTCAGCCGCGCGGGCGTGTATTGCTCGGTCACATAGCTGATGTCTTTCGAGATCAGGGCCTCGACTTCCAGCTTGAAACCGTTTTCATTCAGCGATAATTTCGGCCGTAGCCGCTTTCGGCACTTTATTCACTATAAGTTCAGGATGTTGTTCCTGAAGTTTTTGATATCGTTCGGTTAATCTGCGGAAATCGTAATCGCACTCTTCGCAAATTTTTTTGCGAATTGCGTGGATTTCATCAATAATCGGATCGTGTGTCATGGTTCGATCTCCTCGATAAGTCATGTTCCAAGTGAGAAGATAATCGATTTCGTAATAACAGGCGAGGGCAAGATGCATGGCATCCGGTCGCGCATGTGGCGGTAAATGCAAATATTCATGCAGTTTTATGGCTAGATCAGCAATTTCTTTCGTGACTTCCAAACGAGGTAATTCAGCGAGCAATGTTTGCCGATGTTTTACAAAGCCCAGTTCGCCTTGAGCAATTTCGTCCTCGACCACGGAAGAAATAAAAAGACGATAATTATCTTTCTCTTCCTCCCACCATCGCCGTGTTGCCGCTTGATGCCCGGCAGTAACAAGGACCTGTGAAATATTGCCAACGAGAAAACTCGGGATCGTTGTTTCAAGATAGAGTGAAGGTTTCATGGTTTATGTCCGCTATCTAATGATAATCGCTTGTCGAGGATGAGGGAAGGAAATTCCACATCATCTTTTGCCTATCACCCGTTTTTCACCCCCCTCGCATCAGCATCAATCCAGCCAATCCTCGGCCTTCAGCCGCGCGGGCGTGTATTGCTCGGTCACATAGCTGATGTCCTTCGAGATCAGGGCCTCGACTTCCAGCTTGAAACCGTTTTCCAACAGGCGCTCGATCTCTTTCTGCCATGGTTTTTTATGGGCGAACCAAGGGTAGTTGGCGATTTGCCTGGCCCGTTTGCGGTCGGTGTCGTTCAGCGAGATTGTTACACTTTCAGAAAGACCGCATTCTTTAAAGTCTTTGGAACGCAGGCCGAGAAATTTGGCGTCGGGAATTGCCATCCGCTGCGATTCGTAGGCTAGGTTGATCGAGCCCTGCTTGATTACGCTGTAGATGTAATATCCCCACGGATCGTTGTCCAAAAGGCAATACACGGGCAGTTTCAACTCGTTGTGCAGCCTATTGAGCATGCGCCTCACGCCGCGAGTTGGCTGTCCAGCGCCATGGGTGAGAATACAGTTGTGCTTCCGCCAGAATTTGTCTTCGTTGAACCGCTGCCAGACAGTGCCTTTTTCAACATGCAGTACAAACTTTGCCGAACACTTTTTGAACTGGATCACCTCCGGTTCGACAATCGAAGGGACACCGTATCCGCCAGAACCCATCCGCGAACAGTCGATATCGTCGCCACTGTCATTAAGAACAATTTCCCCAACCATTTCTCCTCTCTTATCCGCGAATAAATGTAATTCCTCCCGGAGGCTATTCAATAACACCTCTACATCTTCAATGATGGGGTCGCAATCCGATTGATCCTCGAAAGTGAGTTCCTTTGTAGGTTTGATATCGCCTTTCAAATGATAATAAAGACCACGGATGCTTAATGTTTTTCCTTGTTCGATCAAATCGGTTACGCCGCTAGCCACGAGCATGGTTTGCATGTAGCTCTTCGCTTGGGACAGGTTGAAAAGCTGCCTGCGATTGGTGTTCCGGCCCATCTCGATAATCCGTTTGGTCTTGCTATAGCGGACATTCGAGAGTGATCTGGAGGGCACGTCCACGTACGGATCGCGGCGCTTGGCCGCCGCCTCGGCCGCCGTGTCGGCCAGCTCCTTGAGTCGTTTTAACGTTTGCGTATCGCGGGTGTTTAATTTGGATTTCATGAAGTAGTTCTTCGATAATCAGTTTGCAGTTTAAAGCACAATGTACAAAATAAAGAGACAAATCCCGGCTAATGTCTATGTTTGTTCAATTTGCAATTTGAAATTTGCAATTATCAATTTGCAATAAAAAATAAGCAAAATGGTCTAAACCATCAACACAAAGTCTCTATGCCCTCGACGCTCCCCCTGGTTTTTTCTTCTTCAATTTCAAGAGGATTATACCGGTTACTACCAGTGCAAAACCAGTAATTGGAACTATAGCCCATACCCACCACAAAATCTGATGTCCGGCTTGTTTGTCTTCAAAGTCTCTTTCAGCCGGCCGTTTGTGGTGTTCGAGTCCGTCTCTTACAAGAAACTGCCACAGGCGCAAACTTTGTATTGGAGTGCGCGTCGCGGCGCCTTGTATCATCTGCTCGGGAGTAAAATTGGCATAGGGATCGACAGGTCCAGACCAATACAGCCATCCACCAAGGCCAATCGCCACAAGAATAACCAACCAGCCAAAAAAGGTTAAACGATGCCCGGCGGTCCAGGCTGTTCTCGCTATTTTAGGCTCGGCGGAAGCCTCCAACTTTTGTAGGCTCTTTAGCCCACTTAAAGTAGGTACCTCTAAAGATGCACCACAATCGCATTTTACTATTTCACCGGCCTGACGCAATTGAACCGGTATTTTTCGGCCGCAAGAACAGGGAAGCAGGTACATGGTATTCACTGAGATTTCTCCTTGACAATAGTTTACCGTCCCTTTCCTTTTCTGGCGAGTTGACTCTCCGCCGATTCGCTAAATTACCATTTCTTTGCCGTTGACACTCTAGGCAACAAGATTAAAATGTGGGGTTTCCCCCGGTGCGACTATTCCTGCCCGGGGTTTGCCTTTTACCTACCTTTACGCTAATTACACAACCGCCCCAGGAATACCCCGTTGGAAGAAGCCATCCAAAAAGCCGACGTGCTCATTGAAGCCCTCCAATGGATTCGCCAGTTCCGTGGCAAAATCACGGTCATCAAGCTGGGTGGCAGCGTTATGGAAGACGATCGGGCCATTATGCATCTACTCCTGGACATCGTGTTCATGGAAACCGTCGGCATGCGCCCCGTATTGGTCCATGGCGGCGGGGCTGCCATCAGCCGGGCGATGGCCGAGGCCGGATTGCAGCCCCAGTTTGTCCAAGGCCGCCGTTATACCGACCAAGCCACCTTGGATATTGTAGAACGCGTGTTGGCCTACGAAATCAACGAAGAACTCGCCCGGCGGATCAATGAACTCGGCGGCCTGGCCCAGGCCCTAAACTTCAAAACCACCAATGTGCTCCGCGGCGAACGCATCGAACTGCCCGGCGAAAACGGCAATCCCATCGATCTGGGCTTCGTGGGCAACGTTACCCGCGTCGATCGGGCAACCATCGAAAACCTCTGCCGCGCCGGCATCGTGCCCGTAATCCCCTCCATGTGTATGACCAAGGAGCGGCAAAAACTGAACGTCAACGCTGATACCGCCGCCACCGCCGTGGCCCAAGCCGTGGAGGCCGAAAAACTCGTTTATCTCAGCGATGTCAACGGAGTCCGCCGCGATAAATCCGACCCCGATTCCCTTATTCATTCGCTCAACATCAAGGAAGCCCGGGAACTGATTGAAAATAAAACCATCGACTCCGGCATGATTCCCAAGGTCGAGGCCTGCCTGCAAACCTTGGAACGCGGCGTGCGTAAAGTCCATATCATCGATGGCCGCCTGCGCCATTCGCTGCTATTGGAAGTCTATACCACGAAAGGTGTTGGAACGCAAATCGTTAAAGAATAAAAAAGTGGACGGTGTGCAGCGGACAGTGATGTGTGCGTTTAGCCGCGACCGGGCACCTACCGAAGGTTGGTCGGGGAGCGCGAGTTTAGCCCCCGCATTTGCGCCGCGTGATGAACCCAAATAACGAAAAAAATGTCAAAGCATGAATGAAGAATAAGAAACCGCTTGCGGTTTCGCACCGGACGCCCTATGGCGTCCGGGTACCCCTTGGGTGGCCGCCCACAAAAATAAAAGGAGCAATTTCCGTGGCCGATAAACCATTAAGTTCCAAGGAAACAATCGACCTGTTCCAGAGATATGTCATTCCCAATTACGGCCGTTTTCCCGTGTCCCTGATCCGCGGCGAAGGCTCCTATGTCTGGGACAGCGAAGGCAACCGCTACTTGGACCTGTTTCCCGGCTGGGGATGCAATATGCTGGGCCATTGTCCGGCCCCGGTGGTCGAGGCGGTCCGCGATCAGTTGGGCAAGCTGATGCACGTTCCCAACACCTGGTACACCGATTTGCAAGGACTTTGGGCCAAGGCCTTAAGCGAGCGAAGTTTCGGCGGCCAGGCCTTCTTTTGCAACTCCGGCACCGAGGCCAACGAGGCCGCCATCAAGCTCACCCGCCTGCATTCACAAAAACCGCGATACAAAATCATCACCTTCGAGGGCGGATTTCACGGCCGCACCCTGGGATCGACCTCGGCCACTGCCCAGCCCAAGTATCACGAAGGCCTGGGACCCTTGATGGCCGGCTTTGTCTATGCACCGTTCGGCGATCTGGATGCCGTGGCAAAACTCATCGACGATGAAACCGCCGCCCTGATGATCGAACCCATCCAGGGCGAAGGCGGCGTACGAATCCCGCCCGACGGTTTCCTGGCCGGCCTGCGCAAACTGGCCGATCGGCACAGTCTGCTCTTGATATTCGACGAAGTGCAATCCGGCTTCGGACGCACGGGCGAGTGGTTCGCCTATCAACACTTTGACGTTACCCCCGACATCATGACTGTATCGAAAGCGCTCTGCGGCGGAATCGCCGGGGCGGCCATGCTCACCACCGCCGAGATCGCCAAAAGCCTGCGACCCGGCATGCATGCCTGCACCTTCGGTGGCAATCCTATCGCCGCTCGCGCAGGGCTGGCCGCCATCCAAATGATAGAGCAAGAAAAACTCCTCGACCGGGCAAAGCTCCTCGGCGATCTGTTCCGCTCGCGCCTCGACGACCTGCGCCAAAAGTGCGATCTGATCCGCGAGGTCCGCGTTCAGGGTGTGATGGTCGGCGCGGAACTTGCCATCGAAGGCGCAGCCACGGTAAAAGCCTGCCTGGAACGAAAACTGCTAATCAATTGCACCCATGGCACGGTCATCCGCTTGTTGCCGGCCATGACGCTTGCCGACCAGCAAGCCCACGAAGGTTGCGATATCCTTGCCGACGTGCTCATGCGCCAGGCGAACAATAACTTGCCCATACAATGAAAGGATTCAGTGTTCAGGATTCAGGGTTCAGCATTTGATAGATGATTTTACAATAATGATAAAATCCTGAACCCCGAACCCTGAACCCTATTCAGGAGCGACATAATGCGACATTTCATTACCATGGCCGAACTGAACGCGGCCGAACTGGAACGCGTCTTTTCCATCACCGAGGACTTGAAAACCAAGTTCGATGCGGGTCTTCGCGAGCCGCTTTTGCCCGGCCGCGTAATGGCCCTGTTGTTCGAAAAGCCGTCGCTCCGCACCCGGGTGAGTTTCGAGGCGGCCATGATCCACCTCGGCGGCAACTCCATGTTCCTGGGCTCCGACACCGGCTTCGGCAAACGCGAAAGCCTGGCCGATTTCGCCCGCGTGCTAAGCGAATACGTCGACGTGGTCGTGGTCCGCGCGAATCGGCATCAAACGGCCGTCGAATTGGCCAAACATTGCACCTGTTCGGTCATCAACGGGCTGACCGATTTCAGCCACCCCTGCCAGGCCCTGGCCGACTTGTATACCATCCGCGAATTGGTGGGTAAACCCGAAGGCCATTGCCTGGCCTGGGTGGGCGACGCCAACAACGTCGCCCGCAGCCTGGCCCTGGGTTGCGGAAAATTGGGCATGAAAATGGTCATGGCCACCCCGCCGCGATACCAATTTACGGAAAAAGAAATCGCCTGGATCCAACGCCAGGTGCCGCAACTTGATTTAATCGTCACCACCGATCCGGTCGAAGCTGTCCGCGACGCCGTGGCCATTTACACCGATGTCTGGGCGAGCATGGGCCAGGAAAGCCAAAAAGAAGACCGGCGCAAGGATTTCGCCCCGTACCAGGTAAACGCCGAACTCATGGCCCGCGCCCAAAAAGGCGCATTCTTCATGCACTGCCTGCCCGCTCATCGCGGCGAGGAAGTCACCGACGACGTGATCGACGGCCCGCAAAGCGTCGTGGTCCAGCAAGCCGCCAACCGCCTGCACGCCCAAAAAGGCGTCCTAGCCTGGCTCCTGGGCGCGAAGGCCTAATCTTCAAAACACGTACTGCAAACCGCTGAGGATCATCAAGCCTTTGTGCGGCCTGTCTTCCTGGGCGATCCAGCCGGAATTCTCGATTAACACTGCACAATAAGGTTTTAAAATCGGTGTGATACTATAGGCCACTTTCACTATTCCCCGGCGGTTTATTTCATCGTGTTGTGGGTCGCCGATGGGAGTTGGGTAAAACTCGCCGTAATTCAGATCGAT
>JBEKZY010000114.1:0-13829 GCA_049509395.1 Thermoguttaceae bacterium | reverse complement strand
GAGCGATGCCCCCGCGGAAACGCCGGACGAATAAAGCCCGCCGTAAATAAGCTTAACTATACCCGAAACCGCCCCCGGTTTCGCAAATCCTCATACGAGTTGCAGCAAGACCCAGCCGTGAACAACGGTTTCGATTTTACCCACCACATCCGCCTGCTCTGCAAAGATATTGTACACCGGTTGGAATCGCTTAATCACATCGATATGAGCCGGGTGGCCGTGAGTTTTTCCCAAGCCCGATCGGGCACCAGGGCGGGAATGTATGCCACGCTCACGCCGCTCCGCTTTCCCGGCGGTCGAATTCATACCGTACGCCGCGGGCGGAAATGGGGAATGCAAAAAGTCAAGGATCACAATGGCGAGGAAATGCTGTACATCCTCAACTTCTATCTGCCCCGATTCCTGGACCTGCCCTTTAGGGAAAAACTCGATACCGTGGTCCACGAATTGTGGCACATCGGCCCGAAATGCGACGGCGACCTGCGCCGCTTCGGCAATCGCTGTTTCGCCCACGGCCCGTCGAAAAAACAGTTCGACCGCCAGGTGTCGCTCATGGTCGACCAATGGCTGGAACAATCGCCGCCGGAATCGGTCTACGAATTTCTGCAATCGAATTTCCGTGAACTGGACGCCCGCTACGGCCGGATCATCGGCAGCAAACTTCCCGCCCCGAAAATGTTTAGGGTGGATTAATTTTTACCATGGAGGCACGTGTAAATGAGGGCTGTTAAACATTGCATTCATTTCCACCGCCAGTAATTGCTGATGAAGCGATTTCTTGCTTGTATCTGCTTTTTCCTTATATTCAACCTTATTGGGGTTGCTGTGTTCTTTTTTATTTGGGGGCGTGGGACACGGTTTGACATGCCTGCTTCTTCTCTCGTGGTTAACCCTCGGGATTCCAAGGACGAAGGCAATCCAAGTGTTCCATCTCTAGTTATTCGAGACGCAAAACCTGCACTTGAGTTGAATGCCCTATTCGAGCAGAAAGACGGTTGGATTGGTGGAGACGGCGCTCATTCAGTGAAGTTATCGCCACAACGGACTCTATGGCTCTTCAGCGATTCCTGGATGGGAAGCATTCGTAACGGGAAACGCGTTGACGCCACGATTGTGAACAATGTCGTGGCACTACAGGAAGGACATGGAGCCCAGGCTAAGATGCGGTTTATTGCTAGTCATGGGCCGGATGGGAAACCGCAAGCTTTCTTAACTCCAAACGATCGGCGCGGCTGGTTCTGGTTGCAAGCTGGAGCAATCGTGAACCGGAAACTTTACATGTTTCTGACACAGCTCGAAAAAACGAGCGATCCGGGCGTTTTCGGCTTCCGTCAAATAGGCCTATGGCTTGCCGTGATTGACAATGTACAAGACGACCCCACGGCATGGCACGCGGAACAGATCAAACTCCCATGCACCATATTCGAACCAAAACGTGAACTAACTTTTGGCGCGGCGCTATTGGAGAATGGAGATCATCTCTACATCTATGGCACGGATGAAGATGTGAATGAGGAAGGCCGAGACCGATACCTGATCGTTGCCCGCGCTCAAAAGACTACAATCGAAAACGTCACCACGTGGGAATTTTTTCGCGAAGGACAATGGCAGGCCGATTTCGCTGCTTCCGGTCGCTTAGTAAAGGAAATGGCAAGCGACTGTTCCGTTACTTTTATGTCAAAGATAAAACAATATGTTCTAGTGTATACTGAGCGCGGCTTGTCCGCGCGGATTCTGGCTCGCACGGCTCTGGAACCGAGGGGACCTTGGTCCCCGCCGGCGATCATGTATGAATGCCCGGAGATGGGCCAGGACAAAAGGATCTTTTGTTATAATGGGAAAGCGCATGCATCAATGTCGGGCGGCGACGAGATGGTCGTTAGCTATGTGGCCAATTCCTTTGATTTTTGGCATCTTGCCGCCGACGCCCAACTATATTGGCCGCGATTCGTTCGCATTGGCTTGAAAGCGCGAGAGTAACCGGTTCCTTGGAAAACACCTAAGGACATTTTTATGGTTCTGGAAACCTTTATACGGTGTCCTGCTTGCCGTTCGACTCTTGTCGAATGTCTGGAACGACAGCATGCGGGCCGTCGATGCGAGGGCTGCGGCGCCATCTACCCCGCAGACGGTTGCATGATCGATCTCTTGCCGCAATCTCGATCACGGTTCTCACTGGCTCAAGCAACGATGCAATCGGCTCTCATTGTTAGCATCTACGAAAGCCTCCTGTGGCGACAAAGTCCTTTCTTCGCAGCGGCCGCTGGAATCTCATTCAATCGCGAGCGTGAACTGGTCGTTTCGGCCGCGGAGCTTCGGGGCGCGGAGATCGTGCTGGATCTTGCCTGTGGTACAGGCATATATGCACGTCCGCTTACACGCTGCCTGGCTGCCGGTGGCGTCATCGGGATCGATCTATCGCTGCCGATGTTACGATATGCAGTAAAATACGCGAGTCGCGACGGCATTCACAACCTATTGCTGGTGCACGCGGATGCGACAGTTCTGCCTGTCGCCTCCGAAAGTTTAGACGCTGCGATCTGCTGCGGAGCACTCCACCTCTTCCCTGAACCAGCGGCTTCCCTGGCATCTATCTTTGGTTCTCTAAAACCGGGACGCCGAGTTGTTCTCGCGGTTTTTCGTCGCTCCGAAACCAGAGCCTCTGAATTCTATTCGCGGCTCCGACAGAGGTTGTATGGCATCGTGTCTTTCAGCTCATCGGAACTAGAATCCATGCTCGTCGATGCGGGCTTTTGCGATGTTCAAGTCCATCATGCCAAAGGCATTTGGCTAATCGTCAGTGCTAAAAAATCCATGTAGGACAGTCATGATAATTGTTTCTTCAAGGGTCTCGACAGGCGCCTGCCTTGCATGCTAAGTTTGTCGTGCCATATATACGCTCACTAATCTGGAAACCATGTTATTTTTCTTTCCCGAACAAAAGATAAAGCACCGGCGGCACGAGCATGGTCAAAATCGTGTCGGTTATAATTCCGAAGAAAATGACCGTTGCCAGTGGGCGATGAACTTCAGCATCCACGCGGGTCGAAAAAGCCATGGGCAGGGAATCCCAACGCCTCCACCAGGCCGGTTATCAAGACTGGCCGCAGCGCAGACGTATAAGCCGGGCTCGTTCGACGGCCTCTCGTTTCGGCAAACCTTGTTTTATCAGTCGCCGAATATAAGAATCCAAGGCCAGGCATTCCAGCATTTTCGCAGTTTATTTGTCGAAATAACGATGCCCATTTGAAACGGTTCATAAGCGGTAAAATCCCTATGCTTAAAATGTTCCGCATGGGCACAAAAAGATAAAATGCGCGGCCCAATTATTCTCTCAACCCGCGATGCCCCCCCGCGAGTCTGTCCTTTTCCCGTGCAACGGGCGATAGAATTCCGATGTTCAAAATCCCTAGTCTTGATAAGGAGGATATTAAAATGCACAAGTTTTTTTGCACGCATACGTTGCCGCCGGGCGCGTTTACCCCGGAACAAATCTGCCAGGTCGCTGAAGCTTCCCAACACGAGCTCGATGTGAAAGGTTATCGCAGTTTCTTCAACCTTACCAAAGGAAAGGCATGGTGTGTGGTCGAGGCAAAAGACCGCGAGGCCCTTGTCGCCTGGTTCAAAAAAATGGATATCCCCTATGACAGCATCGATCTGGTGGAGTTGGAAGGCGAGCGTGGAACAATTGAAGACTTAACGCAACAGCCGGCACTGGCCGGAGTGTCCTGACGCTATTACTCTAAAACGCGTGGAGATCCGTACGGGGAAAAACATCAGGACGCGATTCTAATTGCACTTGCTACCGTGCAAGGCTTTTAGAATCGGTGTAAGATTCAGAAAAAGGATTTTTTTAAAGCGTTTCTCCCTGTTCGGCTGGCGTGCAGTTCAGGTACTTGGCGACGGTGTTTATCAGTGTGGAGCGATCTATGGGCTTGACGGCGTAATCGTCACAACCGGCTTGCAGGCATGCGATGCGATCGACGGACATTGCATGCGCAGTCAGGGCGATAATGGGGCCTTCATAACCTAATTGCCGAAGCTCGCGTGTCGCGCCATAGCCGTCCAGTTCCGGCATTTGCATATCCATGAGGATGATGTTGTAGGCGAGGTTGCCGGCAAGGGCGTGTGTGGCCTTGTACACTGCGAGGCGCCCGTTCTCGGCTATATCGACTGAGGCGCCCGCCGTTTTCAACAGGAAGGAGAACAGCCGCTGGTTGTCCGGGCCATCCTCGGCCAAAAGGATGTGTGCACCGGCCAAAGGCTGAATACCGTCGAGATAATCCGGCTCTGGCTGGCTTAAAGGAGCATGTAAGATCGACTCCGCTGGATTATCGATCATGGGTACGCCTGTGAGCGAGCCGGTTTTAACGACGAGCGTAAAGGTCGAACCGCGGCCGGGCGAACTGACCACGGTGATGTCGCCCCCAAGGATTTGGGCCAGGCGTTGAGATATGGCAAGACCCAGACCCGTACCGCCGAAGAGGCGTGTGGTGGAGTCATCGCCTTGCGAAAATGGTTTAAAAAGACATGAGAGTTGCTCGGATGTCATCCCGATACCCGTGTCGATAACATCAAATCGCAGATGTGCCCCCAGGCCGTCCGAGGCGCCTTGCAACTGTACCGTCAATTGAATCGAACCGGAGTGGGTGAACTTAACCGCGTTGCTGACGAGGTTCATAAGGATCTGCCGCATCCGCGTTGGATCGCTCTTGATCGTGGCGGGAATGGCGTTTATGTACTTCACGCTCAGCGACAATCCTTTCTCGATGACACGGACACGCATGAGCGAAACGACCTCCTCAATGATTCTTGTCGGACTGCACGCGATTTGCTCAATGACCATGTGTCCGGCTTCGATCTTGGAGATGTCAAGAATGTCGTTGATAATAGCCAGGAGGTGCTGACCGTTGCGGAGAATCGTCTCGATGCAGTTGGAACGGTCGGCGGGCGACTGTTCCGCATCCCGCATCAGATCGGCATAGCCGAGAATCGCGGTCATCGGCGTCCGAATCTCATGGCTCATGTTGGCAAGGAACTCGCTCTTGGCGCGTGTGGCGGCTTCGGCGGCGGTCTTGGCAAGCTGAAGTTCATGGGTGCGCTGCACGACTCGCAACTCGAGCTCCGCCTTGTGCTGGTGGATTGTGCTTGCCATGGCGCAGAATGCAGTGATCAGGCGGCCGATTTCGTCGGAGCCGGCCGTCGGCAGGCGTGCAGGCAGAGTTCCCATCTCCATCTCGCGCACGGCGCGGGTCAGCGAAATCAGCGGGCGGAGGAACCTTCTGGTGACGAACAAAGAGATGGGCACCAGCATCACTGATACAACCAGCGCAAAGAAGATATTAGTGAGGATTAGCTCCCGGATATGATCGCGAACGGATTGGCAGTTATATGCCAGGCGGAACGTCCAGGGTGTTGAGCCGGTATGCATCCGCATGGGTATAACCCACATCTCACTTTCGTCATCCGTTCCCTTGAGAAGTTGCGGAAATGTGACGGAGCCGAGTTGGAGCGGACCGGCCCCGGCTGGTATTTTACCTGCTGACTGCCGGGAACTATCGGTAAGAACCACCCGGCCGGCGCCATCGACCACGCTCCAAGATCTGAAAGATGGTTCCTGAGCAATGGATCGGAGCATTTCGAAAGGCCAGATTTTCTCATGGTAACCGGCTTCGACCTGTGATGTTGCAAGCATCGCCAGCAGTCGATGCTCGTCGCGTAGCTGGGCCATGGAATGATCGGCCTCGTGGAGGCTGATGGCCGTTGTGAGAAGGCCGGTCGCCAAGAGTAGCAGCCCAAGGGATGCTAGGTATATCTTCCAGAATAACGTCATGGTTGTGGGGCGTTGGTGGGTTCGGGGAATAGGACAGTGCAGGATGACAGGTTGGAGTATACATTCCCGACGCCGGGGACATTTCCCTGTTCGCCCCAGGTGAAAATGCCCATCCATGGAAAATCATTCATGGAATGTCCGACTAGAGCGGCCATTTGCTGGCGTTGATCCTTCGGAATACATTCCATGGCGCCGCCGCAATAGATGAACAACCCCGCCATTGGCCGCATATTTGGTTTTGAGTCGCGAGCCTTCTGCGGGATAGTGGCGAAATGATTTAAAAGGAGGTTCCAGTCGCCTTCGCTGAGATAGACCGTATCGCCTTCCCGCACTCCGGCCCCGGTGCGAAGGCTGCCCGGCGCACTGGGATCGTCGCTGGGCCAAATCCGGATGAACTGATTATGCGATCCCAAGATGTGGCATAGTGGATACAGCGTACAGAAGTTGATAACGTTCTCGCCGCGCTTTGCGGCTTCGGTCACTCGTCCTCCGAGCCATTTGTCGTAGACCTCGACGGCCGGTCGCCCGTCGATTTCAAGAATCAGCCGAGGTTGGCACTTGGTGATGACGCCGAAGGTTGAGGTGCGGCGGAATCCGCCCCCATAGGACCAGGCGATGTCATCAGAGCTGTAGAACACAACCACGGCAAGACCATTCTTGATCAACCTGTCGTTGGCGATCATCGACCAATTGGACATCTTCTTGCGGCTGATCTGATCGATAGATCCCGCGGCCGTCCCGCCGATCAGCGGGATTCCGGGTCCGCTCTCTTCGGCCAGAGCGGCGAGGACTTGCTCTTCATTCGGTAGGGCCACGCTCAAAAGAATCAGCGCCGGCTTCTTGCCCGATACCAATGGTCCGGCGTCTGTTATAGCGCGGCGGAGAGCCAGCTTCGCCGCTTCGGGTGGAGAAGCTTCATCGAAGCTTGCTCCGCCAACCCCGGGCGTAACGGCAGCCAGTCGCATGGCCAGAACGCCGATCACCCCTGTCTTGCTCGTGTGGTATCCGTCGGCACAGAGGATTCCCTCGTGGGTGGACATCCCGAAAACGCGGCCTACCGGATGTGAACCGCCGCGGAGCAGTTCATGAATCTGCTCGGGTTTGTGTTGTGGACTATAGAACACCATGGTGATGTCGGAGCCGCCGGACATATCGCCCGTGGCGCGGGAGACGGCCTCCGCAACGGCTTGCGGAGCATTTGCCAAGGCCGACCATCCGTAACCGGCAAATCCGTCAGCACTTCGACGGACTTCCCCACCGCCGACGCAGCCCTTCTGCTCTCCGACAACCGTCATGGCACTGGCAGATACCGGAGAAATCGATCGTCCATAAATCAGCAGCCAAACCAGAGCGGGTACGGCGACCAAAAGCAACGAGAGCAAGACAAGCGTCAGCCTTTTCATAGAGCGGTCCCTTTAAATAAGTCCACGGCAATGATAAATAGTTCACCACGATGGATTTCAACTCCATACACCTGAAATTTACCTCAAAACTAAACCCGTTACTTCTTTTCTTATGAGAAAATTACTGTGAGATCCGCTCTGTGTTTTCCGCGCCGAAGGTTATGATAGTAGCGATTGGAACGAAGACGCAGCCTGAGCGGAAGCATCGCGGCAAGTGATTTTAACGCACCTATATTCTTGCTTTTCCACTGCCCGCAATCTCGGACGTGCTGCGGACGGCGATCGGCCGCGCGTCCGGGGCGTTATTGGCGATCAATGGCTGGCAATGAGAGGAGGTCCGGAAAATCCGCAAACCCTGGGTGAATCATTCGCCGGTTGAAGAAATTATTAGCCACCGCCCCTTTTTTCTTTCTTGGATTTGAAATATAAAGTGCAATATTGTACAGATATCATTGGAATACGGCGATATGAAGAATTCCCTTACCGGTGCATTGTTGGCTGGAAGCGTCTCCATTGCCTTCGGAGGTGTGGCGCTGGCTTATGCCATCAGGACCGGCCTTTACGCCTGGCGAAGCCGCCAGTGGCCACGAGTAACCGGGACTGTAATAAAAAGCGAAGCAGTCAAGGTTCAAAGGAGAAGATTTTCAAATATCTTCAAACCGGTGGTCGTCTACACCTACGAAGTCAATGGACTGGAATATACCAACGATCAAATGGGATTCGGTTACGATGACTTTCTCGGCGATGATTTGTTCAATGGTCCTATGAACGCAGAACAGGTCGCGGAGCTCTATCGCCCGGGCGATCCGGTTTCAGTGGCATACGATCCGCAAGACAACAGCCGCTCGGTGCTGAAAACAGGCATCAATAAAGGCCATGTCGCCACCACGCTTCTCGGCCTGTTCTTCATTGGATTCAGAATCTGCTGCTTTTGGAGTTTGCTATCGAGATAAAACAACTATTCGGGATCATTAGCAGGAATAAATTGGTTCTTGAAACCTTATATTCTCCCGCTATTCAAAGTCAATGGTACATGGTAGAATATAATTAGTCAGGCATGTTTATATGGAGATTTTTATGAGCACTACAGCCATCCATCTTGATCGTTTATTAGATCCGCTTGCCGGATGTTTATCTCCGGATGTTGCGGCAAAAGTGGCGGAGTTAAAGGCCGATAAGGCGACGCAGGATCGGATTGACTTTCTTGCCGAGCGTGCCAACGAAGGGCTGCTTACTCCCGACGAACAGGACGAGTATTCCAGTTATCTTCACGCTATCGATGTGATCACAGTATTGCAGGCCAAGGCCCGCTCACAACTGCGTAGAAAATCGTGATGGAAAGCGATCTGCGTTCTCTAGTCCGCCGCCGAGCGGGTGACATGTGTGAATATTGCCGTTTGCCGCAAGCGGCGTCACGGATAGTTCGCTTTCATGTTGAACATATCATTGCCCGCCAACATGGCGGCGAAACCGATCCTGAAAATCTGGCGTTGGCTTGCAGTTACTGTAATTTTCACAAAGGACCAAACATTGCGAGCCTTGATCCGGCCAGCGGCCAGATTGTGCACCTGTTTAATCCGCGCCGAGACGTCTGGGCGGATCATTTTGCTTGGAAAGGAACAGTAATTGTTGGCAAGACGGCAACTGGCCGGGCAACCGTGGAATTATTGGCAATGAACACTTGGCAGCGTGTGGAATTACGCGAGAATTTGCTGGCAGTTGGTGAACCGTTCGCAGGTTAGATTTTATGATCGAACTGCCTTATTCACTAGTAATCGAAGCTAACAAGGAACCCGATTACTTTGGATTCTATTCGCCCGATCTGGAAGGTTTTACCGGAATCGGGCATTCGGTGGAAGACTGCTTATATCAAGCTAAATGGGGAATGAAAGAACACGTAGAACTCTTGCGCGAAAAAGGCCTGCCTGTCCCTTCACCAAACCATAATCCTAAGATCGTTATCCAAAACGCCGGTAAAGAAGCCATGCCAGCTTGAAGTACTCCGGCACTGGCAAATCCAGTGGTACGTAGCCTTATCCCTTGCTGCCGGTGTCAACCTGCGGCGACTTCTCCTTCTCATTCCTTTGTTCAAATAACACCTCTTCCAGTAGTATTTCTTTTATGAGATCGCGTAGTGGCGGAATATACGATTCTAAGTCTTCCTTCTTATAAGCGTCGGACCTAAAAAACTCCTTGTGATGTGATAAATCAAGTTTTAGTGCATGCCTCCATGCTTTATCATCTGGAACCAGATCTAGAACTTCTTCCGCCGCAAAAAGTAGGTATGTTACGAACGCATCATATTTTGGAGCGCTCATTCTTACTCGCTTCTTCAGTTTGTATTTATCCCGACGGCTTTCTTTAGGGTGGTCAATTGCGAGTTTAAGGTATCCGCTATATACTTCGATTGCAGTTGCCTCTTTTTGGGACCGGTTTGAGGCATTGATCTGACGTTTTGCCTCGAGGATCGCAAGAATGGCAACAACTGCCGTTATCGCTGCTGCAATTGCTGTCACCATTTCTGGAACATTTCCTAAAATATGCATAAAGCACCTTTTGCGAAATATAAATCATATCAAACTCGCGGCACGAATCTCCTGATAAGCCATGGGATCTATCAGGTTCTTGCCGGCAATCTCCGAGAGTGCGGACAGCGATGACGACTGCCCAAGCGACGGCCCCGTGTCCTCGCGGATTACAATCTCCACCGTCTTGCCTATCATCGGCTTTAGCTCGGGTAAATAGAGAGTTTCGGAATCGATTTTTTGGTGCAAGCGGATCATATATTCACCGTATTTATTATAGCATCAATTCTTGGGAAATAAATCCACATATTTGTAGTTTTAGGGTTCTATTCCTCTTGAAGTGGTTCCACCTTTCGCAGCCTTGGAAACGTGCTAATCAAGAAGTAGAGCAGGGGGAAGGCGCCGAGAACTATTAGGATCGTGTCGGGCACTATCCGCCAGTTGCCCAGGGTTTGGATTATCGGCAATTCGTAAAACGCCGCGCTGCGGGCGAACCACAGGCCGTGATCGTAGGAGTACCACGTCTGCAACAGGCCGATGGGCAACAGGCCGGTCGAGAACATCAGGAACAAACCGCCGTTCAGGCCCCAGAAGCTGAGTTTCAAGATGCCGTCGTGCCAATACTTGCCTTCCACCAGACCGCGCCAGGAATAAAGTATTAGGGCTATGGCCAGCATGCCATACACGCCGAACAGGGCCGTATGGGCGTGATTTGTGGTCAAGTACGTGGCGTGTTCATAATAGTTGATGATGGGCAAATTGATGATAAAGCCGAACATGCCCGCGCCCACAAAATTCCACACGCTGCTGGCGGTGATAAAATACAGCGGCCAGCGATAGGTGTAATCACGGCCTTCTGCCCGGATCGAGCGGTATTCCATCCACGCCCGAATCACAAGCAGGATCAAGGGGATCGGCTCGAGCGAACTAAACACGCCGCCGATGGCCAGCCAGAAGCTCGGGCCGCCGTACCAGAAATAATGATGCGCGGTGCCGGGAATTCCGCTGATGAAAACCAAAATCGCTGTGAGATACGCCACGCGCAAGGCCGATTTCGCATTGACCAGGCCAAGTGTGACCAGGAACAGCGAAATCACGGCCACGCCAAAGAATTCAAAGATGCTTTCCACCCAGATATGCACCACGTACCAGCGCCAGTAATCGGCAATGGTCAGGTGAGTGCCGCGGCTGTAAAGCAGCCCGAAGCCGAAAAACACTACAACCAGGATTGCGCTAAGCACGTAAAAAATGGTCAGCGATCTGCGGTGGCCGGTTTCCTCGTCTTCGTCCTTGCCGCGATAGAGTATGGGGGCCATAGCCCGATACACGATCACCACCCAAAATATCAAACCGCCGAAAAGCAGAATCTGCCACAAGCGGCCCAACTCGAGGTACTCCCAGCCTTGATGTCCCAGCCAGAACCAGGCCTGGCCCAAAAATCCTTTGATACCCAGCACTTCGCCCAGCAGACTTCCCACAGTCACGGCCACGGCCGCGACAAAGAGAATGTTGACCAGCAAACGCTGCCCTTTCGGCTCGCGTCCGGCCACCAGCGGGGCGAGATAAATGGCCGTGCCCATCCAGGATATGGCGATCCACAGAATGGCCAGTTGCAGGTGCCAGCTTTTCGCCCAACTGTAAGGATACATCTCGCCGATGAATTTCACGTAGAAACTGCCGGGATGCACCGTATAGTGAGCTAGAAGTCCGCCATTGAATATTTGTACAACAAAAAGCAATCCGGCGACGAGGAAGAACTTGGCGCTGGCCCGCTGGCTGGGCGTGACTGGCATTTGTAAGAGTTTATATGACGCCTCCACGGCCCGTGCCTCGCCGTAAAAGAACTGGTAGCGGTGAACGATGTAAACTACTAGTCCCAACACGGCGAACAAGGAGATGATCGATCCGATGCTCCACACCAGGGCCTCGGTCGAGGCGTAGTTGCCCACCGAGCGATCAGATGGCCAATTGTTGGTGTATGTATACGACAGGCCGGGCCGATTGGTGCCCGCCGCCCAGGCGGTCCAGAAAAAGAAATCGGCGATTTTAGCGCGTTCCTCGGGCGTGGGAATGGTATCTTGCAAAAAACCATATCGGGGATCGCCTGCGGAAAATTCCTTTTCCCAATAATCGCGGATTTGCGCCAGGGCGTAGGCTTGGGCGGGCGTAAGTTCGAGCGTTTTAGTTTCGCTGATGTAACGGTTGACGTGGATTTCATAACACACGTCGGCATCGATTTCCCGGCGGCGGTCGGCGGACAGTTCGTCATAAGCCCCGGCACGCGGCTGATTGCCGGCGGCCATAAAATCGCGCATGTGCTGCCCGATCTTGTGCAGCGTATCGGCCGAAAAATCCATCCCGCGCAGAGTTCCGTGCCCCCAGACGCTACCATGGTCCATCAGACCGTAACGCTGGTAAACGTCTTGACCTTGCATGATAGTATCATGATTGGTCAACACGGTCTCACCGGAGACAACTTTCTCAGGTACCGGCGGAACCTTTTCCATGGCAAAATATCCGCCTAAGAGCAAGGCTGCCATACTTAAAACAAAGGCAATAATGGCCGCATTTCGCAATCCCTTCACGCCCATGACGGTTCTCCTTGTTGATAATGATAAGAATCGCCGGGCATCGCCCGGAGTGAATTAGAACTTCAACGAAAAACATCAATGAAGACAAACAGAATTGCCAAGATGTTTTACCTCAAATTTGTCTGTAAAAAAAGTGGGGGCCGCTGTTAACGGGTAAACTCGCATCGAGTGGGCGGCCAGAGCTAATCATGTGAGATCAGTTGGGGCGACAGTTGCACTGTCGCCCCGGGTGGGCAGTGCAACTGCCACCCCAACATCCCCATCAATAAGATTGGCCGACTACTAGACGTTCGCCCGTATTTCTCTTGTAATTGGCATATCACTGGGTGGTATTGTATGGACCAACGGTGGCGATTGTATCCACCCCAATTGACAGGTCTTCCTTGTAACCTATATTATGAGCGTTTCCCCATGCCGATTGCATACTACCGTAGGACGACTTTAAAAGTCGTCTTGCATTATTCGGACAGGTAGCTCAGTTGGTAGAGCACTGGACTGAAAATCCAGGTGTCGCCGGTTCAATCCCGGCCCTGTCCACTAAGATAGCAAATCCCCAAGATGTTCGCTTATAACGGGTTCCGTCGATGTTGCGGCGCGGACCCTTATTTCATTTTCAGCCGTTTCTGGCCGAATGTCGTAAGAAGTGTTGTAAACTTCTGTTTTGCCGTCGGCCTTTGGGGCATGATCGGCCCACAATTTGTCGGCCGGCTCGTAGGCGTTCAAAGCTACATAATATTTCATCATGGTGGCAATGTTCGCATGCCCGATAAGCCGTTGCAACACGGCCGGCATTACCTTCTTTGCCCATCTTGTGCCGAAGATCGGCAGGTCATGGGCAGATGCCAACATCCCGTCGGCCTTGTTGACCACCACCCCAGCCTTCTTGCCGATCTTGGTTAGGATTTCCCCGACGCGGGTGAGAAAACGTCCAGCTTAACCATCCGGCAATGTCGATCCGTCTCAGGATAGGTAGTAATACTTGGTGAAAAAACGCTGGACCAGTAGAGATTTTGTGGTCGATGACCCGCTTGACGATCTATTCCATCATGAAGATGATATAGACAATCTCCGCAATGTGGAATTGGGGGGCCATACATCCCTTGCAAGCGGTAATTAGAGCACAACGTGTCGTGCTCGGCGGTAGTTTGTGCCGTTTAATCGCAGTAGAAAGCAAATTCTGTTTAACATGTTAAGTCTGCCAAGAGCCTAGTGATGACATACCATTTGCTCACCGGCGCCACTGGGCTGCTGGGATCATATTTATTGCGAGATAGTCTCCGAGAGGGACATCGTCTGGCCGTGCTTGTGCGTCCGACAAAACGCGAATCGGCTCGGCGACGGATCGAATCGATCTTATCTCGTTTTGAAGCCGAACTTCGGACACCCTTGCCTCGGCCCGTGGTGATCGAGGGCGAGTTGGCCCAGGTGGATCTTGGTCTGGACGGCGGCGATCTGCGGTGGATCTCGCGACATTGCC
>JBEKZY010000113.1:0-13907 GCA_049509395.1 Thermoguttaceae bacterium | reverse complement strand
GCGACGGCGCGAGCGAACCAACGAACAACAAAATGCGCGGCGTGTACCGTACGCAAGCCTGCGACGGGTTCCATTTACTGCGGCGGTTGTCTTCAAAAGTACGCAAGCAGGTGATTTATGGGTTCGATAACCAGCCGAGTTGAAACCATCTGTTGTATGTGCGATCGAGCGGTCGGCCTTGGGCGCTGGCAATTGTGCCACACCTGCGAAGATCAAGTCGCGGCGGCGATCGACCAAAGACTTGGACCCGCCTGGAAGCCGACCTGCCGTGGATGCGGTTCGCAAGAAGGCGTATCCGGTTCTTATTGCTCACGGTGTCAAAAGGGGATTTACGACGCCCAAGCCCAGGCCCTCGCCGCCGAAAACAAAGCGCTCGAGTCGGCCGGCGACTAAGGCCGTAGCTTATCCGATCACCTCGACGGCCCTCTCGACGGTCGGCACCTCCTGGCCCTGGCCCCCTCGATAACCAGGCCCTCGACGATGGATCACCTCGACGCCATGGCGATCGTTGCACCCATGGCCATGGCGATCCTCGACGGCACCCAGGCCGTGGTCCTCGACGCCCAGGCGTAGCGATCGGCATGAGTTGGAACCAGTGACCTCCATATCGATCAACACTGGTTTTTAAGCGTGTACAAAATCCATCGTACTCGTGTACACTCAAAAATACTCTTAATTCCCGCAAAATACGAATACTGTTTGCAACCACTTGCAAAAGCTATTGGAGCATGGTAAATTCATAGCGTGCTTTGTTTTGCGGGTGATTTCGGCAGCCCTAAAAATGTAATTCGCAATGAACAGGTCAGGGGTTCAAGTCCCCTATCCTCCACTTGATAAATGCTGATTGATGAGTGCGGAATGTTGAAAAGATGCCGATTCGGATTTTGCGGCAGTTTATCTAAAGATCTCGGAATTTGTCGGTCTTAATCCGTTCTTTGATCGAAAGGATTTGCAATGAAATTCCTTTCACGACTTTTCTATCATCTAACCATAGCCATTTTGGTGCTTTGGATTGCGGCTGATAATGCATTAGCCCAAACGGAAAATCGCGTAATAAAATCCGTGGAAGAATGGGAACGCGCGACACTTCCTGAAGGCTCAACGTCTCAGCCCGACAAGTCCGAAATACTTGCGCATTTTGAGAAATTCCAGGATGCGGTTGGAAAACTGACTTCTTGGGAGGTTCGCTATCGTATTATCCACAATAATAAAAATGGTCTCAAAGCAACCTATGTCGTACATTTGTTGTCCGAGGGAAACCGCTGGCTTTGCGAGCGATCAGTGGTGAATGAATCGGACCAGCGCATCGAGAGTATAAAGATATTCGACGGTGAAGTATTTCAATTAATCGCGCCTTCCAGGAAGTCTGTGTATATACGAGAACTGGATACTCAAAATGCCGAGAAGAAGGATCCAAGGCCGCGCATATTTTTGGGTTTTTTGCCCTTCCTGGAAAATGGAGACATGGATTCTTATGTTTCGAATGGATATGCACTACCCGATATCCGCAAAATTATCGCTCAAGAGGATACGAAGCCCTTATCATGGCAGACCCGAATAAACGACACCTCCTGCTCTGTGCTCGAGCAGACAAAAAAACTAGAAAGCCCGTTTTTTCACAGTCAGGAGGAGATGGACGCTTGGTTAAAAAAGCATCCCGACAGCAGGCTTTTTAGAACTGTCATCCCTTGGGCTAAGGCAGGTTACGTGCGGACGGATAAATTTAACGTCCTTATCGCGATTGATCCGAAATACGGTTGGATGCCTGTCAGATACGCGGAAGGGCACGAATTTACAATCCCCAAAATTGAGTCGGAAGACGGTAAACGGAGTGTGCCAGGCTTTGAGTACGCTCAATTCCCTATCGTCGATATCACACGCTCGGATTTTCGCACATTTACCGAGTACGGATATGTTCCCGGTAAATTGACCTTTACCAATTTCGATCATCCTAACCAAGATGGAAAGTCGGAGATTTCTTATAAATCGGAAGTGATTTTGGAAGATTTGCAAACAAACAAGGATTACCCGGCCGACTTTTTCAGCTATTTATATTCAAAAGACTATAACATTATAGATGTCATTCGGGATATTTCATACATGGTTGGCGATCCGCCGGAGCTGATCCACGAGTTGAAGGCCGCGGCCGACGCGAGGCGGAAGTTTTATGAAGAACTCCGAAAAAATCCAGCGCCGCCCTTGGACGCTTCCGCCTGGATCAACGGCCTGCCCATTCGCTTGGAAGACTTGAAGGGAAAACGCATTTGCATTCATTTCTGGAGCATGGGTTGTGCAAACTGCGTGGTAGAACTCGAAAGGTTTCAGGAGTATCAACCGCGCACCAAAACGGATGTAGTGGAAATTTTTGTCCACCAGTATGTTGACGGTGATGATTTGGATATGCTCAAGCGATTCATTAAGAATCGCAAGATCACATTTCCGGTTATGGTCGATGCGCCCGTTCCAGGCAATCTCGGACCGGGAAAGACTTTTGCCGCCTATCGGTTTTATTCTTACCCAACAGTCGAGATCGACGAGAATGGGCACTTTGTCCGAGTGGATGGTGATACAATGATGAACGTTGAGAACTGGTGGATGAAGAATTACAAGCAAGAACAGACGCAAAATCACAAGACGAATTAGTTATTGGAGTTAGGGAACGGGAAGGGGATAGGAAATACTATCATATAATGCCGCGACCATTGGTTGCGGTTTCCCATAAAACCAAAATATGTATTCGGCCTGTGGCACACTTGCGCGGAGGCCGGGGCACACTTGTGGAAAGATGCCGCTTTCGGCTATGCCACTATCAATGATATAATGGAATGTAATGGTGTTACAATAAACCTTTTCGGACAAACTTCATGTTCGCATTCCAGCCGGCCTGATGAACGGTTCGATTGCCCGAGCCGGCGGGTATTTGGCCACAAAATCATCGCGATCTTTGAGTGAACCGAAAAGATAAAGTGCATTGCCGCCCCACCCGCCGCCGCAATATTTGCAGGCCAGGTGGTTTTCCGCATCCGGCAGTGGATCCATGCCCTCGTCTATTTGGACCTCATAGCTGAGTCGAACGGCATTGGCCAGTTCTTTAACGTCATCATCTAGAACGGCCTTTGCGGCAATCTGACCCGCCTGGTAAATCAAATCGTAGTTACGATCATTGGCGGCGCTGCGAGGGGTATCGTGTTCGCTCTCGGTGAACTACAGAGCCATTAGTCCTTTAAGCATATCGCCGTTTCTCTTCAGGCGCAGCACCGGTCGCGGCCCGCTCTCCCAAACGCATAAACCGGTTTCCTCGATAATCGCCGGGTCCTGCCAGCCCACGCCCAGATCGATCTCGCTTCGCACGCCATCGTCTCCGTTTAGCAGCGCCCACGCGCCGCTTCCACCCAAACCGGAGCGTTTTGCATAGTCCCAATGTGTCAGCGAAACAAGAGGCGAGATCGCGCAATTCACGATAAAGCCGCCAGGCCGGGCCAATCGGGGAACGTCCAGCCATCCACCGGCAAAGTCCACTCGCAACGGCACTTCCTGCGGGGCGCGAATCCATTTCACAATTTGCGTCGTCGTAACCGGGGAGAACATCGGGGGAGTCTTGGGCAGGACGTAATACTGAGTTCCCACATCCGCACATAGCTCTCGTTTAGCTTTTTCGTACTTGTCGTCCGCCGTGACGGCCAGAATATCAGGCCTGATCTGCAAAAAATGATCCTTAAAGTCCAAGCCCATTTCCATGTTCGTTCCCATCACTACATGGTCGACCATCGATAGCGCCTGAATCACTGCTTTCTTATGGTCTTCCGGTATTGAAGGACGCCGCTTTTTGTGTGCCCATAGCACCTTATCCGAGGCAAAGCACACGGTCAGGTGATCGCCCAGAGCCTTGGCTTCGATAAAAAATTGAATGTGGCCCGCGTGGAGAATGTCGTAACAGCCCGATACAAAAACCTTCTTCATTGAAAATTTCTCGCGATTTTGTCTTATTTAATTCCGCCGGCATGGGCTTTGTAGCGGGCGATTTCCTCGGTGAGTTGATTAATTAGACGCTTAAAAGATCACTGGGTTAATTCCCGAACATGATCGTCGCCCCACTGTTCGCGGCGGATTTTTTCATAGCGTTCTTCTAACAAGTGCAATTTTTCGCGGGTTGGTTCAATATTATATATTTCATGCAACTTCTCAGGAATCATTTATCTCCTCCTTGCATTATAATTTTAATCCTGCTTAAAGTGCTTGTCAATGAAAGCCGCATCATGTCCGCACATTAAAAAAAAGCAAGTTAAACTCCCGAACTGACATTGCACTTTCCAATACGTTAGGCTGTTTAGAACCTTACGTCTTTATTATAGTTAGCCAACTTTCTAAAAAAACGAAATTCCCTATTGACATTTCATACGCAGACTGTATTATGAGTATTAGTACAGTTATTGTAGTCAAACAAGCTTTGATATTCCGATAAGAAATAAACAATCCTGACGGAAAGCTTACTATGAACTATTTGACCAAGAGTGCGGCTTTTGTCGTATTTTTTGTCTTGGCCACTGTTGGGGCAAATCTGCAAGCCCAAACGGCGGCTGCTGGAGGGCCGGAATCAAAGGTTGAGGCGCCCATTAGTTTTCCGAAAATCGACCGGCATCCATGCGTTTCGGTCGAGCAAACGAGTTTCTTCTTGCGGGATTTTATTCCGTCGTTGCTAGTAGTGCCGCACTACAATCCCGAGTCATCCGATCCATTCCAGATCGATTTGCGCGGGCGGAATTTGTCTTCATTCGATCTGAGGGGATCGTTAACCGATCTGCTTCACGCCAATTTTGACACCCGCACGGTCTGGCCTACGGCGGACTACTTGCCCAAGGAATTCGACTGGAAAAAGATTATGGAACTGGGCAAGAATCCTGGGCTGGGCCTGCGCAAGTTGCACGACCGGGGCGTGACCGGCCGGGGAGTAGGCATTGCGATCATTGACAAAGTTTTACTAGTCGATCATCAGGAATTTGCAGGCCGGATCAGGCTGTATGAAGAAATCAATATGAAGCCGAATGCCGCTCCGGAAATGCACGGCTCAGCGGTTGCCTCGATTGCGGTGGGAAAAACGATCGGCGTAGCGCCTGGGGCCGATCTGTATTATATCGGATCGGATACCGGTGATTGGGGCGGTCCCAAAGGTTTTACTTTTAACTTCCGCTATTATGCCCAAGGCATTCGCCGGATGCTTGAAATCAATAAGCAACTTCCGCCCGAGCGAAAGATCCGCGTAATCGCCATGCAAATCGGCTGGGATAAAAACCAGGCGGGTTATGACGATATCACGGCTGCTTGCAATGAGGCGAAGGCGGCGGGAATGTTGATCATCTCGTCCAGCGTCGAGGAGACGCATGGATTTAAGTTTCATGGCTTGGGCCGTTCGCCGCTGGCCGATCCGGACGAGTTCGCTTCGTTCGAGCCTGGCTCGTTTTGGGCCAGGGAATTTCCCAATCCTTTTTATCAGGGCCTGTTGCTAATACCCATGGATTCGCGAACCTTGGCCGGCTATTTAGGCGCCGATGAATACTTTTTTTGCAGTCAAGGAGGTTGGAGTTGGTGCACGCCGTACATTGCCGGCGTTTACGCCCTGGTCTGCCAGGTGAAGCCGACTATAACTCCCGATGAGTTCTGGTCGCTGGCCGTAAAAACCGGCCGGACAATCGAGATAAATCGCAACGGAAAGAAGGCCCCGCTGGGACCGATCATCGATCCAGTGGCTTTGATCGACGCCCTTAAAACCAATTAGAGCGTTTAACTAGAGGTGTGCCACTGCTTGCTTGCAAGCAGTGCTGTTAGTATTTTTTCAGCGGCTCGCATATATGGAATTCCGCATTGATTCATCCAGTCGATTGGCGATTTACAGGCAGCTTGCCCGGCAATTGCGCGAGGCCGTTGCCCGGGGTACTCTGCGGCCCGAGGATCGGCTGCCTTCGGTGCGGGAACTGTCGCGGACATTGGTGATCAATCCGAACACGGTAGCCCGGGTGTATACCGAACTGGAGCGGGAGGGAATCTTAAGCACTCGGCCCGGTTTGGGAGTCTTTGTCGCAGCGCCCAAGGCGGAACTGACCAAAAGGGTCCGCAAAGAGCGGCTCCAGGAGCTTTTAGACCAATTCCTGACCGAGGCCGTGCACCTTGGCTTTGCGGCCGACGAGATAATCGATTTTGTCAAAGACGGAGTGAAACATTTTAAATGGCAATCCATGTAATAGGCACACTCCGTGTGCCGTAATTGCACGGCTTTTCCACACACGGAGTGTGCGGACTAGATTGGGAAATTAAAATTTGGGAGCGTAAGCCATGCCCGATGTTATCGCAACCCATCGCCTGACGAAATATTATGACCGGCGATGCGTGGTCAATAACCTGGAACTGCGCGTGCCGCAAGGATCGGTCTACGGGCTGTTGGGGCGCAACGGCACGGGAAAATCGACCACCATCAAGATGCTCCTGGGTATGGTGCATCCCGATTTTGGCCGCGCCGAATTGTTCGGCGAGGATTCGTTCCATCTGCGCCCAGAAACGCGGTCCAGGATCGCTTATCTGGCCGAAGGGCACCCGCTTTATCGCTGGATGACAATTGGCCAGGCCGTGCGCTTTGCCCGGGCGTTTTATCCGCGCTGGGATAATGCGCTTTTGGAACAGATATTGGACCATTTCGGACTTTCCACTCGGGCAAGGATCAAGCGGCTCTCCGGCGGCGAGCGGGCACAGGTGTCGCTGGCCCTGGCCGTGGCGTCCGATCCGGAACTCTTGATACTCGACGATCCCACGCTGGGACTCGATACCGTGGTGCGGCGCGATTTTTTGGAATCGCTGATCCAGATTATCCAGCGCCGCGGCCGGACGATTCTATTTAGTTCTCACATCCTCGGCGACGTGGAGCGGGTGGCCGACCGGATTGGAATCCTGGTTGACGGAATTCTGCGGGTGGATTGCACCACCGAGCATTTCAAGGAATCGCTGCGCAAGGTGGTGCTGGAATTTCCGCAAGCGCCGCCGGCGTTTCCCGTGTGTCAAGGATTGGTTAGCAACCGGCAAGTGGGCCGAAAGTTGGAAGCTATTATTGTTGGCTTTAATGATGAACATCGCCGCCTGGCTGAGTCGTTAAAACCCCGGTCGGTCGAGATAATCGAATTGAATTTGGAAGACGCCTTTATCGAATATACCCGCGGCCCCCGCCGCGCGATGCCGATTTTTTCAGGAGACCAAAGCGATGTATAAAGCGCTGGTGTTTAAGGAACTGCGGGAGACGATAGGAATCGCAATCATAGCGATACTGGCATATCTTGCGGGCATAGCGAATTTGATTGGATATACAGTCTTGCCATTTGGAATGGTGCGGGCTTTTCCTGAACCAATACAAGGAGCAATACCATTTCAAGAGAGGGAGTTTTTTGGATGGTTCATGCTCGTTTCGGTCGTATTTTGTTTGGCACTGGGGCTGCGTCAGACTGTTGGCGAATCAAGAGGCGGAACATGGATGTTTTTATTACATCGGCCGATAAGCCTGAGGAAATTGATCTGTATAAAAATGGCAGTGGGAGTTGGGTTGTACTTTGTTGTTTCGGCCATGGCGATTTTAATATATGCCGCTTGGGCTGCAACACCGGGGACTCATGCCAGCCCCTTTTATTGGTGGATGACGTCGTTGACTTGGAAAGTTTGGTTCCTGATATTTCCCTGTTATTTTGGGGCATTTTTAAGCGGTATTCGGCCGGGACGATGGATAGGCACGAGATTATTGCCCGTGCCTGCGGTTTGCATTGCCATTTCATTTCTGGCATATGTTGTGTTCGAACTAAAATTGTTTAGTTGGTGGTTTTTGGTCATTTTTGCTTTTCCGCTTTTGTGCGCGTTTTTATTCGGTGAGATTATGTTTGTGGCCCGAACACGCGATTTTTCATAACAGGTGTAAATATGTCAAAGCGAAATGCGATTCTGCAACCGCTTGGTTTGGCGATGATTCTGACCCTGGGATTCAGTTTTATTATTTCTCTTCCGGCCGAGTGGATAAATGCAACGATTGAAAGCGAAAAGCAAGCGAAAAAAATGTGGGATAATGAAGAGGTTAAGATTCTTCGGGATGGCAGACAAGTCATATACCATAGCGCATTCTCTATGAAAAACGGTGTGAATATACATGAATATCTTTCCTTTGACCGTAAAAAATTGAAACTTTCCTCGGAAGAGATACAAAACTCTTTATACGGGGCAACATTAGCGGGACCCGGCGCCTTTGAAAAGGTGCAATGGCCTACGGAAGATGATTTCCGGGCGCGTAATATAGGAGATGGCTGGTATTTCATTCTCAACGGAAATTGCGGCGGCAAAGGTTATTTAGTTGGATATGACGCTAAATTCAAGTACTGCATAGGTTATATAGGACGCTCGGGATACAGCAAAAATGTACCTGCTTCTGATGATTGGTTCCCGATAGATTGGCGTAAACTTGTCAATGTCAGGTTATTGGGGAGCACTTACGGGAACTCTTTTACACTTGCAAGAAATGAATTAAATTTAGTTATGATCTCTGGAAATCAACTGCTTAAAATCGATTTGCAATCTAAATCGGTGACTACTCTTAGGGAGTCATCCGATATGATTTGTATTGTCACCGTCCCTGTTTATGAAAATAACGAGACTTCCTCCCTGTCAATTAATAATCCCAAATATAATTTTATCCTCAGAACAGTAAATAGCGTTGTTTTTCTGGATGATGCGGGGAAAGAAGTTCAAAAGTTCGTTATTCCGGAAGAATTGCGAACTGAGGTTTTTGAATTTTTTTATCTCGGCGATGATAAGGCGATCATAAGAAGTGAGAAACGCACGGGGCGAATAGTTAATTGCCAACTTACTTGGATCGATTTGACTGGAAATGTTCAACGCAAGGAACAGGTTGTTTTGCTCGGCTGGGAATTGCAACCTAATATTCCACAGGAATCGTTCTGGGAATTGACTCTAGGATTTCCCTCACCTATTGCGACGGCACTCTTCATGTTTAGAATTACTCCCATGGATTATCTTCGGCTTGGGAACGCGCCCGATTATGTTGCCGCTCTTACTCGATCATTATCGGACTGGTGGCCGATGCTCTTAATATTGTGTGTTTTGGCGGTTATTTTGGCGTGGATTTGCTATCGGCGGCAGCGGAGGATGGCCTTGCCTTGGACTTGGGTGTGGGTGGTTTTCGTTTTCCTGTTCGGCGTGCCGGGGTACTTGGGCTATCGATTTCATCGGCGCTGGCCGGTTCTGGAAAACTGCCAGGTTTGTGGGCATGCAGTTCCGCACGACCGGGAAAAATGCTCGTCCTGCGGATCGGAATTTCCGGCACCCGCGCCCAAGGGGATCGAAGTGTTTGCTTAGAAGGGTTCAGAGTTCAGAGTTCAGAGTTCAGAGTTCAGAGTTCAGAGTTAAGGGATGAGAAGACACATTATCGGAAATCCGGTTCACGAATATCGGGCCATGATGCGGTCCATCAGGCTGGGAGAAATACGATTGAGCCAGCAGAGGATTCTTCCTTTGTGGTAAGGAATAATTTCATGCCGGCCTAGGCGAATGGCCTTGACCACGGCCTGAGCGACGCGTTTCGCTGTGGTCGGCTTGTGCCTGGGCCATGACGGTTCCACGCCGCGTTCGTATTTGCCGTCGAAAAATTCGGTCTCGGTCGTGCCCGGATTGACCACCAGCACGTCGATCCCGTGCCGGGTGAACTCCGCGCGGACGGCTTCGCTGAATCCCTGCACGGCGAATTTGCTGGCGCTGTATTCGCTCATGCACGGCACGCCTCGGCGTCCGAGTATGGAACTGACGTTGACCAGCATGGGCTTAGTTCCGTTTTTCAAAAGCGGCAAGGCCAAGCGGGTCATCTCTGCCATGGCGAAAAAATTGACCTCGAAAACCGCCCGCAATCGCTCTTGATCGTTGTCCTCGAATCGGCCCAGGGCCCCGATGCCGGCGTTGTTGATCAATATATCCAATCCGCCGTAATGCGATTGCACGGCCTCGATTGCGCGGCGCCGTGTTTGCTCATCTGTAATATCGCCCGCCAGGATTTCGATCCTCCCGTTAACAGCAGCCGCTTCTTCGGCCAGTTGGCTGAGGCGATCCAGGCGTCGGGCCACAACGAGCAGTTTCGCTCCTTCCCGTGCAAGTTGCAACGACACCGCCCGGCCGATGCCGCTCGATGCCCCGGTCACAATAATTCGGCTGTCTTTGATTTCTCGCGTGGACATTATTTAGGTAATAGGTGATAGGTGATAGGGATTGAGATAGGATTTTAGCAGTTTAATTGTTATTTGTTCAGTGCGGAAGACGTCATTATCCCCAATCTCCTAACGCAGCATGCGGCAGCAACCAAAACCCCCGGTGTGTTCACCGGGGGCTAAATACATCGCAATGGATTAAATATTTCGTGAGCAAGAATTTTCTGTGCTTTACGCCACGTCTTCGACAGGCTTTTTTTCCATGTGATTGCGGTGGGGATAAACGGCGAGGGCTTCGCCGTTGACTCGGCCGAGGTGTTGTTGCGAGATGCGGCAGTGCACTATTACGCGGGAATCGGTGTATTGCTTCGAGAGCACTTCGCCGTGGGCGGCCAGGTAGGCCAAAAGCCGGCCATTGTCCAGTCCTAGTTCGACGTCTACGTCCAAGAAGCTATGGCTCAGGGCGTCGCTCACGGCGGCGGCCAAATTTGCCAGTCCATATCCAGTTTTTGCGCTAATGGGAATTGCCGAAGGATAGCGGCTGAATATGCCCTCCAACCGGGCGCGGTCGGGCAATAGATCGCTCTTGTTGATCACCAAGAGCGTGTCCTTGCGCTCAAGTCCGATCTCTTCCAGCACTTTGTAAGTTGCGGAAATCTGTTCGTAAACGGCCGGATTCGCGGCGTCGGCCACGTGCAGAAGCAAATGGGCCTGGTGGGCTTCTTCCAAAGTGGCCTTGAAACTTTCGATCAGATGGTGCGGCAGATCGCGGATAAAACCCACGGTATCGCTCAACAGCACCGGTCCCCAGCCGGGCAATTGCCAGCGCCGCGTGCGGGTGTCGAGCGTGGCGAACAGGGCGTCTTGCGTGAAGGCGTCCGCGCCGGTCAGCGCGTTTAACAGCGTGCTTTTGCCGGCGTTGGTGTAGCCGATCAGCGATACGGTCATGAGGTCGTCGCGTGCGGCGACTTCGCGTTTTTTGCGGGCTTCGATAAGGTGCAATTGCCGGCGCAGGTCTTTTATGCGATGTTCGACCAGGCGGCGATCTTCTTCCAATTGGGTTTCGCCCGGCCCGCGCAGCCCGACGCCCTTTTTCTGCCGCGAAAGGTGCGTCCACATCCGTTTTAAGCGCGGCATGGAGTATTCCAATTGGGCTAATTCCACGGCCAGGCGGGCTTGATGAGTTTGCGCGCGGCTGGCAAAGATGTCTAATATCAGCTCGGTGCGGTCGATGACCTTGAGATTCAGGGTTTTTTCCAGGTTGCGGGTTTGCCCGGGGCTGAGATCGTTGTCGAAGATCACCACATCGGCGTCTTTGGCCTCGGTATAATTCTTCAGTTCATCGACTTTCCCCTTGCCCAGATAAGTGGCGGCGTCGGGTGCCTCGCGACGCTGCATCAATTGGCCCACTACCCGCACGCCGGCCGTTTTGGCCAGGCCTTCCAATTCTTCCAGTGGATTTAACTCCGAGTGTCGATCGGGCAGCAATACGCCCACGAGAATCGCCGCCTCGCTGGCAACACCCTCAAGTCGATCGGTTTCAATCACGATGTGAAAATTTCTCCTGTTGTCAATTTATTATCGTTGTGCAAGTGGGCAATGAATTGCCCACCCCTTATATTATACGTTTACCAGTCACCGCGCATTATTCCATCTCACCTGCTCGGAGGTGACAATAACTTTCGTAGCGGCGTTCGTCCAGCCGGTCGTCGGCCACGGCATTTTTTACGGCGCAGTCGTCTTCATGGGTATGGGTGCAGTTGGGATACCGGCACAGGCTGATGTACGGCCGTAAATCGCGATAGTAACTGTCGATTTCCTCGGGCACGATGTCCCAGAGTTGGAATTGCCGGATGCCGGGCGTGTCGACCACGTAGCCGCCGTCCGTTAGCGGCATCAATCGTGCGTTGCTGGTTGTATGTTTGCCTTTTTCGGTATCCCGGCTGACGGGCTGCACGTGCAAGTGGAGCGAGGGATCGACGCGATTCAGTAGCGACGACTTGCCCACTCCGCTTTGACCGGCCAATACGCTTGACCGGCCGACGAGCAGCCGACGCAGGCGCTCCACGCCGAAACCGGTTTTTGCGCTAAGGAGCAAGACCTCGTAGCCCATTTGACTATACACGCCCACCAGGGGCTGTAAATCGGCCGCGTCCACCAGGTCGATTTTGTTGATGCAAATGACCGGACGGATATCGCCTTTTTCGGTGGCCACCAGCATGCGGTCGATAAGATTCGGTTTCAGGCGGGGCTCGGCCGCGCTGGAAACAATGGCCACCAGATCGACATGCGTGACCAGGATCTGCTGTCGCTGGCGAACTTCCCGGCAAAGCATTCCCCTGCGCGGCTCGACGCGCTCGATGAATCCTTCATTGGAGCCGGTCTTATCGGCGGGGCGAAACAGGACCCGATCGCCCGCGGTAACCACGTGGCGCAGGTCGGTAGTAAGCGTTTTGAGAATCCTCCGCGTTACACAATGATAGATTACGCCGTCGGCGTCCTGGACTTCGCTGAAAAGCCCGTGCACGCTCAGGACCCGGCCCGGACGGCACAGGGTTTCATCGACCACTAGTTGCCGGCCTGGCGGGTTTTCACCTTCCGACGGTATGTCTTCGCTTATAATAGTCCGCCGGCGCGATAGGTCGCCTTTGCCGCTTAGGCGTTCGCCGCGAAGGGTGTTATCCACCGAGAGTTCATCGGAATCGAATTGCCTGGTCCAATTTGTGGACCGGGCGCGATTGCTGCGATTCTTGCGGAAGTCGGCCCGAATTTTCTTCTTTTTTGACATCTAGCGTGGTTGGCGGGAAAAAAGGGGACAGGTCCAATTTGCCGGAACGGCCCGAAGGGTGCTTTGCACAAATTGGACCTGTCCCCTTTTTTCCTCATTTAGCGTGGTTGGTGACGAAAGCGTAGTTGGCCGGGATCATCTTTGGTAATATCATAACGGACATCACTATAGCGATCGGGTTCGGGCTTGGCTTTGGACGGGGACGGGCGCTCAAGTCCTGCCCGCTCCAACAAGGATTTGTTGAATATATCGGATTTCGTCACTTCAATCGGCGGCGGCCCGACCGCGCCCAAATCGACCGGCGCATACCGCATTTCATATTTGTGCTTGGCAATCGAGATCACGTCGCCGGGGTCGATTCGCTTGTCGGTGACGCGAAGGCCGTTGACTTTTACCCCGTTGCGGCTGTTCATGTCGCGAATGTACCAATATCCGCCGGTGACCGTCAATTGGCAGTGATGGGCCGAGACGTTTGAAAAACGAAGTACGATGTCGCAGCTTTCACGCCGGCCCACCAGTAGGGTCTTTTTCAGAAGTGGAATAGGGTCTCCACCCCCCACGGGGATTAGTTCGCCATACATAATTGCATGCGTCCTCTTGAGTTCAATTACGAACCGATTAGGA
The DNA here is from genome assembly GCA_049509395.1 of Thermoguttaceae bacterium. GTDB lineage: Bacteria > Planctomycetota > Planctomycetia > Pirellulales > Thermoguttaceae > JBEKIK01. Next base: position 263 of record JBEKZY010000113.1, on the reverse strand, counting down.
TGAAAAGGTTCCCTACCTTTAGTGTAGTCGGGTATTACATTGGCGTCAACTAATTCGAACAATTCGCTGCCTTTTACCACACAATTGTCTAGGGCCGGGCTGCTTTATCATACGCTTAATTTCTTTTATCTCAAGAAGTTCGGTCAAAAGATAAGGAAATTAAGCCTGGACGCCGGTTTTAATTGCCCCAACCGCGACGGCACTTTGGCCACTGGCGGTTGCGTGTTTTGTGACCCTGAAAGCTTCAGCCCCAGCCGACGCCT
>JBEKZY010000112.1:0-14596 GCA_049509395.1 Thermoguttaceae bacterium | reverse complement strand
CCCGCCGGCGGCGCGGCAAAAAGTTCCCGCTCGCGCGGGCTAAGATCACGCGCGGCAAGCCGGGAAAGTTCTTCGGCGTTGCTGAGTTTCAGATCGTAAAGATCGGCCGCCTGGATGGCCGCCAGGCGTTTGTCCTCCGCCGGATTGGTGAACCGCAAAGGAAGCAAATCGCCCACGCTCCATTGGCGCGTGAGGAACGTTCGCAAACGCCGTGCGTTTATCACCAAGCGCAAAGGTTGCTTGGGCGAGGGGGCTTTGGATAAGCGGATGAACAACTTTCTTTGTTCGCCGGACTGATTTTCCAGGCTCCAATCGGCCAGCGACTCGGCGGGAGTTGTTTCCACGGAATCGATTATCCACGAATTGGCGACGTCCGCTTCCAGGGTATATTGCCCCGCATCGTCCGAACGCAGATCGGCAATTACTCGGGCAGTCATTTGCCCGGCGCCCAATTCCACGGCCGTGCCGGTCGCCAGTCGCACCTGTTCAGCGCGGCGGGCCAGGGTGAGTTCGATCGTGGCGTCCGGGCTGAAATTCTGGAATTGCAGCGACTCGCCCACCCGCGGCTCGGCCAATGGACCAACAGCCGTTTGGCTGCAATCGACTGGCGTCAACCGTTCGATGAGGAACGGATCGGGTACGATCAGCGTAATTCCGCCTTCCTGCCAGAATAATCCTTCCGGTCTCATTCGCGGCAACCGGCAAGGACGATCAAAAGTCAACGCCGCCGAGGCGCCCAGGCGCAGGATTTGCTCGGTGTCTTTGATAGGTTCGGGCAATGATAAAACCGCCCGCGAGCCGCCATCGCCGCTTAATGCTTCGATTGTCCAGGGTAGGGCGGTCTCGCCCAGATGCGCAGTGGCCAGTTGCAGGCCCGGATCCAACAAAACGCTGATTTTTTCCAGCGGTTCATCATGGGCCCGGATCTTCCATTGTGCCCACAGATCGACTCCACGGGGCGAAAAGTCATATACGCTCGATTCGCCGAGCAATGCCGAGGGCGGCCTCACATAAGCGGCGCCGGCCGCGGCAAGGCGCAAATGAAATCGGCTGTTGCCGCCTAAATCGATGCGCCACCGGCGGCGGCCCTCAACCGCCGCTTCACCGCCGGATACAACGCCTTTGTCCGTTGTCAAAGTCAAGTTCTCGGGCAGATCGAGCCGCAATATGCAGGCCGGGCAAGCGGGAAATTCGCAGGAAAATTCGATGGCCTCGCCGGCGTCGCGCTGGCCGGCCAAGGACCAATCGAAACCAAGCTTGCCGCTATGTTCCACCAGAACTTGCAGCCTGCCGCCTGCGCCGGATCCCAAAAGCGGCTTTTTTAATTCGGTTTTGGCGTCTTGCCCGGGTAAACCCCAGGCAGTTTTACTAATTGCCGCGTTGCAGGGTTCTAAAGACATCATCCCCGCCGATTTGCCGGAGTGCGTAATATCCAATGTCGCCCGGCCTCTTAATAGTTGCTCGCCGCTCAGTTCAGCCTGATATTCCGCCGCCACGATCCGGGATACAAAGGAACTCCAATCATCGGGCCCGCCGCTTCGGTCCAGGCCGAGCAATCGCTGGAATTCATCCGATTCCAAAGGCAAATACTTGCCTTCGCCCCTGGGCCAGTCGTTCATTCGATTGGCCGGGGCGTAAACGCGGCGGAAACGCAATTCTGCCGGGCTCGCGGGATCCTCGGCCTTTGCCGCCGCCAACGCGCCAACCAGCGCCATTGCCGAAAGGAGCATAACTGCGCATTTCATTATTGTGCGGCAAAAACGCTTAATGTATACGGCACACTCCGTGTGCCGATCCCACACAATGTTGCAGGCACACTCCGTGTGCCGTTCCCGCGCACTGCGTGTGCGGACTACTACACTGTAATACGATAATCCAAACCGCGTTGGACGACTCATGGAGACGACCCCGGGGGAGGAGATTGCGATGCGGCCGGCATCGTTCTGGTGGAAGATCCTGTCGATGCCGGAAGCGCGGGCGGCAGACGAGTTCGTGATGAAGTCAATTCCTTGATCGTCTTGGATGATTCTTTAAATGCGAACTTTTTGCGGCGCCGCGCCATGCTTCGCTCCAACATGCCGGCCAAAAGCGTCAATGCCAGCCCCAATCCCGAGGCTTGGGCTATCATGACCGCCGGCTCCGGGTAGATCATGGCCAGGCTCAACAAAAACAGGCTGATTACAAGCAGGCTGAAAGGATGCCTGATTACCGGTATGTAAATCAACAACAGCCCGAGTACCAGCGCCGCCCCCGAGGCCATAGCCACGATCAACGTGCGCCCGATGGTCCGCAATTCGGCGTGATCGGCATTGCCCAAGTTGCCGTATAAATATACGCCCACGCCTTCGGGCAGTATTGCGTGCACGGGCGTGCCGATCCAGGTTTCCAATTGCGTTTGATTTAAAACCGGTTCGCGGCCCCAAAAATATCCGCTCCATTTCCAGTAGTACTCGCGGTCGAACCCCGGCGGATTGATCAGTACGTGTTCGTTTTGCGGCAATATAAGCTGCCAATACATCCGCCGCGTCCATACGTTGGAACCCAAGCGCGGAAAATCGAACGATAACAATCCCTGCGCAGGCCGCTGATCCGGGAAGTGATAATGCAACTCGAGCAGATAAGAGCGGATTTCACCCTCGCCGGGCAGGGCCAGCGAAAACCGATTTTCTCCCGCCGCTTGCGCATCCACGCGCTTGCCGTCGAGCATCGCCAGAATCTGTTCCGGCGCCGCCCCGCCTGGCAAATGAAAAAACAGCTTTTTCTGATTGCAGGTGAATTGAAAAACGGCTCGATCTTGCCGGGCGGAAGAACTGAGCCAGGTTTGAATCCACGCCCGCTCCACCACGGTCGTACTGCCCACTCGGCGATCTTCCCGCTCTAGCTCCAGATTGAGACTTTCTCGGCATTTATCGGCTTGCAGTTCCAAACCCGTATCCAAGCCGGTTTGGCTAAGGTTGTTCTCTTCATCATACAACGATTCCCAGGCTTCGCCCATACTGATGATCTTAATGCCCGGCGCGGCTGTAAGATATAACTTGTTATCGCTCGCCTCGGCATCGACGGGCATGACCAGGGGCACACTGCAAGAGGTTTTAGTCGATAGTTCCAGCGAAGGCATGCCGGCAGTGTATCGAACAATCAACTCGCATCGGCCGATGGATGCCTCGGGCAAACTCACTCGCATCCGCACCATTCCGGCGGGAACGGGGCCCTCAGTGTTTTCCGTGACTATTTTGGCGGTCAAAGGTTTTCCGTTGTGCTGGATTTCCACGCGGTTTGCTCCGACAAGCGTCTGCGGAACGTCCAACAAGAGATGATCCACCGCTTCATAAGCGATGGAATAGGCGAACCTTTGCGTCACTTTTACCGCGTCCGTCTCGAGGTGGACGTAGTTCGCCGTATCCAGGCTTATCCGGCGGGGATGCACTCGCATCCGGGCCGCGAAAACGCCGCCATTGCTTTCGCTGCGATAATAAAGCGCGTCTTGCTGCCGTTCGGGTAGTTTCATGGGCGGGGCGATTTGCTGGCGGATAAGTCCTTGCATCGACTTCGCATCCGGCGTTAGTTCCACGTTGTCGGCCGCCGTCACCGCCATTGTCGCCGGCCCCGGCGAAAGAACTTGCGGCTGGGGTAAGGCAACTGAAAAACTGCCGGCCGATTTATCTAAATTTTTGTGCCCGCGAAAATGCAACTCCAGTTTTCCCGACGATGGCTGGCGCAAAGGAATTGAAACCACATGCTTTTCGTCGCGATCGATGCCGTCTTGGGCCACGATATTTTCCGGCCCGGCCTCGTCGATTTCCCAATCGGGCATAGCCAGGCGCAAGACGTTGACCTTTGCCCCGCGGATAAAACAGGATAATTTCGCCTCCAATTCAATGCGGTCTTGCCCGACAAGCAATACATATTCCGGATCGACGTTGATCCGCGTCTTTCGCGGGGCCAGGCCGGCCGTCAGCGTATAAGGATAAGAGGAATATTCAAAACCGGCCACTATGCCTTCGCCGTGCAACGATTCGGGCAATAGATCGGTCTGCCGCACGCCCTGCTGTGGCCCCCACACAACCTGCCGGTCATTGCCGACCGACACAGCGATGGCGCCCCATTGCCGCGCCGCTCCCAGAACCTCGAAACCAGCCAGATCGAAGCACTCGGACGGCTGTTCCTTAGTGAAGTTCCTCCGCGTGGATAAGTGAACCTCTACCGGACCCGTGGTTTTTTTATTCAATCGGACTTGAACCAGGGCCTGCCGGCCGTCCGCTTCCTTCTTACCTTCCAGCGGCAGAATCGAATAACCCGGCGCACTAGAAGGCGACAACTCCGTGTCGGCCGGCAAACGCACGACAAACCGGTCGAACGGCGATGCGTAACTGTGAACCAACAGCGTCGCTTCGCTGATGATGCCCTGACTGTCCAAGCGGATCAATATATTGCCGGTTGTCTCCAGAACCGCGGGAACATCGACTATTTTGGCTTCGGCCTTATGCCAGCCCAACTGAAATTCACCACCCAGCCCCAATACGGTAAACAGAGTTCCGTCCTGTTCGGCGGCGGATGGGGGTAGAAGGGTGGCGCTTTCGGAAACCGTTCCCACCGCGCCCGGCTCGGGTATTTTTAATTTCATTTCCGAAGCGGCTGCCCGCGGTGTGAATATCCTAAGCTTTTTTTCTTCGCCGGCCGGACTTAGCGGCACAAGCATTTTCAGCGTGATCTCGTGCAGCCCTTCCTTTTTCCCGCGAATCCAACTCACATATCCCTCGCCGTTGCCGTCGAAATGCACAAAATGCTCGCCTGGTCCTTGATATTGCGCCGGCTCGCGAAGCAATCCTTGATCCAGACGCAACGGCACTCGCGTCCAATCCGCATCGCGGAGCATGATTTGAAATTGGATCGTCAGCTCGGCATTTTCGCCTCCCGCCGCGCCGGTAATCGACATGCGTTGAATGCTGTAACGCGGCAACGCTTCGCGCTCCGCCAGCCGCTGCTTGAGTTTGTATAACTCGATAAAGTCTTCGTAATTGAAATCCAGAACCGCCTGGAGGTTGCCTTGCTTGTCGGGCAAATAATATATCGAAGGCCGAACCTCCTCGACTCTTGTTGCCGGCGGCTCCGCGGCTGCGGCGGGCATGGACTCGACGGGCGTAGTTTTTTCAGACGTGGGCGGCTTGGTCGTTCCGTCCTGCGAGTAAACAAAAAAAGTCCAGCACAGCAACATTAAACATGTCGCTGCTATCCCGGGAATTCTACAATTGTACAATGCACTCTCTCCAATGTACTTGCTGACAGACTTTGACAAGAGTTCCTATTTTAACACACGGGGCGAGCTCGGTTGAAAAACAAGCCGGAAAAGTGCCTGGTTAATAGTCTAATTCCTCGGTAAGAAGAAGATAAGGGGGCAATAGACTATGGATACCCGCCTTAATCCATACCCACTAACCACTATCAACTATCCACGATCCCCTCTTTCAGTGCAGCAGAAACAATTTCCCGCAATTGGTTAAGAAGCGCCGGATTGGCTGCTGTTAGAAAGGGTCTTTGATCAAGACTATATTCTTTGCCTTCCGGGCTGCAAATGGCGCCGCCGGCCTCGCGCACCAGCAGTATTCCGGCCGCTACGTCCCAGATATTAGCGGAAAAGTTCCAAAAAACATCATATCGACCGGCAGCCAGATAAGCCAGGTTCAAGGCCGTCGAACCGGAGCGGCGAACGGCTTGGCAGTGAAAAACAGCCCTTAAAAAAACCAATAAATCGAGCGAATCCGGCTGGACGTTGGGCGGAAAGCCCACAACGGCCAAGGCTTCCGATAACTCCGCAACGTTGCTGGTATGTATCGGTCGGCCGTTGAGCCGGGCCCCTTGGCCGGCCGCCGCTGTAAAACACTCATTTTCAGTGGGATCCAGCACGCCCGCTACCAACAATTCGCCTTTTCGTTCCAGGGCCAAGGACACGGCGTAATGCGGCACTCCATGTACAAAATTAACCGTCCCGTCTAAAGGGTCCACGATCCAGCGATATTCCGAGCCTCGTATTTGGGCATTTGCATCTGCCGATAGACCGGCGTCTTCCTCGCCAATTATGGCGTGGTCCGGAAAAACTTCCCATATAATGCGGCTGATTTCTTGTTGAGACTCCACATCGGCTTGAGTTACAAGATCGGATGGACCTTTTTTTCTGACGTCAAATTGACCGGCCCAGGCTTGAATAGTGTCCGCCCCTACGCGAAGCGCCTTTTCACAAACGGCCATATACTCGGATAACATTTTCATGTGTCGATTTTCAATAATACCGTAAATCTAATCCCAACAACCGGTTAAGTAGTTATGCACACCCCAAATTAGTGTGGAAAGTATGCGCAATTTAGGCATTTAATTATTTCTTACCCGTCTGACTAAAAAATCTCCATGGGGAGCCGGCCATCGCTAAAAAAATGTATTTTTCTGGCGTTTTTCCAATTTTCGTCGCCTATTCATAACTTTTTTTGTTTTCAGACCCTGTACATTTTTGTAATAATTGCTATTATCAAGGTATCGAAATCGTAATCTACCGTCAAAAAACGTAATGTATGCCCAGGGGGGCTTTTTATAGTGCTGATAATTATTGTAGATTGTCAGCGTATTTGGATATATTATCAGGAACGGATCATTTTATCATCGGCCTCTTCTCTGTTCCGGCCCCGCCGTTTCGCTTTACCGCGTGCGGCGGGGTTTTTTTTATGGAATACATGGTGTTTTGCGTGAGTCTTTCACTTTTTTATAAGGGTAAGTGTTATGACGAGTATCTATGTGGGCAATTTGGCGCATGAAGCCACAGAAGACGACCTGCGCCAGGTGTTTGGCGAATTCGGGGCGGTTTCCAACGTGAGCATTATCATGGATCGGGAAACGGGACGCCCGCGCGGTTTTGCCTTTGTGGAAATGCCCGACGGCAACCAGGCCGCCGAGGCCATCAAAGGCTTGAACCTGAAGGAGATCGGCGGCCGGGCAATCACCGTTAACGAGGCCCGGCCCAAAACCGACCGGCCTCGCCGCGGCGGTGGTGGCGGACGCTTCCGCAATAGGTGAAACTGCTGTTTTTAGATATTACAGTAAATCGATCTGCTCCCGGCTGGACCATTGCTGATCCGGCCGGGAGCGACTTTTCCCATGCGCCGTTCACGATCCAATCGACCCTGTCCCATAAGTCACGGTATTTAATTATTTTGTTTCCTTGCGAATGCAATAAACCCGGGCCGCAGTGCGGATCAGCAGGCGGTCGCCGGATATGGCGGGCGAGGCCAGCGTCATGTCGTCGTCGGCCAGTTTGTTGGTTTGCAGCACCTCGAACTTCTCGCCCGCGCGTACGACGAATGTAATGCCGTCTTCGTTCAGGCAGAACACGCGGCCATTGTAAGCCCAGGGCGATGACGTGAAATTTGCCCCGGCCGGCAGCTTCTCGCGCTCGTAAAACGGCTTGTCGGTCCGCGGTTCAATCGCACTGAGCCGGCCGTTATCTAAAAGCACGTAAAGCATCTTGTCGTAAATCAGCGTTGTAGGATTATAAGGCGCACCTGTCCGGTTGCACCATACGATGGACGAATTCTCGGTTTCATCGTCCTTAAGCGAGATGTCATCGGCCCCGCCCGGCCGGATGGCGTAAAGCGGCCTCTTTTTGTCCATCGTAAAACCCGAACTGACGAACAATAAATCCCCTTCAGAATACGGCGTGGCGATGGTTATGCCCGACATGCCCGTAAACCACCACAGCATCTTTCCGTCCAGGTCGTACGACCGCGTCTTGCCGGTGCCGGGCGTGATGATTTCGGTGCGCTTTTCATTCTCCCAAACGTACGGCGTCGCCCAGTTGCTTTTTTCGTCGCGCGGCGTGCGCCAAGCTTCCTTGCCGGTTTTTTTATCAAGCGCCAGGATATAAGAATCCTCTTCGTTGTCGTTGACGATGTAAAGCCGATCCTTGTACAACACGGGCGAGGCCGCGCCGCCCCAGTTCATTCGCGTGGGGTGGGGCGCAATCGTCTCGGACCACACCGTGTTGCCCTCGAAATCCAGGCAGAATACGCCCACGTTGCTGATGTAAGCGTACACGAATCGGCCGTCGGTCACCGGGGTTTCCGAGGCGTAGGAATTTTTCTGGTGAACCGGGCCGAAGGGCTTGCCCTTGTGCACCGGGCGATCCCACAGAACTTTGCCCGAGGCCAGGTCAAGGCATAGCACCTTCCACTCTAATTCCTCGGAATCTTCGCCCCGCGATCCGATATAATATCCTTTTTTGGGAGGTACGACTTTGCCGGCGCTCACGGCCGTGGTGAGGAACACGCGGTTGCCCCATACGATCGGCGAGGACCAGCCCAGCCCGGGAATATCGGTTTTCCAGGCCACGTTTTCGCTATCCGACCACTCATCGGGCAGGTTCGCGCCGGTTGCCACGCCCCGGGCGCCCGGCCCGCGAAACTGCGGCCAATTATCATCCGCCGCATTTAATGCATATGCGTTGAGGTTTATAAGCAGCGATCCTATAGCAAGCAGCGTCATTTTCAGTTTCATTTTTCTCTCCAAGATTAATTTTTTTGGGCACTAAATTGCGATTTTTCCACGTTTACGGATTCGATTTTCCCTTTCCGGCTTTTGGTATGGAACCTGGAACGAGAATCAGGCATTATCGAACCGACGGATTGTAGCATAGGGACTGGCACAATTTCCAGGGATTTTTTTGGACACGGCAAAATTATCGGGGATTTGGGGCATTTATTCATTCCCGGGTTTTACCCCTTGTGAACTTGTCGAAGACCGTAATCACGGGTAATGCATTGCCGTCGTTGTCGAAAAAGCCCCGGCTCCGCAGACCGCCCGTAACGGCGGGCTCCCACCAGAATAGGCCGATCCCCCGATTGTCCGGCGCGGCAAGCACTATGCGATTGACCTCGTCGAGAAATTCTTTTTGTCCTTCGGGCGACTCGGGAAATGGGGCATTTTTGTTTCTATATTCCGTGGGCCGCCAGCAATAGGCGACCTCCGCGAGAATGATGTCTTTTTTATACTCGCCGGCCATGAAGATCATGTTTTCCCGAAGATCCAAAAGCGAACCGTGCCACCAGGGGTAGTACGATTGCCCGATAACGTCGTAATCTACGCCGTAAGAATTCAGTTTGTCGAAAAAGGTCTTGGTTCGGTTTTTATTTCCACCCTGGTCGATATGGATCATGATCCTGGGGACTGTCCCGATTTTTGCGTTCATGATCTTGGGGACTGTCCCGATTTTTGCGTCAGCAAAAATGGGACTGTCCCCTTTAGCGTCCCCTTTAGCGCCCTCGCCGCAGCCGGCCTTTACGCCGCGAATTCCGGCCTTCACCAGATCGGCGAAGTTGTCCCAATTCTCGGGCAGCTTGCCATCGGGCCAGAGCATGCCGTTTATAACCTCATTGCCGATTTGCACCATGTCGGGCATAACTTCCGCTTCGCGAAACGCGGCAATCGTGGTTTTTGTATATTCCTCGACCTCCTCTACCAGTTCGGCGTGCGATTTGTCTTTCCATGCCTTGGGTATGAACTGCTTTCCCGGATCGGCCCAAGTGTCGGAATAGTGATAGTTCAAAAGGATTTTGAACCCCAGTTTTTTCGCTTCTTTCGCCAGGGCGATGGTGTATTCCAGGTTGTTGGGGAGTTGCGTTGGAGTATGAAACAGCCTGAGTCGAATCCAGTTGTATCCGTGATCCTTGAATATTTGCATGCCCGGCTTCGCCTGCCCGTCGTCCTTGAACATGGTTCCCCGATCCTCGGCCTGCTTGAGAAAGGAAAGGTCGGCCCCCACGGCGTAATCGGCGGCTTTCGCCGTTGGGAATTGTGTTGAATATAGAACGAGAACTAGAATTGTCCCCAAACATAATCGTTGTGATAAGCATTGCAACATATTCACGATTCCTTAGCGTTCAGTGTCACGGAAGTGGTGGAGTTTTGTGGTGCGTTTGAGAATATTATATCATGGAAAAGCCATAAATGTCATAAGCCCACGGGTTGCAACCCGTGGGCTTGGCCAATCCAGAGATTTATCGGCATTTAAAAAAACGACCACCAATCGCGGTTTTATGACTAATCTCTAATACCTAATCTCCAGCCCCCCTTATTCTTCCATGCTCTCGATCACTTCCAGAACTCGGCGGCGGATTTCTTCCAGGCGGCGGTCGTCTTCGATCTTGCGGTCGTTTTGATCGGTCACGTAGAACACGTCGACCACCTGGTCCAGGTAGGTGCCGATTTTCGCCCGGGCCACCGACAGGCCCAATTCGAAGAGCGTGCGCGTTATGGCGTACAAAAGCCCGGTGCGGTCGTGGGCAAAGATGTCAAGAATAGTGTAGGCGTCGGAAGTGCTGTTGTCGGCGTTGACCCGGGTTTGCACGCCCGGGACTTTTATCGGACGCCGCCCGCTCGTGGTCCAGGTGCGGCGGAAGGTGGGCGGATTGACCCCGGGTGATTTCAGCGATTGCACCAGTGCCTGTTGCATCTGTTCGATGCGCTCGGGATGCGGCTGGCCTGCGAAATCCGGATCGTGAACCCAGAAACGGTCCAGCACCAATCCATCAACCAGGGTGTGAATTTGTGCCGAGCGGATCTCCAGCCCGCGGCTCGACAGGGCCCCGGTCAACTTGTGGAATATGCCGGGCGTGATCTGTTCGGACGTGGCGATGGTGTATTGGCAGACGTTGGTATCGGCCAGGTATTGCCCCACGGCGATAACGTCGCCTTTTGCCAGTTGCTTTAGCAGGCGAAGGTCGGTGGCGGCTTGCTGGGGCGAGGCGGCATTGAGATATTCGGGCGTTAGCGCTTCAATATGAATCTTGTACCAGGGATCGTCTTTTTCCGCGCCCAGCCAGGCCCAAACCGCCTCGCGACGCGTTCGACTAAGTTCGTCCAGCACTGTGGCCGGGCTGTCGCCGGCCAATTGCTGCATGGTCCGGTGATACAGATCGGTGATGATTTCCGCTTTCCAGCCGTCCCACACGTCGGGGCCCACCGCGCCCAGGTCGCATGCGGTCATGACGTAAAGCATTTGCAGCAGATCGGGCGAGCCCACCTGCACCGCCAGATCGACCGCGAGCTGCTCGTCGGCCGTATCGCGATGGAACGCAAGGTGGTTCATCAACTCGTGCTTGTGGACTAGGAATCGCACAGCCTCGGTATCGTGGGCGTTAAGGCCCAGCCGATGCGCGGCGGAAACGGCGATCCTCACGCCGATCTCCAGATGATCCTCCAAATGTCCTTTGCCCAAGTCGTGCAGCAAAAGCGCCAGGTGCAGCACGTATTTCTGCCGCATCGGCCGATACACGCGCCCCAACGGGCCTGGATCGGACCATAAATCGGTGGCGAATTCGACCGCCCGCAGGCAGTGCTCGTCCACCGTGTATTTGTGATACAGATTGAACTGCAAAAGCCCCCGGGCACGGGCAAACTCCGGTATGAAGCGTTCCAATAACCCGGCATCATGCAAATCGTGAAGCAAAGGACCCAGCCGGGCCGGATGATTCAACAACGAAAGGAAATGCCGGCAAGCATCGGGCGGAGGCATCGATTCCGGCAGACGGACGCTCTCGCGGCGGATGATCTCCCACGTCTCCGGCGTGATGGGCTTGTTGTAAAGGTTGGCCAAATCGACCAGGCGGATTACGGCCGTCAGATCCTGCCCGATGGCTTCCGCCCGGCGCCGCCCGACCATCAAACCCGCCGGTCCCACGTGGATGCCCTCCTCGACATGATGTCCAAACAGCACGGTGACCAGCCGGCCCAGCCACTGGCGGGTCTTGGCCCGCGCAACCAATCGCTCGGCTATGTGGCTGACCGCCTTGGTATGGCGGAAATAATCGCGCATGAATTGTTCGACCGGGAGCAAACCGCCCGCCTGCCGATACCCGTACGCCTCGGCTATGCGGAGCTGCTCGCCGCGGTTGAGCACCTCGGCGGCCTGCCCGGCGTGAAAATGCAATTCGTTGCGCAGGCGCAAGAGGAATTCGTGCGCGGCCGTTAGCGCGCTAAAGTCTTCTTCAATCAGGATTCCCATCTCCGCCAATTCGTCGAATTCGGCAGTGCCGTAGCGTATAAAACTAATCCATCGAATAAATTGGATGTCTCGCAAGGTGCCGCCGGAACGCTTTACGTCCGGCTCCAGCAGGAACACGGTGTCGCCGAAGCGGAGGCGCTCTATCTGCCTGGATCGCTCGATCTGCGCGATCAACAGCCTGGTGCGGCGGTTTACCTGCCTGCGGAACAGCCGCCGGAAGCGTTGATACAAATGCCTGTTGCCGGCCAACAACTGCGTTTGCACCAGCGAAGTGCAGGTATCCGGATCGGTCATCGCCTGGCGGCAGGTTTGTTCCGGGGTGCGAACGCCGTGACCGAGGATCAATCCCGCGTCGAATACGTCGCGCAACAACCGCTCGGCAAAGGGGGCCACGCGCGTGCCAAGACCCAAGGGGTAAAGTATTTGCAGGTCCACGTCGCTGAAGGCCGCCACCTCGCGCCGGCCATAGCCGCCGTTGGCCGCCAAGGCTATTTGCGAGAGCAGTCCTTTGGGGCCCGACTCGTTTAAATCGGCCAATGCATCCCGGATTAAGTCGAGCAAAACGGCATCGCGCAATCCGGCGAATTTGGCGCACAACTCCACGCCGGAGCAGCCCTCCTGATGCAAGCGTTTGAACTCTTCGTAGCCCCGGGCCAACCGTGCCTTGGCCTCGACAACGTTGGCGCGGATGGAGGGCATGAGTTAGGGGCGACCTTAAATTGCGCTTTCGCCGGTTTCGCCGGTGCGGATGCGGACCACCTCGGAAAGGTCGGTCACGAACATCTTGCCGTCGCCGACTTGTCCGGTCTGCGCGGAACGCATGATCGTATCCAGCACGAGTTGCAGTTTCGAATCCGTCACCACCACCTCGATCTTGATTTTGGGGACGAAATCCACCTGATATTCGGTGCCGCGGTACATTTCGGTGTGCCCTTTTTGCCGGCCGAAACCGCGAACTTCAGTAATCGTCATGCCGGCAATCCCTTGTTCGCTCAGGGCATTCTTCACGTCCTCAAGCTTGAAATGCCGTATGATCGCTTCCACCTTTTTCATCAGACAACTCCTTGACTCGTGCCGTCAGCGTCGGCGGGTTATAAGCTATTATACTATTGCAAATTGCAAATTGTAAATTGCAAATTTTTTAAATTGAACAAAGACAAAATACCCTCATATATATGTTATGTCTACCTTACGCAAAACTATAATTGCCTTCGTTCAATTTGCAATTTGCATTTTGCAATTGCTCAATTTGCAATTCTCTAGTCCCTAATCTTTAATCTCTAGCCCCTTGTATCTTTATATAAATATATACCCTTCCTCGCCATGTTGACTGGTGTCCAGGCCCTCGATTTCATCGGCCCTGGATACCCGTAATCCCATGGTAACGTCGAGCACCTTGAGGATCACAAACGTGGCTACAACGGCCAACACCCAAGTCACCGCCACGGCGATAATCTGGGAGATTAAGACCGGCCCGCCTTCCAGCAATCCCAAAGCTTTGCCATCGGTAAATGCGCCGGTGGCCCTGGTGGCAAAGATTCCCGTAAGCAAGGCGCCCAGAGTGCCGCCTACTCCATGTACGCCGAAGACGTCGAGCGAATCATCATAGCCAAATATGGATTTAAGCTTTGTGCAGGCCAGAAAACATACGACTCCAACGGCCACGCCCATTATAAATGCCGACATGGGAGTGACAAAACCTGAAGCGGGTGTAATACACACCAATCCTGCCACCACGCCTGAACATGTGCCCAAGATGGTGGGTTTGCCGCGGAAGATCCATTCCATGCCGGCCCAGGTCAAACCGGCAGCCGCCGCCGCGAAATGCGTGGCGCAAAAAGCACTGGCTAGGTTATGCGGAGGCATGGGCTCGCTGCCGTAGCCCAAACGTTTTCCCAATACCAGGGCACAGATCAATGCCGATACTCCGGAACTTATATGCACTACCGTCCCGCCGGCGAAATCCAAGGCCCCGCCCGCCGATATACCGGCATTCTCGCTTCCATACATCAATATTCCGCCGCCCCATACCCAATGGCACAAGGGGCAGTAGACGATGGTGCCCCAAAGGATCATAAACACGACCATCGTGCTGAATTTCATGCGTTCGGCAAAGGCCCCGCAAATCAAGGCCGGCGTAATAATGAAAAACATCCCCTGAAACAGCATATGCGTCAATCGCGGGATGGAAAGCTGGGGATGCAACGGCGTTACCGATTTGCCGTCTTTCCATTCCGCTTGAATGCCATGCATGAATAAGTGATCTGAATTGCCGATCCATTTAGGCGGCGGCGTGGCAGTATCGCCGCCAAAACCCAGGGTGTATCCATAAAGGCCCCAAATCACAGTCATCAGGCACATCAAGAACACGCATTGCATCATGACGCTTAGAACATTCTTTTTTCGCACCAACCCGCAATAAAAAAGCGCCAGGCCCGGACCGGTCATCATCAGCACCAGCGCCGAACTGGTCAGCATCCAGGCATTATCGCCGCGGTCGAGCGTGGGCGCCTTGGTTTCAGGGGTTGAAGTAGCCTGGGCCTGAGGAGTGGA
>JBEKZY010000111.1:0-16351 GCA_049509395.1 Thermoguttaceae bacterium | reverse complement strand
GTCGGCGGCAGTTAGACTTCCGGCATTTGCCAAACCCTGGATATCCACGATGATCCCGTTGATGCCCAGGCTGTAACTGGTGTAGTTGGCGAAAGTCGCCGTCTGACCGGGCAAAAGCGCCGTCTTGTCCGTGGCGATTGCGCCGCTGTCGCCGGCGGCGTCGAACTTCGAATTGTTGTAAAAAATGTACCGCCCGGCAATTAAGGAGTATACAGTTACAGTCACCGGGCTGGTGACAGACAAACCGCCGGAATCCATAATTTTCACTTGAAGATTGTAGGTACCAGCCCTGGTAAATGTGGCGGTGGTGGTTTTAGAGACATTTGTGCCGTTGACCAAGAAAGTGACCGGGGCGGAAGGAGTGCCGGTGACGGACCATGTATATGTCAGGTTGGATTCCCCGCCGTCGTCCGCGCCCAGGACGCTGAGATTTGTCGTGCCTGGACCGATGCGCGAACTCGGTGAAGAACTGGCCGCCGTGGCAACCGTGGGAGCGGTGTTAGCGCTGGTGATGGCAACGTTGGAAAATTGCGTAGTGGCAAGGAGGGTGTTGTAGGTGGAACAGGCGACCAGACCTCCCAGAGACAAGGTGTTCATAGTGACGGTTTGCGTAGAGCCCAACTGTGTCCAGGAAGTGCCATTGGTGCCGTAATAGGCCGAATAAGAATTGCCAACTCGGATCAACTCGATCCATATTGGCACGGATTCATTAGTCACATCTTGATAATGTATCTGACCGCCGTCCGACGTACGGTAATAGAAAAAAAGGTGGTTGCTGGTATCGGACGTGGCGACGATGCTAACAAATCGCGAGGTATTGGAAGTCGAGGTACCGGAAGTCGTATTTCGGATCATGATTCCGCCCCAGCCGGTATTCATCGCGGACTGGGAATCGATCCTGGCGATAATAGTGCAATTGCCGATAAGACCCTGGGACGCGAATTGGAAGCCGTCGTTGGAGTCGGTGGAAGCTGAGCCGGTGACCTGGTAAATACTATTGGCGTATACGGAATAGCCGCCAATGCCCACGTTGCCGACACCTTGCGAGACCCACGGGGAAGGCAAAGGGTTGGTTACCGAGGCCTGGTTCGAGTTCAGGCTCCCATTCGTGGCGCTCAGGGCGGCCACAACGTAATAATACGTGGGGCCCACCTGGACGGACGTGTCCGAATAAGTTGTGGCGGCCACGTTGGAGGCAACGACCGTGTATGGCCCGCCGCTGTTGGTGGCTCGTCTGATGAGATAACCCGTGGCGCCGGCGCTGGCGGTCCATGACAGATTGACCCGGCTGGAAGAATAAAGCGTTGCGGTTAAATTCGTGGGGGCCGGCAGCCCGGTAATCGATTGCATGACCACCGACGAATCCGAGCTTTCACCGGAATCGCTCATGGCGGTAACGACATAATAATAAGTTCCAGCGGCCGCCACGCTAGTGTCGGAATAAGTCGTCCCGGAAGCGGCGAAGCCGATTGTATTGAAGACGCCGCTGGCGGTTAAGGATCGCCTGATTCTGTACAGGGTTGCCCCCGAGCTGGCGTTCCAAGTCACGTCGATGCGGCTAGGCGTGATAAGTGTTGCCGCCACGTTTACCGGCACCGGCGGCGGATTGGCGGCAAACTGCACGGTGTAAATATTTGGAGTGGGTGGAGCGGACATGCCGTAGCCGAGGTAAAAACTCGTATGGGCAGGCTGATTGTAGGCCACGTTCTGCCAGGCTATCGATTCGCGATACTGCAGATCGTCCATGAGGGTATAAATGCGAAAGCCCGTACTTGTACTTTCCGGAGTTGTCGTGGTGTAGATGCGCAGGGCGGAGCTGTCAATTGTTCTCCAAACCACTTCTTCCCGCCAGTCGCCCAGAATATCGGCCACCAGGCAAGGCGTGGCCTTGGTGCCGTTGTTCGACGCGCAGCCGGTGGCCGTCAGCAGCGTAGTTGTACCACTGGTGGAATATTTTGTAATGGAAGTCCCGTCCTCCAATTCGCGGCTTAGATCGGCGTCCCACCAGACCAGGAAATTGTCGGAACTTGGGGCGGTTCCGACCACGGCTCCGCTCACGTTGTAAAGATTGCCGCTAGCGGCGGACCACATTTCCGCGCCGACCGTGCCTGCAATGATGTTGTCGCAACGTCCGCGCCCGTCGTCGGATGTCGTACCCCCCCCCCAGATGATCGCCCCGGTGGCGGCGTTGTGAAGTTCATAGCCGTCGGTGGCATTAGGGGTTTCATGGACCTCCCAGACTTCCAAGCCCGACTGGGATGGGTCGAAAACGCCCACGTCCATGGCGTCGCCGTGGCCCAGGCCGGTGGTATAAATCGGCTGCCCGTTATCGTCGATCACGGCAGCGCCGTAAATGATTTCATCTTTGCCATCGCCGTCGACGTCGGCGATGCTCAGGGCGTGGTCCCCTTGACCGACGTAGGCGCTGTTAATATTGTTATCCTCACCCACGGCGGCCTCAAAGGTCCAGAGTTGCGTCAATTGGCCGTTGCGATAATTCCAGGCCACAATTTCGTTTTTGGCCTTTGTTTGCCCGCTTTGAGGTCCATAATACCCGCGGCATTCTATAAGACTTGGTCTTGTGCCGTCCAAGTATGCCACGCCGGCCAAGAAACGATCCACGCGGTTGCCATAGGTGTCTCCCCAGTCGGATACGTTGCCCCTGGCGGGGAGGAAATTAGTCGTGACCATTGCCGCGCCGGTCTGGCCGTTAAAAATCGTCAAATATTCCGGCCCGGAAAGGACATAGCCACTGGAATTGCGATAATCGGCGTTGGGATTATCTCCGGGCATAAGCACGTAGTTGCCCATCCCGTCGATCGTTCCCGGGGCGGTTTTCAAGGCTACTTCGGCTCTGCCGTCGCCGTCGAGATCGTAGACGATCATTTGAGTATAATGGGCGCCGGCGCGGATATTTTTGCCCAGGTCGATGCGCCATAACTGCGTGCCATTCAGTTTGTAGGCGTCGATATAAACGTCGCCGGTATACCCGGATTGCGAATTGTCTTTCGAGTCGGAAGGGTCCCATTTTACGACGATCTCGTACTGGCCGTCGCCGTCCAGATCGCCCACGCTGCAATCATTCGCGCTGTAGGTGTAAGCATTGCCGTTGAGATCGGTGCCGCCGGCAGGAATATTCAGCGGAACAGAGAGATATTGTTGGACGGGCGCGTTTGCCGCCAGGGTCCACGTTTCGCTGGGCGCCTGTTCCACGCCGCCTGTCACAGGGCAAACGTAATAAGAATTGCTCACTGTGAAAGTGGCCGTTGTATCGGTGAAATCAGTGGTTGCGGTAATCGGAGAACTATTGAGTTTGACCGCCGCGCCGCCATTGGCTGAACGATAAAGGTTAAAGGCGATATCCGACGGATCTGTTGCTAAAAGGCGCCAACTTATATATACCTGGGAAGTGGTCTTCCGCATGGCCACAATCCCTCGGTCCAGATATTCCATCTGCTTGGGAGCGGAAGCGGTGACCGTGGCCCCTGTGACTGCGCCGGTCGCGGGATCGGTAACCAATGACGCGGAGTAAAGTGAGTTATCCTGTCCGGTAACACTGCTGAGCATCCAGCGGGGTTCGAGCGGTTCAAACTTCAAACGGCTGTCGTAGGAATGAGAAGAAATAGAAGATTTCTTTCTTCTCCGGAAGGACGTCCCTCGTTTCTGCCCTGGATTTTTCCTGAAATAATGAAACATGATTTCCTTCCCGGGTATTTTTGCTACGGCAAAAGATGTGGCGTAAAATGACCGCGCTAAACCTTGTGTAATGCCGTCGCTAATCCTTAGTTGGCGATTTTTTTTATTGATAAAGCGATGCTTGCATGGAAATGAAAATCAATGCTCGAAATCGATTGAAAAACATGTTGATCAGGGCTCTATATGACAAACACTAAAGAATATTCACATAATTTGCCTACTTTATTACATTATCTATAAGATCATGTTAATCAAAAACATGCGTAATTGCAACATTTTTTTTATATTTTAAGTTAAGTGGAAACATGTGCACTAAAAGTCTGGATAATTTTAATTCAAGAAACAACCAGGCGACTTTTCTAGGGCAATTAATGCTCGGTAAGGATGGGGCTGAACAACCCTGCCGAGTGTATTAACTACACGGTGAAACTATCCGGCGTTGGTAGTTGGCATGCAAACAGTATTGTGTGTTGCGTCAAGATTTCGCACTTCACTCAGGCCGGCGGATATATTTCATAACATGAAGGTTTTGCTAGAGGCTTAAATCATCATTGTGACGCGGATTTTGGTATAATTTGGATGCTGCCACGGTATTAGACGTAATTTTCAATGTCTTTATATGTTTTCAAGCATTAATCCGCCGGTCATGCATTCCGCCGATATTCCACAGATCATCGTGCGTGAAACCGTATGCAAGACAATATTGAACAAAAGTTCGATAAGCGATTACTCGCTGAACTGCTATACGGGCTGCACGCACGGCTGCGTTTATTGCTACGCCCGATTTATGCAGAGGTTCCATCCCCACGACGAGCCTTGGGGCAAGTTTGTGGACGTGAAGATCAACGCCGTCGAAGTTCTCAAGCGGCAGTTGCGCAGGGCGAAGCCGGGCGACGTATTTATCAGCAGCGCCTGCGATGGTTGGCAGCCTATCGAGACCCAGTGCCGTTTGACGCGCCGCTGTTGCGAGTTGCTCCTGGAATTCGGATTTAAGGTGAACCTGCTGACAAAAAGCGCCCTGGTAACGCGCGATTTGAGCATATTTTCCGGCAGTGACGTAAATGTCGGCGTGTCGATAGCGACGCTCGATGAGCGGCTGCGAAAATTATGGGAACCCCAAGCCGCAAGCGTTAAGGAACGTTTGCAGGTTATCGAAGCGGCCCGAAAGTCAGGGCTCAGAACCACGATAATGTTCGCCCCGTTGCTGCCCTTTTTATCCGATGGCCGGAGTTCGTTGAAAGCGATGTTCCAACTGGCGACTGATTTAAAGGTCGATTCGATATTGGTGGACGCGCTGAATGCCCGGCCCCGAGTCTGGCCCTCGGTGGCGGGCCTGCTGCGAGACCACTTTCCCGAGCTGCGGCAGCGCTATTCCAAAATTTTGTTCGATCCCAAAGTCCGGGCGGAGTACCTTGCGCAGTTTCGCAGCGATGTCGCGATTGCCGCCGAGCGATTGTCTTTAATGGATCGGATTACAGAGTGCTTTTAAACCACATCTATTTGATAGTACTCCCGGAGTTTTTTTAGCGATGACGATTCCAGGCCAATGCCAATGGAGCAAGAGCGATGCGCACCAGGGGCACTGCGATCACTGCGCAGGGAGCTATCGTATGCCAAGGGGCCACGCTGTTGGGGATCAGCCAACAGAGAATACCACATAAACCGACCGCGCCGAGGATCCAAAAGCCTAAGACACAAGCAACATCGCTTCCTGTGAGCAATCGACGCCGGCGGAGCGCGGCAAAGATCCAGATTGCCAAAAGAAGTTTTATTCCCAACAGCGCCCAAACCACGTACGGCACGGATTCCCGCAGCAGGGCCTGATATTCCCGGTTCAAGTAGATCCACTGTCCCGCCAGGACTATCGCCATAAATACCGCAAAAATAGCCGCAAAAAACAGAACGACGAGCCAGTTCCGACCGGTGAGAACAACGAACATGTTTTCCACGGAGAGTTTCCAAGTGCTAATCAATATCAGGGCAAGGGCGACACAGGCAGCGGCAACCGCATGAAACAGGGAAGGGGAGTGCGTGATGGCGGTCCACTGCCGCGTGGTATCCGCAAGCGTGCCGGAGAGCAAAGAAACGGCAAGCATCATGATGCCGGCAATTAAACATCCCACTGCTACGCTCGCGGCGGCCGCCTTGAGTTTTATCGCGACCATGGCCGTACTGCTTATGGGGCGGATGGACAAGAATGCCGATGGTTCCCGGTCTTTTCGGGCGGCGATGAACTTTCCCCAGTGGCCGTTAGTGATTAGTCCAAGCCACAGCGGCATAAGCAACATCGTAAGCGGCGATCTCAGATAATTACTTACCATCAGATTCGTGTTGGCTTGGTTGATCAAGATCAACATCGCGAGAATGGGCGACGACACGGCCACCATAATCGGGAAGACCCAGCCATTGAGGTGCCACTCCAGCCAGAATTGCGCGCCGAGCGCAGATTTGAAAGGGCGCCTCTGACCCGGCGCCGGGATGAGAGGTCTCATAAAGTTTAGGGCGGGCAAATGCCAATCGGGATTGTCGCCGCAGCGTGCGCGAGAAACTCCCTTGACGGCCAGCCAGCCGGCAACGGGTATTTGCCCGATCAACGCAAGCAGGATGAACGGTTCCGGTACTTCGCACAGGCGGCCTGATTGAATCAGCACTACTTGCAGGCCGATTGCTAGTGCCAGAGCCGGTATGCGCAGCCAGGCGAGCCCGATGGGCGACCAGGCGATAGTCTGAAACCACGCCAAACAAGTTGCCGCAAACAGCGGCGGCAACCACGGTGAAAATGTATATCCAGACGGACGAAGTACAAGCCATGTGATGGCCGCATTAACCGTTGCCATCGTCACGACGCCGTAAAACATCGGCCAGGCGACCAGCATGGAGGTCCGCACGGGCAGTGTGAACATTTTTGCGGGAAACGTCGATTCCAAGCTGCTCACATCGGTCTGGGTCCCAAAAACAAAGAGGGCCATCAGACCGAGCGAGACAAACACCAAGGGGAGCGCCAAAACATGACGAACATTCATAAAAGTTTGAGTATGCGGCAACAACCGGCAGCAGACGGCAACTAAAACAAAATATACAAAGCCAACCACGATCCAAACTTTGTATCGGGCGAAAAGTTGCCAGGCGATTGCGACGGCCGGTGAACGCATGTTCTACTTCTCCTCCTCGGCGGGCGTCGCGCCCACTTGGGCGACAAAAATCTCATCCAGCGAAGGGACTCGATGATCGACTATACTGGCCCCGGCTTGGGCGGCCGCCTCCTCGAACGCGCTGAACTGACCCCGGCACACGGCGGTCCACTCCTGGCCGTCGCCCTGCCAGCGAAGGGCACCGGGTATTGCCGGCGGTTCTTGCCGCTTTTGACCGTAACGGAGAGTGAGCCGGTGGAAGGTGGTCTTGAGATCGTCCATGCCGGAGCAAATGGCGACTTTGCCTTGGTGGATCATGGCGATGTGATCGGATACCCGCTCCACTTCGTCGAGCAAGTGCGAGGAGAACAACACGGTTCGGCCCTCGCTGGATATGGTGCGGATGATGGCGGCCAGGATGTCGCGACGCACAATGGGGTCCAATCCGGATGACGGTTCGTCCAGAACCAGGATCTCGGGCTGATAGGCCAAGGCCACGAGTAATCCGGCGCGTGCGCGCTGGCCTTTGGAAAGATTTTTGATCTTGGCTGCCGGATCCAACTCGAAGGTTCGACGCAACCGCTCGGCGTAGGTTTCGTTCCAAGTTGGATAAAAGGCCCGAGTATAGCGGAGCAGTTCGTCTACGCGCATCCAGCCCGGCAGATTGTTTTCTTCCGAAAGATACCCGATTTTCGAGAGCACGCCCACCGGATCGAGCACCGGGTCGCGTCCCAGTACGCGCACGCTGCCGGTTTGGGGTTTCAACAGTCCCAGGACGTGTTTTAAAAGCGTAGTCTTGCCGGCCCCGTTTACTCCGACCAGGCCGAAGACCGATCCCCGGGGCACGGCAATCGTTACGCTATCCAGAGCGACTGTCGAGCCGAATCTGCGCGTGACGCCCCGGACCGCAACGACTATGTCATTCGGCGTGCTATTCTCGGTTATCATGGCATCACCCTCTCTTTGAATTAGATACCATCCGCTGTTGGCGGCGGCGGATTAGTTTCAATAAATCGTTTGTCGAGACGTCCATCTGCCGGGCTTCGGCCAGCAGGTCGTCGATCCGCTTGCCTAGTATTTTCAAACGTTCGCGGCGTTCCAATGGCGAGCCCCCGGTCGACACGAACGTGCCGGCCGTGCGCCGCTTGATCACCAGGCCCGCGATCTCGAGTTCGCGATACGCCCGGGCGACTGTATTGGGATTGACCAACAGGCGCTGCGCCAGCACGCGAATGGGCGGCAGTTCCTCGTCTTCTGCAAGCCGTCCGGATGCGACAAGGTACTTCACCTGATTGACGATCTGTGAATAGATCGGCGTGGGGTCGCCGGATGAAATGTGGATGTCCATATTAAACGCACCTTCTACTAAGCATATTGGAATGAAGTACTATTGTATTACTTCAATAATACAATTTCCCCCGCATTTTTGCAATCCCTAGAAGGAAATAATTCCGGAAATATTTTCCCGCCTTGAAATCTTGGGAATCATGCAAAATTGGCTCGAGGGCCTCATTGTTGCGCGGAGGTTCCGCTCGCATTTTTTCGTGCAGCCGTATTTTGCGGGGCAGGCAAGACGCCTGCGCCACATAATTAGTCGAATTATTTCCATTCGGCTCCTAAAATAAGCATGCGATAAATGCCGATGCCGCAATTTGTTATGGCGACCGGGCAATTGGCTGCCGGCGGGCATATTTACAATTGTCCAGCCGGCGAATATGATGAGACAAATTCAAAGGGAGCATATATTACACGAAAATCCTGGTAGATTCGCGATGCACTTTTAAATACTGAAAGGCAAAGAACAATGGGAATGACTGTCACACTGGACCGCATGATTCACACCAATGCCGTCCACCATGAATTGGGCAAGGAAATCGGCCTGGAGGGCTGCTGCGCGTTTGGGGGCACGGGCTCGGATCTGAACCCAATCGACTTGATGGCGATGGGTTTGGCCTCCTGTTTGATGATCGTGATGGCCAAGGCGGCCGAAGGCAAAGGGTTGGACTTGACAGGAACCTGGGCTGAGACGGACTACACGCTAAAAGACTACAAGATTACTTCGTTCACGGTCACCATTCATTCGCCCTTTTCCCCTTCTAAAGCCGAGCGGACTTTCCTGGAGCAAGAGAGCTATCGGTGCCCCGTATACCTGTCCGTAAAGGATAGTGTTACCGTGAATGTGGCGTTTGAATGGAACGCCAAAGCGGCCCCGGCAGCGAAAAAAACGGCTAAATCGTGCTCTCAGTGCGTATGATTCAATTTGCCTGTGCATGATCTTGTTTCTGTCTACTTAACCGTATGGGGATTACCTAGAAAACAATATTTTCAGATACATTCTAAGGAGATCGCAGCATGAATCGTTGGAATCTATGTCGCTCTTGCGTGTTGATTGGAATTTCATGGATCGTCTTTTTTCCGATGAGCGCCTTCGGGCAGTTGCTGGTGAGCGACTACTTCAGCAACCAGGTCCTGGAATACAATCTGGATGGGAGTTCTCGCGGAGTTTTTCAGGCACCCAGCCCCCCGACATATATATCTTCCCCCGCCGGCATGGCATTTGGCAACGGAACTGATCTGTTCGTGTCAAGCCTAGCCACCGGAGAGGTGTTGCGATACAACTGGGCGACCGGGGCGTACTTGGGGGTATTCGCTTCGGTACCCAATGGTCCAAGCGGTCTGCTTTTTGACCGTGCCAAAAACTTACTTTACGTCAGCGAGTACGGCGGTGGTTCTGGCAATGAGATCGATTGTTATAGCGCCTCCAGCGGCACGAACCCAATCGCGCAATTCGGGTATGCTCAAGGAGCCCAGTACGCAGGCATGGCGATGGGTTCAGACGGGAAATTGTACGTAAGCGACTGGTCTGATGGAAAAATAATGATATTTGATCCGGCAAATAACTACTCGGCGGGTGATCCTATCGAGGCGACGTATTTATATAATCCCAACGGGCTAGTGTTCGATCCCAGCGGCTATTTATACGTCGCGGGGATGGGGTTGAGCAACGTATATAAGTTCAATAGCAGCGGCGCGATGGTCGGCAATGGCCCACTAGTGAGCGGATTGAATTGGCCTTCCGGCATTGCAATCGATCCCGACGGCAATTTAATCGTATCAAGCATGGGAGACTACACAGTCAACGGATACATCGATAAATATGATTCGACGACAGGCGCCCCCATCAATCCCAATTCCAAGTTTATCACATTCAGCGAGTCCACTCAGCCGACCGCCCTGCTTGTCGAGCCTGCGCTGTGGACCGGCTCTGCCGGTATCTACTGGAATAACTCCGCGAATTGGCACGGCACACCCCCGGTATATCAGGGCGACATACGCTTCGGCGCCGTCAAAACCGGCGGATATATAACCAACAACAACTTTGACCAATGGACGCAGTTCAACGGGATCACTTTCATCTCGGATGCCAATGCCTCATCATATACGCTCCAAGGAAACGCCATTAAATTGGGCGGCCCGGTTGTTAACCAAAGCGCAAACGACCAGGAGATCGACCTTGCCATGGAACTGGTCCCTGGCGGCGGCGCTTTCGATACCGGCGGTCACAATATCACCGTCGGCGGCCTCATAAGCGGCGCTGGCTCACTTACAAAAAAAGGCGGCGGCACGCTCAGCCTTGTGGGAGGCGTTAGCTACAGCGGTTCGACTACCGTGACCGAGGGTACGCTGGATATTGCCGGGCCGCTTTGCAACTCGCCTACGATTGACGTCGAGGGCGCAGGGTCCGAACTCCTGGCACAAAGCATCGTCGCCGATACCTTGACCATCGGCGCTGGGGCAACAGTAGTAATAAAAGCCATTCCCGAAGGACCACTGTGCCTTCAATCCATTCAGGCCGTGCCCGAGCCGGGCACAATGGCGCTGCTGTTAACCCTCGGAGCGATGGCACCGCTTATCTTCCTGCCGCGGAGGCGCAAGACGTGATTGATCGAGTTATACTCCGCCGATTTGGTTTTACCATAGTAGAGCTTCTGGTGGTAATTGCCGTAATCGGCATTCTGACCGCGTTATTATTGCCGGCCATCCAGAGCGCCAGGGAAGCCGCGCGGCGGCTGACTTGCCAGAACAACCTAAAACAGTTCGGAATCGCCTTGCACAGACATGAGGAAGCGAAAAAGTGTTTCCCCTCGGGCGCCGAATCGCAGGCTTACGCCAAAGCCCCCTCGACCCCGTATTGTTTCTACCGTTGGTCGGCGCTGGTCCGCTTGATGCCCTATCTGGAAGAGACAACGGCATACAGTGCCCTGGATCTTACGCAACCGCTTTATGGCATCGACCTGAAAGTAACGCCGGCCAATCGGGCCGGAGTAGCCCAAACCGTTCCGCTTTTCCTATGCCCTTCGGATCGCCAACAACCGGTGGCCTCCGGTTTCGGGCCCACGAATTATGCGACTTGCACGGGGTCGGGAATGGGAGGCGGAACGCCGTTTAAAACCGACGGCATATTCTTCATCAATTCAGAAATCAGCACTGCGCAAATTACCGACGGATTGAGCCATACTGCCGCCATGAGCGAAAGTATTTTAGGCGACGGGCCTGCGCCGCTGTACGATGCCTCGCGAGTCGATCCACGAACCACGTACGCCTTTGTCAATGCCGTTCCCCTGACCGATGCCGCCTGCCAACAAGCCAGAATGTGGAATTTTACCGACCTGCGTGGATTTTCCTGGGCCAACGGCGAGTACCGCTGCACGCTTTACAACCATCACTGGGTCCCGAATTCACCGCAGGTCGATTGTGTGTCTTCGGTGGTGGTGGGCAAAATTTCGGTGCTGTATTCCTGTTACGGATGGCGAGCGGCCAGGAGCAGACATCCGGGCGGGGTCAACGTCCTTATGGCCGACGGGTCGGGCTCGTTCTACACCGATGACATCGATATTAATACCTGGCAGGCCCTATCGATCCGCGAGGGCAGACAACTTGTCTCCTCCCCGCCCTAAGCTAAATCCCGTGAAATCGGGAATCCTTCACTGCCGGGACGCGAAGAATGAATTACAAGCGGAGGGCACGGGGTTCGTCCCCTCCGCATTTCGGTATTTTGAATGCGCCCATGAGTGGCTGGTTTTGAAGCGCCCAGTGACACATTGCAAATTCCTCGATTGCTATTGACCAAAGTAAAACAAAACTATGGACTCAAGTCGATCAAAGAATTTGTTTGTGATCATAATTCAGCTTTTCAATAAAATGCCTGCTGCTATAGTAAGGCCGGAATGACATCTTCTTCTTCCGCCAAAACTTCATCAACCGCTTTTTCTAACTGCTTGGAATGTTTCCCCGAACGGACATGTTGGGTAATGCCGAAATCGGCTTCGGCGTCGGCATCGGTCCAGCGGGAATTTTGCACGACCGTCTGTAATGCGGCAATATGGGCTTGACGGCTGTTTATGGCTGCGGTTGTGCGATGCTTATCACTCTTTTCCACGCGGGGCGGCAAGTCATCGCGTAATGAAGCAAATGTCGGCGTACTCGCAATGTTTTCATTTCTTGTGGTAAGAGATTGTTCCAGCCCGTTTTCGATGATCTTGTGCGATGCCGCCGAATCGAGCCAGCAATAAATCGGCGATTGCGGCAGGAGGCAATTAATAGCCGTGTCGATTTGTCTCGCCGGGGTAGATTCCACTAAACGCACGGGCAGAGCTTTATTGGCGATAATAGCTGCAGGCGTGGCAACCGCGTCTAAGACATCAGCTTTTGATAAACTACACGACGATGCCGGTGCTGATGCCGCATCACTTGACGCCGGAATCGGCGCTGCAATTACCGTGCTAGGCGCGAGAGGTCCTGCCGCGACTAAGGTGTTCTCGGCAGTTGAAGAAGGAGCTACCGTGTTCGCGGTCATTATTTGCGCAAAAGTTTCGCTTAGAATCGGCTGCAATGCAGGAGTGGCAAGCGGCATTAGAGTGCCATTTGCAAGCGGGCCTCCGGCGATGGGGGCATCGGTTAATGTAGCCTCCGCGCCGATGGTCGATGAATCGGTGTTAATCGAAGTCGCCGTGGGTTGACCGGCATCGACTGTAATGTTTGACGTGTTTACGACCTGCGTAGTTGCCTGTTCGGCGGTATTATTGGTTAGTGCGCCGACTATGGCGGTCTCGGCAGTTGAAGAAGGAGCTACTGTGTTCGCGGTCATTGTTTGCGCAGAAGTTTCGAGTATAATCGGCTGCAATGCAAGTGTGGCAAGCGGCATTAGGGTGTCATTTGCAAGCGGGCCTCCGGCGATGGGGGCAATGGTTAATGTTGTGCCCGCGCAGATGGTCAATGTGCCGGTGTTAATCGAAGTCGCCGTGAGTTGACCGGCATCGACTGTAATGTTTGACGTGTTTACGACCTGCGTACTTGCCTGTCCGGCGGTGTTTTTGCTTAGTGCGCCCGGCCCGGCGAGCGTAGCGGTTACAGTGCCGCTTTCGATATCGTATGAATTGCTGTTGAGCGATCCGTTGAGTATGCTGCCATTAAGCAGCGTGACTGCGCCGACGGTTTCAGACTGCCCGTTAAGGTCCAACACTCCGCCGTCAACTACGATGCTAGTGCCGTCGGAAATGGCGTCGTTTTTGCCCAGGGCGAGGGTACCGCTTGTTAATGTCAAAACGTCCGCGCCGGTTTTCAAGTCGAATCCGAATCCTTGGATATTGCCATAGACGATAGGTGCGGAGCCATTGAGCGTGATTTGCGTCGAGGTCATTAACACGTTATCGGCGCCGTTGGTGCCGACGACAAAGAGCTTGTTCAAACCGCTTCCGCCGTTATACACCAGCCCGCCGCTGGGCAGGGGGTTGCCGTATGTCCAATCCACTGTCAGTTGATCGTTCCCACCGAAATCGTTAACGATAACATTGGGCACGCTGGACAGCATGATTGTATTGACTAAAGTGTTGTTGACAAACACGTCTGATCGATCGGAATTGGCGGCCTCGCGGACTACCTGGATGACATCGCCGTTGAGCGATCCATTAATCACGGCCGGCACAAGGATGCTGCCGTTAGCCGCCGATATTGCCAGCCCTCCGCCGTTCAGTTTGCTGTCGGGGCTCAATACAATCGGCGAGGTTCCGCCGGGGGCATTGTTAAGTACGTGAAACACGAGGTTCAGCAGTTGCGTGGAATTCACAGTCAGCGCGTAATTCGCAGAGTACAAGCTGATGTAAATTGTTCCCGCATTGGAAGCATTGGCAGCCATGCCCCAGCCCAAACTCGCCAGATAACTGCTGCTTGTCATATCCTGCGGAGAGGATGCATTATATATCCCGAGTAGGGTGGGATCATAGGAGATCGTGAAGTCTGCTCGGCAGGGATTGCTATAGTGGGATCCACACTTGCAAACACTGTAGGAGCTGGAACCGGCACATCGGGAATCTCCGGCCGTGGCAGGTGGACCGATTTTTGGGCCAAGTATGAGGCGTCCTGGCCGGAAAGAGTTCCATCGCCGGTGACGTCGCCGATAATGACTGGATCAGTGAGAGGGGCGGTATAGAATCCACTGTCCAATCCCACGGCAACCCGAGATACATCGAAAGCATCATAAGCCCCAATAGCGGCATCACCGGTTGCGTCGCCGAAGAATACGACTTTGTGTATAGCCTGCTCGCCTTGGCCCGTGATGTTTTCATTAATTCGAACATTACTCAACCGCAAGACCTCGGATGCGCCGTAAGGGGCACTGGCTGGAATAGATCCTAACAAAATTATTAGGTCCCTAGCCCCCGCTGAAAGAGCGCTTGAGCCATAAACGCTTACTCGAAAGTCGCCGGGCGTGGTGGCATTGTTGGTTACGCTCCAACTTCCAGTCATGGGCATACCCTGGGCCAACGCCGCGCCGGCAATGGTTAACAGGGTCGGATCGTAAACAAAATCAAAATCCACGCTCGTAACGCCGCTGGAGTCGCTGATGTGTATCGGAAGGCCAATCCCAAGACCCGTGCCATGTGCGTCAACGTTGAGAGTTTGCTGTGGTCCGCGAGCGAAGTCGGGCAGGGTTAAAACAGGGGCGCTCGAAAAAGCCACGGTGAATGTTGTCTGGTAGTCGCCGCCGGCGATGCCGTCATTATTCCCGTCCAGCAATTCGCCGTTAAGGTCCTTCCAGCCGTTCGAACGACTGCTTAACGTTACTGTATACGTGTCTGGAGCCAGAATTCCGCCGGTCTTCACGAATGAGGCAGTGTTTGTAGCCGGGTTCCACACCAGCGACCCTCGCACGGCTCCTGTGATCTGCCCAACCAATGTCACATCGGCAGGCCCCAAAGTGTTGTACTGAGTTGTGTGAGGTATGACGCCGTCGTACAGGTTCAGCACGCTCGTATCAGCCGCGCGATTGAACTGCACGTCGAATCCGCTGCTGGTGGGTGTTAATGCGGTGACGGTAAAGCGGGTAGGAAGCACTGTTACGTGCATGTAGCCCGTGCCGCTGGCCCCGTTGTCTTCGGTAATGGTGACTGCGACCGTGTAACTGCCCGGTGTTGCGTAGGTGTGGCTTAGCGTAAACGTCTTGCCCACAAGAGGCAGTGCAACGGCGTCGGTATCGCCCGCGTGCCAGTCATAGTCAACTGTGGCGGTCCATGTGTCGGCGCCGGGATCGGTGAAGGAACCGGTTTGCGTGAGAAGGGTGTTCGCACCAACCGTCATATCAGTAAGAGTGTTCACCGAAGGAGGCACATTGTTGACATGGATTACCCGGGTGTAGTCGGTGTAACCATTGTCCTTATCGTAGATACGCCCCCTGACAGTCACATCGCTAGGGCCCTTGTTCAAAAAAATGGCCGGAACCAAAACACTGCTTTGAGTGGTAATGGCGGTATCAAAGATGCCGTCGTTGTTGAAGTCGTACTGATATCTGAAACCGGCCTCCGTATCCACCGCCGAAGGATCGTATTGGTTATAGAATAAGACTGTGACCGAAGATCCTTCGTTGACGGTGGTACTGCCGCCCAACGCAGCCGTCGGATTTACGTTATACACCACGATATCCTTCGCGCCGGTATCGCACCAGTAGCCGTCGTTGTCTAGAAGATCAACACTAATGTGATTGGTAGGTGTAGTTGAACCTTGTGGAACGATGCCGTCTGCATAAACGTGAGTCACCTGACGGTTGGGCGATAGATCTGTGGCATTGATAACTGTGTCACTGTTATCGCCCCAGTGGATGAAGTAGGTCACAACCTGGTCGATTGGTTGGCCTGGATCGACCACCGGTCCCAGCGTTAACGTATAAATCGATGCCTCGGCGACGCTGGCACTACCGATTAGATTCACAGTTGGGGCCACCTCATTAACTACAACCACCGTCTGATAATCCGTGTACCCGCCGTCCTTGTCAATGATCCGCCCGTAGACCGTGTACGTCCCGTTGTCGTCGAATGTGAACTGGGCCGCGTCAGCAGCGCCGGCCGAGGCGTAGTCCCCGGCCAGGGCGGACGCGCTGGTCGCAAAACTGTAATGAAATCCCGCCGCAGTATCGGTGTTGGACGGATCGGACGCCCCGCTGAAACTCACCGTGGCCGGACTGCCTTCGT